>JAKMGM010000048.1 GCA_022424925.1 Candidatus Poseidoniaceae archaeon | reverse complement strand
GCACTGTACGGTCCCACAGGACGTTTGAACATGGTTGGTCCAGTTGCGAAGAATACGCTTGAAGCTTATGCATACGAGAAAGAGACCATGCAGAAACTTTGGAAGGTGTCAGAGGAAGCAACGGACTTTACTTGGCCACTCAGTTGAGTTCTTCGTCACACTGCTGATGGTTGAAAGAGGAATCACAACCAACTAAGTTCTAAATTTGAGGATGAAAATTGAACACTTGTTTTTAATTCATCCCAATCTAGGTAGCGTGTGGAAGAGTCCATTTCTCAAGTCTCGACGTTGGTTGCGGAGGAGGTGAGTGCTGAAGAGCAAGGCGCGATGCCTACAAGCCAGAGTGACCTTTCAATCTGGTACCATTCGCTCTACACCGATGGCATTCATCCGGATGCTCGCTTCCCTAGGGATCGCTACGTACGCGTGTTGGAGCGGCTTACCCCGTTTCTTTTAGATGGCGAAAAACCGGCCAAATTTGAACCTTCAATCGAGATTCACACACCTAAGCCCATTCAACGGGAGCATCTTTTACTGGCTCACGATGAAGACTATGTAGATCGCTTTCTCGCTGGAAACCTTCGTGAGAAAGAGATCAAACGTATCGGCTTGACTCCATGGACAGACGACATGATTCAGCGAACCCTCTTGCTGATGGGGGGTGCTTTGGAAGCAACTGAAAATGCGATTCAATTCGGAGGAATTTCAGCCAACATGGCTGGAGGAACACACCATGCTCATCGAGGGTTCGGTTCCGGATACTGCGTGTTCAACGATTTGGCCGTATGCGCCCTTCACGCTTTGAACAACCTCAACGTAGGTAGCGTCGCCGTACTCGACCTTGACGTTCATCAAGGAGACGGCACGGCAACAGCACTTCAACACGTAGATGAGGCCCTCACGGTCTCGGTTCACTGTGCCGTTAACTTTCCATTTCGGAAGTCAAGCAGCGACCACGATTTGCCCATAGCGGCCGATAGTGGAGACATGCTCTACCTTGAAGCGGTGGAGGAAGCGCTGGATCTCTGTTTTGACCATCAACCGGAATTATTGCTTTTTCAAGCCGGAGTTGACGCATTAGCCACCGACGCATTGGGGAAACTCAACGTTTCTCGGCTCGGAATGCAGCGACGAAATGACATGGTATTCGAGCGTGCCATCAATGCCAACATTCCCGTCGTGGTGTTTATGGGTGGCGGTTATGCTAAACCCCTCATTCACACTATCGATGCTTTCGAGGATTTGTTCACTCAAGCAGCCCGTTGGGCTAATCGTCAATGAAGCACTCGTCTCATGTTCACAATTCGGTGATGTCATCTCGTTTGGTTGAGATGCCGAATTCCTTCTCTGCCTTTTCATACACGTCCGCATCGATTGAACCGTTGCGAACCAAGGAAGAAAGAGCAGCAAGTGCAACGGCCACGCCATCAATTTCGAAGAATCTACGGAGCGCCTCACGGGTATCTGAGCGGCCAAACCCATCGGTTCCCAAGACGGTGAAGTGGCCACCAATCCACTGGCGAACCATGTCGGGCACAGCTGCCATGTTATCGCTGACGGCTATGACGGGAACATCGCCACTACCAAGCAACTGTTCAATCCATGGCTGCTTCGCAGTTTGTGTTGGGTGCAAGCGGTTCCACCGATCGCATTCCAAACCTTCGCGACGCATTTCACCGTACGATGTAGCGGAATAGATTTCTGAGCGGACGCCGTAGACTTCGAGTTTCTCAACCGCATCCAAGACTTGAACCATAATCGGGCCTGAACCGATGAGGCGAACGATTGGGCCGTCGCCTTTCGGAGCGCCTCGGAGCAGATACATGCCACGAATGATGCCTTCGTCGACACCTTCTGGTTTTGGTGGCATAGGGTAGTTTTCATTGTAGACGGCAATGTAGTGGATGACATCTTTATCCTGGCCGTACATTTCATCGATACCGTGTCGAATGATGGTTGCTAATTCGTAAGCAAAAGCTGGGTCCCAAGCGCGAACGGCGGGGTTTGTGTGAGCCATCAGCAGAGAATGGCCGTCTTGATGCTGCAATCCTTCACCGTTGAGTGTCGTACGGCCAGAAGTAGCTCCCATGAGGAACCCACGGGCTCGTTGGTCGGCTGCCGACCAAATGAGGTCAGCCACGCGCTGGAATCCGAACATCGAATAGAAGGTGTAGAAAGGCACGGTCGGATAGTGATGGGTCGCAAAAGAGGTTGCTGCAGCAATGAAGGTTGAAGTCGCTCCGGCTTCGTTGATGCCTTCTTCCAGCAGTTGACCCTTTGCTGATTCCTTGTATTTCATCAGCACCTTGTGGTCGACTGGTTTGTACAATTGGCCTTCTGGGTGGTATATGCCGAACTCAGCGAACAACGGATCCATTCCGAAGGTCCTGGCTTCGTCAGGAATAATTGGAACAATGCGTTCACCGAAGTCCTTGTCTTTCATCAGGGCGCGCAGAATACGCACGAATGCCATAGTGGTGGACACCTGCATGTTGCCTTTCGTTCCTGCATCGAAGTCAGCATAGGTCGCTTCTTTGGGGAGTTGAAGATCGAACTTTGGTACGGTTCGAGACGGCATGAATCCATCCATTGCAGCCCTGCGCTCCTTGGCATAGGCCACAAGTTCCGGAACATCTTCTGGCATGACATAGGGGTACGTTTCTAAGTCTTCATCGGTGAATGCAAGGCCTAGGTCATCGCGCATGTATTGCATGCTTTCCATGTCGGCTTTCTTCTTTTGATGCGTCGTATTACGGCCTGCAAAGGCAGGGCCGAGCCCGAATCCTTTGATGGTGCGGATGAGTACGACAGTCGGCTCTCCTTTGTGGGCGGTAGCTTGTGCATAGGCTGCATGGAGTTTGATGAAATCATGTCCTCCGACGTCGGCACAAAGGTCGACAAGTTCCTGGTCGCTCAAGTGAGCGACGAGAGCCTGCAGCCCGTCTGAGTTGAACAAGTCCTTTCGGATTGTTGCTCCGTCAGCCGTCATGATTCGCTGTTCATCACCGTCGACAAGTTCATCGAGGCGTGCAGCCAGCAATCCGGCCGTATCTCGGGCGAACAAATCGTCCCAACTGCTGCCCCAGAGTACCTTGATGACGTTCCATCCAGCGCCGCGAAATCGCCCCTCAAGTTCTTGTACAATTTTTGAATTGCCACGAACAGGGCCATCAAGCCGTTGTAAATTGCAGTTCATCGTCATGACGATGTTATCCAGCCCTTCTCGGCCTGCAAGGGATAATTGTGACAGCGATTCAGGTTCATCCGATTCTCCGTCACCCATGGTATACCATACGCGAGAGTTCGAAGTCGAAACCAACCCTCGGTCTTCGAGATAGCGGTTGAATCGTGCTTGATGAATCGCAGTCATTGCACCCAACCCCATGCTCACGCTCGGGAACTCCCAGAAGTCAGGCATTAGGCGAGGGTGCGGGTAGGAGGAAAGTCCATTCCCCCCGGTTTCTTGACGGAACGCTTCCATCTGTTCGAGGGTTAAACGGCCTTCAAGCCAAGCACGTGAATAAATGCCGGGAGATGCATGGCCTTGCCAATACAAATGGTCACCTTGACCTGCTCCATCCTTTCCCCGAAAGAAATGGTTGAAACCAAGTTCCCACGCATGTGATGCCGAAGCATAGGTGGAGATGTGTCCACCAATCCCATCGAAGTATTTGTTGCCACGGGTGACGACCATCATGGCGTTCCAGCGTATGATGCCATGCAACCGTTGCTCGATTTCCAAGTTACCAGGGTACGCCCCTTGCGCGTCTGGATGGATCGAATTGAGGTACGGCGTGTTCACCACGTCGATGTCAACACCTGCGTTGCGTGCCGCATCAACGGTCGAAAACAGAATACGACGTGCTTCCTCTTCGCCGAGTTGTTCACGAACAGCAAGGATTGAATCAATCCACTCCCGGGTTGCAACTGGGTCTGGATCGGGTAAAGTTCCTTGAACACCGAAGCGCATGTTTGCTCCTCCTTGAATGACCCTCAAGCCGTAGGGTTTTCAACCCTCGCTTGAAAAACGACATGCTGTTTAAGTCGCATCTTTGATTCCGTGCACTATTGGGGGGAACGGCGAGGCGTACCTCGTTTTTTGTAGGCTGATTTCATCCATTTGTAGAGCAATCAATAAAAGCCGATTTCACCGGGGACAGGCTATGTCCGTCGAGGCTATGGTTCAAACGATGATTGATGATTTAACTGCCGCTCTTGTTGATGCTGTAAAGCATGACAAGGGTAACGCTGCTGCTGGTACCCGTGTGCGCAAGGCTATGCAAGAAGCAAAGTCCGCTGCTCAAGCAGTGCGCACCCAAGTCCAAGCTGACAAGAACGCTTGAGGTTAAGAGCGCGTTAAAACGCGCCATTCTCCTTTACCGTTGAGGAAATCACTTTCTCCACTGTGTTTCACATCCCACCCGAGCGGTGTTAACGTTGCATCCGGTGAAGTCACTACGACTTGAACATGAGACAGGGTTGAGTTGAGATCTGATTCCCATTGTGAGTTGATTGATCTCCAATGTCCCGTAATGTTGTTCTGCTCAGCATCAAGCGGTGCATAAAAGGTGTAAAGCCAGTGCATACCGAGCGTATCCTCTGATACGAATAAAAAATGATCGTTGGTTTCCAATTCCATTGCTTCAGCCGCCTCATCGGTCCACATTGTTTGCCCGTGAACGGATGCGAGCAAAGAGAGTGGAAGCAGCAACAGAAGCGTTGCAAACATCGGTTTGAGTTTTGACTTCGGTTCATCCAGCGTCGGGATGCTGTGGAGTTTGTTCATTTGATGCATAAGTATCACCAACGGGATGTACAACATGGTGACATACCTGCCGTTGTTCCCCATGGTCCAAATGATTCCAGGCCATTCTGCGCCCCATATACTGGCTTCATACGTCCACAACGCTGCAACATAGAGAACGAGAGCCACGAATATTCCAGAGATGTAGCCAGCCATGAAAGCCACCCTTTCATCACGGGACTCTTTTATTCCCTTCAGCATCGGCATAACAAACGGCCATACTACCATACCAAACAATACGAAGAGGACGCCTAAATCGAAAACTGAGAACAGCAACGCAGAGACATATCGCAGGGGTTCTTGCCCGATAATGGCGAGTGTAGGATTCATTTCCAGCAGTCCAAACACGAACATGACCAGAGCCACAACGCTACCCGATACGATGGCCACCACATCTGGTCGAGCCATCCATGCAGTGCCTTTCCACTGACGTTGCTGTAGTTCATGCCACATCAGTACAACAGCACCGATGAATAGCGCACCAAGAAGAACGCCCAGCAGGCTTGTAAATCCTTTCGAATAAACCATCGCCATGAAGCAGATACCACCAAAGAAGCATTGTAGAGCCCTGTATTTACCGGAAAGTACGCCCGAAAAAAGCAGCAGTGCAACCGAACAAAAAACAGCCAAGTACACTTCTTCATAGCCTCTACCAACCGAAAACAACATCGCGGGTGAAAGTGAAAAAACGGTTGCTGAGCGCACTCCACTCCAGCGGTACAGACAAGCAAGGAGGCCCAAGAAAGTGACAAGCGCCGTTGCTTTTATTCCGGTTTCTGACAGGCCGTACAATGGAAGCACTCTTCGCTCACCCCCGTCGAATGCATCGCTTTGACCCGTCGTTTCGGGGCGTAAATCCCCCCAAGGCAACGCACCGTCATCGTTCACGGCCATTTTGACTTGCGTGTCAAGACCGAGGTCACTGGTAAAACACACCAAAACGTTCAGCAGGAGGCCGAAAAGGAGGAGCGACTTCCAAAAGCGCTCACCTTCGATTCCGAACCGCTCCATAAGCAACGGTTTGGGGGGTGAGGTTCAACCCTTTCGGACATCTGGGGGTGGTATGGGCGGAATTCTCAACGGTGTTCGAATTGTCGATGTCTCTCGAATTTTAGCTGGACCTTATGCAACACAAATGCTCTCTGACTTGGGGGCTGAAGTTATCAAAATCGAAGCGCCGTGGGGCGATGACACCCGTCATTGGGGGCCTCCGTTCACGAAAGGCTTCGATGGTAAGGAAGTGGCAGCCTACTTCTTGTCGTGCAATCGCGGCAAGAATATAGTCACGTTCAATCTTAAGAAGCAAGCCGATGAGGTGCGTTCGTTGATTGAAACGGCTGATGTAGTTGTTGAAAATTTCAAACCAGGGACACTTGAACGTCTCCTCGGTCCAATGCCGAAGGACGTCATTACATGCTCAATATCAGCCTACGGGGCAACGGGCCCGCGTCGTGATGAACCTGGTTACGATGTTGCCCTCCAAGCCCGAAGTGGTATTATGGGCATTACGGGCGAAGTCGACTCCCCTCCGGTAAAAGTAGGAGTTGCATGGATTGATGTCATCACGGGTTTGAACGCCGGTAACGCCATCCTCGCCGCTCTTTTTCACAAACAAAAAACCGGGGAAGCAATGCGCATTGATATATCGCTGTGGGACAGTGCCGTAGCAGCACTCGTGAACCAAGCACACAACGCCATGGCCAGTGGCATTAACCCAGTTCCAATGGGTTCGGCGCACCCCAACCTTGTTCCTTACAGAGCGTTTGAAGCCAAGGATGGATGGTTTGTAATCGGGGTAGGATCGGACAATCAGTGGAAAGCATTGGCTCAGCACCTGTCGCTCGATGCTCCAGATGAATGGTCGACTAATGAAGGTCGAATCGAGCATCGTACTGCAGTTGAAAAAGCAGTGGGCGAGGCGGTAGCAGTGCTAGACCGCTCCACACTTGAGGCATTGCTTCACAGTATACCCTGCGCTCCGGTTAATACGGTTCTTGAGGCGCTTGAAGACCCTCAAAGCATAGCACGTGGCGTGGTGACGCAGCACAAGGGCGTCGATGTTTTGGCAAGTCCGTTACGGTTCATGCGGCCGTCAGAATGAAAACAATGAGGTTTGACCGCCTTCTCGAACCAATCCGACTTCACGCAACTTGTCCAGTGCGTTGTCCATACGACGCTGACTAAACTGCCGTTCAACCTGCAAAAATTGGATGAGGCCAGGTACATCGACCTGTCCTGATTCAAGTGCCGAATCTTCGACTTCGACGGCTGGATGAGAATGGAAGATGTTTCGAATTTCATCAAGACGCTCTGGCACATCCTTTCCTTTCACTTGACAAATGACTTCAATGGAACCGTGTTCTTTGATGAGTTTGATACCTGTTTTCGGACCAATACCGCGAATGCCTGGATGAAAATCTGTTCCAATCATGATGGCTAAATCAATCAGTTGTGAACGGGTAAGATCGTTGGTTTGTAGCATCCCGTCGAGGTGAATCATTTGGGCACGAACCGTTCGACCGTGTTGTTTCGAGCCATCACTCATCAAATTGCGTACCAATCGCGGTGTGCCGTAAAGCAACGCGTCCCAGTCTTGCGTAGCAACAACGTCGAGTTGTCCCTTCGCAGCCATTACTGCTGCTTGTCCTTCACCTTCTGCTTTGGCTACAACCCACGGCACGCCCAGGAGGTCAAGCAATTGTTTGGTTTCATCCACCATCTCTTGAGAGTAGTGCATGATACGCGGAGCCATTTTTTGTGCGAGTGCAAAATCTCCCACCGCTAACGCCTCACTGTGGATTCGCTCTGCTTCCTCTCTGCGAGCCCGTCTGCTTGCGAGCTCGTCAGCCTTGAGTTCAGGAGATTCACCATCAAAGATGTACACGGGGCGAATGCCGAGGTTGAGGAGGGTCGCGGTACGGTTGAGGAACCCCATTAAGTGCGACACCACTTTCCCATTGTCTGCTTTCAGTGGACCTCCGTCACCTTGCGGCGAACGGTCTCTCATTGTTGTTAGAAATTGAAAGGCGGTAAGAAAAGCATCGATGCCGACGCGTTGACCGGCGAGACTTGCCAGGTCAATGTTTTCCGCAGTTGCAAGGTCTTTCAGATTGCAGCCCATGGAGTTAACACGGGTTGACAGTATGTGTATATTGGCATCCGAACCGGTCAAGAAGTGGAGCCACCAGCGCCCTCCATGACCAGCCATGTTGCAAGTTTGCGCGGGTGGCATGTCGCCTTGGCTCGGGCTGAAATCTCGGCTTTGCTTCCTGAGATGGCAGCACATCGTTTGTCAGCACGGCGTTTGCTTTGTCTCGAAGGGAGTGCCCCTGTCCAACGTTTCGAGGAGGCTGTATCGTGCTCAAGCGGATGCCAAGCCATATTGCTGAACGCCGTGATTTGGTCGGTAGAAGACGGGCTTGAAACTCTCTTCCAGAGAGTTGAGGCGTACATCGAGACCTATCCGCGAACGGGTTCTGTTGCCGTTCGTTCATGGAAGCACGAGGGGAAAATGGACGGAATGAGTGCTCGTGAATTGATGCGGAAGTTTGGAGGCATGCTCTCTGCCCAATCGTACAGCATCGACCTTGAGACTCCCGACCATCGACTTGGAATGGTAATCGACGCTTCGGCAGGTGTGATTGTATGCGGTTGGATGATAGGTACTGGAGATGAATCTGACGGAATATCGTCTCGTCGTGCTACAGATCGACCTTTCTTCAAACCGGTTAGTCTTGACCCACGCCTCGCTCGCTTAGCAGTGAATTTGGCCTCAGGTCCTCTGCAAAGGGGGGCGACACTGGACTTGATGACGGGGACAGGTGGATTTGTTCTTGAGGCAGCCGTTTCGGGTAGGCAAGCCTACGGGATTGACCTTGATCCCGAAATGATTGAAGGGGCCCAGAGGAACTTGGATTGGGCGAACGCTTCATCTCAAGCCCGCCTGTTTCACGGCGATGCTACGACGTTGGACAACCTTCTTCCAGACGATGTCAAGCAACGTATCAGCGGCTTTGTTCTCGACCCACCGTACGGTCGTAATTCACAAGGAACCTTGGCTCCTGTGACGCTCATTCAGGCGGTTCTCAACAGTTCTTCATCTGTCGCAGGCCCTGGCGCTCACTTCGTGTTGATCGTGCCGATTCACCCGTATGGCGAGTATGGTGATGAAGCGTTGCCTGTTGATGCACCGATTCACCTACTCCATGGAGAGTGGCATGATTTAGAGGCCTGTTTTGAACAAACTGGATGGAAAATTGAAGGCCGATGGGTCGAACATGTCCATGCAAGTTTAGGTCGCCTTATCCTTCTTGCATCAAGCGTTCCTCGAGGTTGAGCAGAACGATGGAATCTTCCTCGGTCGGTTCGGGAAACATGGCTTTGTGCGGGCAACCCTCATCCAGAATTGCTTCATCGTTTTCATTCAAAACCTTTGGATATATTTGACAGCCTTTCGGGCGAACCTCGTACACCGAACACATTCCCTCCGCGTTCACATCCGATGAAGATGTGAGGAGAAAGACACATGCACGGGTTTCTTCATTGTTCAAGAGCGTAAGTATACCGTTATTTTTCCATGTAAACTCTTCAACGCTCATACCTGTGCGTCTTGATAAGAGGGACGCTTCAGCCCGTGTGAGTGGCATGGTTGTCTCGCGACAGCATGCCGAGCAGCCCATTGGGATACACGGAAGCGAGCGGGCCATATCCGTCCTAAACCATCCGCCTTCTTCAAGAAGGGGGGACATCTGGCATGGACAAGGGCGATTAGGGTAGCCTGGATATCCTGACGGGCTTCGAACCCGTCGACGCGGGTTCGAATCCTGCATCGCCCACTTCTCAGTGGCCTCTCTAGAGGCTATTACAGGAAGATGTACAGCCAAAGAGGAACTGCTAAGAGCACTGCACTTACACCGACATTCGAGGGAAAGGAATGAAACTTCGACTGCACCAATTTCTCTCGAAAACCGGTGAATTCGCGTCGAAGGCTGAAGTCAAGCAAGCCATTTGGGACGGCCATATAACGGTCAACGGCTCGGTGGTGAAAAACATCGCCTTCGAATTCAATCCAGCCAAGCGCGTCGTTGAATACAAAGGGAATGTACTGACCCTTCCCGTGACAGATTTCTATTTCCTACTGAACAAGCCACACGGTTACATTTGTTCACGGCTGAACGTACAAGAAAGAGAATTGAACAAAACATCCGTGTATGATTTGTTTCGCGACGCGGTAGATGCCAATGTGTTTGAAACCCTGGTTACTGTTGGTCGATTAGATGAGGATACAACGGGTTTTCTACTCGTGACAACGGACGGTAAAATGGTGCATGCAATCACAAACCCCGACCGGCACATCAAGAAAACATACAGGGTTGAAACGCAGAACCCAATCTCGCGAGAAGACATCGATCTCATTCGGTTAGGTGTTGACGTATCGGTTGTTGAATACGGCGAGAGGCACGAATTTCAAACACGACCAGCCCACGTCTATTTGGAGCATGAGCGTTGTGCAATTCTCACCATTGATGAAGGTAAAAAAAGACAGATTCGCAGAATGTTTGCCTCGTTGGACAACCATGTCGAGCGTCTTCACAGGGTATCGACCGAAGGCATGGTTCTATCCGATTACGATTTGGAGGCGGGACAATTCTGTTCGGTTGCTCGAGAAGACATCAATCGTGCTCTGTTCTCTTGACGTTGCGGCATGGCATTCATTCAAAATCCGTTGTCAAGAAGCCATCCAGTTACCTTGATGTTGTTGTTGCGTAGTATTGCAGCGGCCTCTTTCAACAAGCTTTGTCGGCGTTGCATGTCCTGTCGATGTTCTGCAATTGCAGCCAGTTGAACCAGCGCGTCAGATGCTCCTTCGTAATCATTGACCGTTTTTGCGATTCGTAAACTGCGGTCAAACTGTTCCTGTGCTGCGTCCAACTGGTTACGATAGAGGTTGGTATTACCTATGTTGAACAACGCCATACCTTCCCCTTGCCTGTCGCCAAGTTGTTTCATGATGGTGAGTGCGTCTGTAAAATAGCGTTCGGCTTCTTCAAACCTGTCTTGCTCTTCATAAAACACACCAAGCATGTTCAGTGTGTCGGATTGACCCCTCAAGTCAGAGAGTTTCCGCATCATTTTCAAGGCCATTTTGAACAGCCGTTCCGCTTCGATAAAATCGCCACGCTGTTTAGCCTGCGAGGCCAATTGAATGTTGGAAAAGGATTCACCACGGCGGTCACCAATTTCTCTTTTTATTGCAATGCTTTGGTTCGTGAGTTGTTGTGCATCACTCGTGTTTCCAAGATGTTCTGCGATTGTAGCAAGATTCGATAAGACGATTGCTTCGCCTTCCCTGTCCCGTTGTTTTCTCTTGATGATGAGACCTTGTCGGTAATGGAGTTGTGCAGCCTGGTAGTCCTTTTTACTCTCCAAAATGTTCCCTAGGCCAATAAGTGCAATGGCAATACCATGCTCATCAGCATGCTCTTCTTTGATTGTTAAGGCTTGACTGAACAGCAGTTCTGCTTGCTCGTTTTCATTGCCTGCTAGTGCGAGATTCGCCATCGCTAAAATGACGTCCGCTTCTCCGTTCACATCATCGATTTCTGTCTTCATTGCACGAGCGGTGGTGAAGTTGGTATAAGCGCGAGCAAGGTCACCTTGACTCAGTGCTACATATCCGATATTGATTAACGAATCCGCCTCACCACTGCGGTTTTTTTCTGTTTGGAACGTCTCAAGCGCCCGTTGGTAATACTCCATCGCTGCTTCAAAACGTCCAGTTAGACGTGCTGCATTTCCCAGTTTGAGGTGCGTGGACCCTTGTATCTGAACGCCTTTGGATGCGAGGGCGTCGCTGGATTTGAGGAGGTTTTTCACGTTCGACATCTGCTCTTGCGACGGATTGGAAGACTGGATATTCCCTACAAAACCGATTTGCTCAAGTGCGAGAACCATTGCCTTTGCAAGGTCTTCAGGGCTGTTTTGGACGATGGTCTGTGAGGTCAAGTTACCCATAATCACACTGTCCACAATTTTTTGTTGCGTGTAGACATTCGCCCCAGAAGCGTGTTGGGTTTGCGTACCGACTGGAACCCACTCTGAACCGGTCCACTCTGATTTCCCATCAGGACTTCGTTGAGGCTCGACCATGGTTTGAAGACAAGGTGCTCAAGTATCTAAGTATTGCATAGTTGAATGTACATTTGGGACTTGTCGTGATACTGTTAAATGATACCTCCATCAATCAAAGTATGAACTGGAGGTGCCGATGTGGTGAAGATTGCGATTTATGTTGACACTTCTGGTTCCATGAACGAACGTATTCATGGTGAAATGGATGACAATTTCGCGAACGTCCGTCCATCGATGTTTCGAAAGTTCATGCGCTCGATAGGCATGAGTGGCCGGGTGAAAAAAAGTACCGTAGCACAAGCCATGTGGGAAAATCTCGTTCCGACATTCAACGACCGTCAAACTAAAATTTCAACGATTAACAGTCGTGGTCGCTCAAAAGTTCTCGCACCTTTGGATTTCCGAAGCCATGAAGAACTCATGGCTGTACAATTTCCGAAACCTTACGGAGGCACCTATCTATGGGAGTTTTTAGTTCATGAAGCCAAAGAGTTGAGCAAAGACAGCGTTGACTGGCTGTTTTTCCTCATCAGCGACGGCATGGACATGAGCTCATCGCCGCCGTTTAACGGCATTGACGGTTTTCAACCGTGTATTGAAGCCATCAAGGAAATCGGAATCGATGTTGAGTTCCACATCATTGGTTTGGGGCTTCCAACTGATTCTGTGAACGTGTTTCGACAGGTCAGCGGCGCAAGCGGCGGGTCGTTTGTGAACATTGTAGAGGCTGGAGACGATGTAGAGCAAGCCGTCGAAGAGGTTGGTGAAGCCGTGAAGGAATCCTTGAATCCAATAGCCCGGATGGCAAGCCGCCAACGCCGACAACAGGAATACCTTGAATCTCGACAAGAAGGCGACCTTGAAATCACGACCGAAACCGCTCCACCTGCGCCTTCTTATTCCGGTTATACATACGGAGAGACGGTTATTGAGGACACCAACCCTGAGCAGTTATCGCAATGGCAAACCGATTTGTTGCGAATACGCGGCGATGAGAAAATCGAAAACATCCAAGCCTACGAAAATTGGGTCTCGATGCGTTCGACACCGTTGTTTTCCGACACCCCCGGCATACCCGTGGATTCGTGGGCGCTTTCCGCTGACGATGTTTCGCTTATCGCCAGTATGAAAATTGACAACTTGTTTTCGTTCCTTTCTCAGATTCGTCGTTCAGACGTGCCAATTGAAAACAGGCGCATCATCATCAGGGGTGAAAACATTCCTGATTCATTGCTCGATACCTTGTCGAATTCTGGGGCACGCGTCGTGATCTATCCCGAAGAATTGCCTCCACCTCCTCCACCCGAACTGGATGATGAAAAGTGGGAACGCAATGAATATGATTTCAACGACAACCCAACTCGTGGCTGGGAAATTTACCCTCATCTCGGACGAAGTAAGGCTCGGAGTGCTGTGGTGATTGACCCACCACTGTATCCCGACTATGTAGACAATGTAGCCAAAGCCTTCTCTCGAACCAATCTAGTTAACGACCTGCAGAGTAAAATTGGTCCTGTTCAGCGCGCTTATGCTGAGGCCGTGTTCAAACCATCGTGGAATCATCTTAACTCAAACTGGGTTCCCTCAGACTGGCCGTCGCTTCTTTCACACGATTCAAAGACAATTGGCGAATCATTCTGTGAATCGCTACGCATTACCTACATTCAAGTGGTTCACGAATGGCTGTTCTCAAACGGTGCTCGCCCGAAGTTCATACTCGTTCGGTTGTCGAATGAATCCAAAACCCTTGGACTCCACAAGCATCCTTGTTACTTAGAATTCCAATCCCTTCTTGCCGACATGTTCCATTACCAGGGAACAAATCTTCGAATAAAGAAGCCACGCGTTGAATACTGGTAATTCTGTATCTCACTCTTGCCCCACAGGTTATGCAAAGTATCAAATGACCCACCATTTTCGGTGTATCATGAACAAGCAGGCTACGTTGATTTTACTCGGCATACTCCTGTTTTCCATACCTTCCCATGCAGTTGAGTCTCGCGAAACGGCACCGGTTGAGCACTTTGGTGAGGTTTTCTACGAGGTTGTTATTGCCGATGCATCTGACGATTTGGACGACCCTCGGGACCTTGAATTCCATCCTGGTCGAGCGAACGAACTGTGGGTTGCAAACCGTGCGTCGGACAGTATCACTATTGTTCACGACACGGGCCTTGAGACACAAACTTCCGAAAACCGTGAAGATTCACACAGAAACCACTTCCTTGAAGAGGTCAGTGCTATTGCTTTTGGCGCCTACCACCCTGAGTTTGACTGGCAATGGGGCTCAGCCCAAGAAACCCGTAACACCTACTGCGGCCAGGGTTCACCAAACAATTTCATGGGCCCAACGTTGTGGCCTTCTTCCCTGTCTCACTTTGCAATGGAGCACCAATCGGATGGATTGCTCGGAAGTCACATCGACATGAACCACGAATCGCCTTACGGGGTTGGAATCGCTCATGACTCAGATAACGCCTACTGGTACAATGATGGATATTACGGTGAATTGGTGTACTATGATTTCCAAGAAGATCATGATACCGGAATGGACGACCATTCTGACGCCATCGTCCGTCGTTATGCCGATATTCAACTCACACACGCTTTCGGCATTCCAGGTCACATGATACTTGACAAAGACACCAGCATACTCTACATCGCCGATGCAGGTGCAAATCGTGTACTTTGGGTGAATACTGATGATGCTACGACCTCTTCGGTTGACATCATGAACGAAGCCTCTCGTCTTGAACCACTGGCAGAATACTCTGACATCACTGGTATTGAATGGGGTATTCTCGACACTGGCCTTAACCGACCAAGCGGCATTGCTCTTGATGGAAATCAACTGTTTGTATCTTCCAACGGTAACGGAAAAATAACTGCTTATGAGTTGGATGCTGACGGAAAAGGCGGCGTTGAAGCCGACTCGATTCAAACGACTGCTTCGTCAATCATGGGGCTTGAAATTGGTCCAAACGGACATTTGTACTACGTGGATAACGCTCAAGACGAGGTTGTTCGAATAGACCCAGATACCGATTCAGACGCTGACGGTGTTGGTGACGCTGTCGACAACTGCCCATTTATTGCGAATGCAGCGCAAGCCAATTATGACGGAGATGCACTTGGTGATGTCTGCGATGGTGATGACGACAATGACGCAGTGTTGGACAATGTTGACGATTGTCAGTACGGTAATACTTCATGGATTTCGACGCTTGTAAACGATCACGATTCAGACGGTTGTCTGGATACGACTGAAGACAATGACGATGATAATGACATGGTCATTGATGCGTTTGACCGCTGTGCAGTTGGAGACCTTGATTGGACGGCGACTTCAGCGAGTGATTACGACGGCGATGGCTGTCAAGACAGTGGTGAAGACTTGGATGATGATGACGACCGCATCTGCGACGCCCTTGAATCCGATGGTGTTTGGGCCTGCACAGTTTCTACCACTGAGGTGGATGAATGCCCGACCAGTCCAGCAGGATTCTCTTCTATTCTTGCCAACGATGCAGACCGAGATGGCTGCCAAGATGCAACTGAAGACACCGATGATGACAACGACGGATTCGCTGACGGAGGCGATGATTGCCCGACTCTTTTTGGACAAAGTTCCATGGGTGGACTCATCGGTTGTGAAGACTGGGATGGGGATGGATACGCTGACGCTGTCGATGCCTATCCAATCGAAGAAACCCAGTGGGCCGATGCTGACGGTGATGGCTTTGGCGATGAAGCAGATGGTGTTGACGGAGATGCAT
>JAKMGM010000045.1 GCA_022424925.1 Candidatus Poseidoniaceae archaeon | reverse complement strand
GCTCTGCAGTATGGACATCGATAAACTTCATATCTCGTGTTGGGATGTGTTTCAAGGGGTTGAAGGATGAAAATGGGGCAAGCCTGACTCGAAGGTTTGCAGAAATCGTTCCAAAGCGCATTCCACTGATTTCAACTGGTGCAGTTTGGACGTCGAAAGACGCCCAATGGTTGATGGAAGAAGGCGCAGACTTGGTTGGTGTGGCTCGAGTTGCCATCGCTCATCCCGATTGGCCGATGCATCTCGCTGATATGGAATACGCACCTCAGCGTCCGCCGTTCAGCGAAGAGCACTTACGAAACGTTGACTTGAGCCCTGTATTCATCGCATACATGAAGCGCTGGAAGAATTTTGTCGTCACTGATAGATGACATTCTTCGAGCAGGCATTTGAATCTCGCAGGCATTTCTGGTATCCAAAGATGTACACAACGCAACCCATACTCTTCTGACAGCCCGTTGCACAGGACTGGTCGAGGGCAGAGCACTTCACTCGTTCTTGCGAACAAGGAGCGCTGCCCCAAGCATCGAGACAACACCAAGTGCAGCTGTGAATCCAGGAAGCACAACTTCAGGGTTCTCGTCAGCGTAGGCCGTGCCCTTTGCCAGTCGAACTGCGTTCCAGTCTTCCGTGGTTTCAAGGTCCTCGGCTATCATAAATGAGTCACCGGCGGTGAGTGTACCGCTCTCGTCAGCGTCAAAGAACTCAATACCGACGACATTACCTGCTGCAATGTCGGCAAATGACCAGCGTTCAACATCGTCACCACAGTCAGAAGGTAGGGTGGATCCGCTCTCACTCGTGGTGAATGCGTCGCACATTGATAGTACAAGGTCCATGCCGTCTGCGCTTGATGCATCGGTAATTGAGCCTCCGTTCCATACAATCATTTCCTCATCAACCATGGTGATGGTATCTATCTCGTAGTCGCCGAAACCGTGACCTTGGCCAAGACCTTCATCAGAGCCGTCTTGACAATCGTTGTAGTCATCGTTCACCCATTCCATTGGGACAGAGTCAGAACCGTCATCACAATAGAACGTATTCACGTCCTCTCCTTGTTGATATTCTGGCTCATCTTCACCTTCTGCACAATCCATGTTGTCATCGCTCACCTTGTCGAGGGTGATTGACGTTCCATCATAGCAATCATAGGTGGATGTGAGAACTTCGTCAGAACCATCTCCACAGTCTTCGTATCCATCAGAGACCCAAGAGAGAGGAATCTCATCCATCCCATCGTCGCACATCCAGTAGCTGACTTCTTCGTCCTGGTATTCAGGTTCATCTTCATTTTCAGCGCAATCATACGCGCCGTCGTTGAGAAGAGCAAAGTCGATGATTGTGCCATCGTTGCACTCAAATGAAGCAGTTTGAACTGGTTCACCATCAAACATAACTGTGAACGGAGGAGATGCTGTTTCAAGTGACATGTTCATCACAAGGTCATATTCTCCAGTCCCAGCAATGAAGGTTGAGTTGGTTTCCGATTCCATGTCACTCATCTGAATTGAAGCGATGGACATTTCATGCGTGAGGGTGATTGTTGTGACTTCACCGTCTTCGTCTATGTTTGTAATAACCATGCCACCGTCTTGCTGCATTTCACTGGACCAAGTACCACCAGGCATGTAGGTGTCGACACAAACCCAGAAACCTGCGTCAGTGTCAAAGACACAATCGCTCCAGTCGTCTTCAAATTCAATTTCATCAGAGCCATCTGAGCAGTCTGCTTCGTCGTCAAAATAGTAGCTGAGCGGGATTGTTTCGCCATCGATACATGTGAATTCGCTCGATTCCTGAGCGTCGCTTTCATCCGAGCCATCATCGCAGAAAGAGTAACCGATATTCACGGCACCGAGTGGAACTGTATCGCTTCCATCTGCACATTCGTATGTATAGGCTTCATCTTCACCGCCAGCGCAGTCGATGTCGCCGTTGTTCACCATCGAGAATGCCACTTCGCTTCCGTCGTCACAGGTGAAGACACTGACTTCTTCGCCCATGTCATACTGTGCTTCGTCTTCGCCACCTTGACAGTCATAGTAGTCATCATTGAGCCAAGACATGGAAATTTCATCGCCATCATCGCACATGAAGAATGAGGTCTCCTCGATATATCCATAGGGCTCGTCTTCGTAATCATCACAATCATAACTTCCATCGTTTACAAGTGAGAGGGCGATTGATTCACCAGAGGCTGGGCACTGGTATGTGGTGAGTTCTTGCTGAGTGACTGGGTCGTACGAGGGTTCGTCATCGCCGTCTCGGCAATCATCGGTTCCATCATTCACCAAGGACAGTGCAATCACCGTGCCATCAGCACAATCGAAACTTGAGTATTCAACATACTCTTCAGACGGTTCATCTTCACCGTTTGCACAGTCCTCAGCACCATCGTTGGCAAGGGAGAAGAAGATTTGGCTACCATCATCACAATCAAACATCGAAGTTTCTGTCATTTCATAAACGGGTTCGTCAGATCCATCCTCACAGTCCATGTATTCGTCGTTCACTTCTGAGAGATCAATGGTATCAGAACCATCAGCGCAATCGAAGGAGGAGGTCTCCATCTGATCATACTGGGGTTCATCCGTGCCATCCTGACAATCTTCATACCCGTCGTTGACATACGTGAGAGGTATAGTTTCTCCAGAGTATTCACAGTCGAATGATGAGGTTTCGTCACCTTCTTCATCGTAGGTCGCTTCATCTTCACCACCAGCACAGTCTTCCATACCGTCGTTGACATATGAGAGGGGGATTGTGTCTCCATCAGTGCAGTCAAATTCAGTGTATTCTGTTTCTTCGTAGGTTGGCTCATCATCTGCATCCATGCAGTCTTCGACGCCGTCGTTGACTTGTGAGAGGTAAATTGTAGTGCCATCTATGCAATCAAATGTCGAAAGCTCTGTGACATTGTACGCTGGTTCGTCCGATTCGTCGTCGCAATCGGCCTCTCCATCGTGTGCATACAGGAACGGAACAGAGTTACCGTCAGCACACAGGAAGAGTTTGGTTTCGTCTGAACCATCGGCACAGTCTTTCTCCCCGTCGTTGACGTGCATGAGACCAATTGTTTCACCGCTCAAGCAAGTGTACGAGTAGGTTTCTGTGTATTGTGGTTCGTCAGAACCATCAGCGCAGTCTTCGGTTCCATCATTGACGTCGCTGAGCATGATGATCGTTCCATCAGCACACGTGTACTCGTGGAGGGTGTCAGTGGCACTGTCAGGGTTGCCTTCGGTGAAGTATCCCGAGTCGGAACAGACCCATGTGTTATCTGAGCGTTCCTCACAGTGCAACCATTCAGGTGCAACTCCGTTAAACGGGCTTACCATTGATTGGTGGTGTATGAGCACTTCATCGTCCATTACAAGTTCTTCCCCTGTTTCGTCATCTACTTCCATTAGGACATATTGATGCAATTGTATCGTGTTGTTCGTGTAGAGGTACGCATTGTTGAGCATTTCCGTCCCATCTTCATCGAAAACCACGATGTTCGTTAGAAGAGTGTCTTGAGAGGGAGCCGAGACGATAATCAAACTCATCAACAAACCGTCACCCATGTCTGATGTATCCACAGTGTGCCATGTTTCGTTATCAAGGAAGTTGTTCGCCATGGTAAACACAGCTTCGGCATCCAAACAAGTTCCGTCATCGAGATTTGCATCGGCGTTGAAGTTGAACGCTGCGGCGTCCGTACATCCTGGTACGTCTTCGTACTTGCTCGGGTCTCGTGGGTACATGTCTTGAGCGTTCAGAGTTCCATCACCATCGATGTCTTCATCGAGTGCATCACAGATTGTATCGTTGTCAAGGTCTGCAGGGATGCTCGAGGCATCAAGAGGGTCAGATCCACATTGTGTTTCTTCATCATCGGAGTAGGTGTCACCATCATCGTCAGTCGAAACTGAATCACAGACACCATCGCCGTTCGCGTCGACAGGCATGAGGCTTGCAACAAGAGAGTTACTACCGCACGCTGTTTCGTCAACATCGGACCAACCGTCGTTATCATCGTCGAGGTCTTCAGTCAGCGTTGATTCACCTGTTACAGTGTCGGGCATGCCGTCTCCATCGGTATCCGTCGTCGCGGATGCGTCACGTGGGAAGGCGTCTGCACTGTTGAACACAGTGTCGCCATCAATATCGAAATCGTATTCGTCGCACTCAAAGTCACCGTCGAGGTCTTCTGGAACAGACGATGCGTTAAGCGGATCAGTTCCACACGAGTTTTCCATCGTATCGGCAAAGCCGTCGTTGTCGTCATCGGAATCCGCTACCAGCGGAGGCGTCGATGTTGATTCACCCGTGAGTTCATCTGGCAATCCATCGCCATCGGTATCAAAATATGCTGCATCATCATCAGGGAACATATCATTTTCATCAATCATTTTGGCATCTTCATCAGTCATGCCCAAGCATCCGGAGAGCAAAAGCATCATTGCGAGCAACAGTGTCTGTAACTTCATAGTTGCATCTCAAATCCGAGGCTGTATAAACTTTGACCCGTTTAATCGCATCACAGGTGTCGAATTCGTTGATTTTCACATTCCACTCTTGTTGAGTCATATGTTGATAAGAGTGGGCTCATGTATAATTGAGAGTGGACGTGCCGAGCCTACGACCGAGATGTTTGGCAATAAAACGGTCGTGGCGCACGGTCCACTTCGTTGACGTCAATTCGTAGCAGAGAAGTGGACGTGCCGAGATTTGAACTCGGGGCCTCTACCATGCCAAGGTAGCGATCTTCCAACTGATCTACACGCCCATAAGGGTGCTTTCGCAAACCGTCCACTTGCACGCCCATCATAAGCATTGCCGACTCATCATTCGTTGTTCATCACCGGTTCAATGGTACAATACGGGCACGGTTGACAAACGGTTCACTTTGTTTAAGTACCGTTGATTGCATTTAATCTTGGTAACAAAAATGCGTCGAACATCTATGGAAAAAGACCTGCAAGATTCACTTGACAACGGACACAATGTATGGGCGATAGGGGATGTCCACGGGTTTTCACTTACCCTCGAGCGCCTCTTGGATACCTTTGACCTGAGTTTGGATGACCGCGTCGTTTTGCTTGGTGATTTAATCGACCGAGGACCGGACAGTTTTGATGTTGTTCGAATCGCTCGAAGCGACCCAAGAATCCATTGCATTAAGGGCAACCATGAGGACATGATGGTCGATGGCTTCAACATGGAACAGCTCCAAAACCCTGGAAGCGACATGCGAATGTGGCTTTACAACGGTGGACAAGCGACCGTTGCATCGTACATCAGAGCGTATACGGATGAATTCGGACACGAGGATTCGGAACAGTTGTTGCTCCAAGTCGTTGATGACAAAGAATGGATGCAACGCTTACCCTCGCATGTTGTGCTCAATCAATGGCGAATGGTCCATGCAGGTTACGACCCACGAAGAGAACTTGAAGGCCAAGATGAGGACACATTGCTGTGGATTCGCAAGCCGTTTCATAAAGCCAAACAGCCGATAGATGCCGAGAGAACAGTTGTGTTCGGCCATACACCCACCATGACCCTCAACAAGCACCTCGGCAGTGCAAAATGGGGCAAGCCGTGGTTTTCTGAAGTTCAACTCAGCGATGGCCGTTCTGCCAGCATCGGACTGGACACCTGCTTGTTCCATGAAGAAAACCAGCCAGCAACGCTGACTGCACTCAACTTACAAACGCTCGAAGTTCGACACGTGAATCGCGTTGAAAGGTGGAGTGAAGACATTCGAGAACAGGTAAAGAACGTGTAAAACCCTTCATCAATCAACGAGGTTCTTGACACACTTCTTGAGGGAGAGGGCGTAGGGCACGCCATGGGGGATGCATCCGATTCGCAAACACCCTCGTTGGCAGACACGCCAATCCCAACGCACGAACCTCATGTACCACTTGAACTGGTAGAAAAGGCATTGCAGATGCTTTCCGGCGTCACCAATGCAACTTTTCGACCGTGGATTAAAGACCGATTCTCCGTCATTTGGTTGGAGAATGAAACAAAACGACTCGGCATGACTCGGTTTGAAGAGGGCTCAAATGAACTGGCTCGACGAAGAAGACTACGAATTGACCCTGGTGATGTCACCATCGGCTTGCATCCAGCACTGCTTGAAGATGAAGCGCTGTACAACCACACGTTTGTGCACGAATTTTTGCATGCTGCCGGTCTGACTGCACATTCGGCCCAACACGACACCCTCACGCAAACCATCGCGCCCGCACCTTCGATGAAAGAATCTGCATTATTGCAGCGCATCCGTGACGGCGTGCTCGGAGAAGCGAACATACAAGAGTGGAAATGCAAATACTGTGGTTATGAGTGGAAGCGTACCACGGTGCGCAGACCAATCCGTTGCCACAAGTGTGCAAGGCCACTTTGATGATGCTGTCGATAGTTAACCTTCATCAAGTGTGAACCCCGCGCATGGATTAAGGACGTATAGTGTAGTTGGATATCACTTTGGCCTTCTAAGCCGAAAACCCGGGTTCGAATCCTGGTACGTCCGCTCCCCATTTGAAGTCCGTACCCGCCAAGCGACGAAGACTGGCATACACGCTGAACACATCCACTTCGACCCATCTACCGTCACGTTTGATACGCTACTCGAAGCCATTTTAACCGGACATGAACCAATAAAACTCTTCCGTCAGGGCAACGACTTTGGCACACAAGACTGCTGTAGCA
>JAKMGM010000042.1 GCA_022424925.1 Candidatus Poseidoniaceae archaeon | reverse complement strand
CCATACAGCAGTCGTTCGGGTGGTTGAAGGCAGTGATGACCTCGGACCGTTTTTGCAAAAAGAAGTCGAAGCATTGCCTCAACTTGGAACGCCCGCCGGCGGTGAATTGGTGGAACTGCCATCGTTCATCTATCGCAGGTATTTCCACGGCCCTCGTTTCCAATCACACGGCGGGGTTCTTCGCGGGATTGGCGATGAAGAAACACCAGGTGCCGATGGCATCGCTTTGATGCGTCATCAATTGCCGCTCCTTGATCAGTTTGCATTCGAATCGAATGGGGAATCAGTCCTGCTTGAAGCGCTACCAATGCTTGTTGAAGCGGGATTCCAAAACGCTGGGTTGGTTGCGATGGAATCAGAAGGCGTCTCATCATTACCTGTTGGAATCGAATGGTCTACCATGCTTCGTGTACCAGAACGAAACGAAGTTCTTCGGATGCGTAGTTTGCGAACGGCGGTTGAGGATGCGGGTGTCACCGTTCACGATGTCGTTATCGTTGGTGACGATGATGCACCGGTGTTAGCCCTCAAGGGTCTGCGCCTGAAGGGCATGGCGCCTGTGGCACCTGAAGACGAGTTTAGGCTCGAAAGGTGATGGTATGGTTCTCATTGAGGAACTACATCCTCCTCACACATTACCCGTGAAGGCGATGTGTTTTCGTACCCGAGTCACTGCTCGAACACTCGACAATGTCGATCTTGCTTCACCTGATGAGGTTGCTACATTTGTAATAGACAAGCGTCGAAATGAGCATCTTTCCGGCCGATGGTTGCTCGCACAGGCTCTTGATGAATGGGGGCTTGACGCCTCCCTTCTGGAGGTGCATCGAACCGAACATCGCGCCCCTTTACTCGCATATCTCCCGGGTGTTTGGCGGAATACTCCTCTTCCATCAATCAGCATCGGCCATTCGGATGGATGGGCGTATGTGGCTGTCATTGAACCTGGCTGGTCGATTGGTATTGATGTTGAATCTGCCAAACGAGGTTTTGCATCGAATGCCTTTGATATGATGGCAAAAGGTGAGGAATTGGAACGTTTGAAGGCAAACCCTGAGCGGGCAATTCGTTTGTGGACTTCGAAAGAATCTGTGCAAAAAGCGATGCAACTTGGTATGCATCTTAACCCTCGTGAAATCGTAATTCCAATTGAAGACTTCATTTGTGATATTTCAATTGGTAATTCAAAAATCCAATTGCAAAATTGGATATTCGAAGGGGCGCAATGTGCCTTGGCGTGGCGGCATGGCTGTGCATCATTGCGCACCGCAGAAGACGCACTCTTGGAAGCGACCAGAGCGGCCATGAGCGAACAAGAATGGAGCATAGGTTGCAAAACCACGAGGGATGGCTCGTGATTATTTCCAGAACATGTAAGAATCACGGCTTGATTCCCATGGTAGTCCTATCGCAATTCCAATCTCTGTTAGTATAACATAGTTGAACACCAGGTAGCTTATGTAGGCAGCTGAAAGCACGAACAGAGAGGTGTTGACGATTCGACGTCGTTCTCGCTTCGCTTGATCGAAGGTGCAGATACCTTGGTTTCGGAAGTAGTAGACCAACCCCGTCACGACGCACATCGCAGCGATGGCAAGCATTGTCCCGCGAAACCATCCAAAGCCGTCCTCTCCCCAGTAGAGGGTATCAGACAGTGCTGCGCCGGTGGATACAGTGGCAAGTCCAAACATTACCATGACGACCGACGGCAAACAACAGAGTGATGCAACAAAGGTTGATCCAGCGACATATTTCCACATTGCCCTCAACGGACTTTGCTGGGAAATTGGAGCGTTCGCCACCTCGGACATGTTGCAAAATCGTTCGCTCGCCTTTTCAAACAATGTATTCAGCCTAAGGAGACTTGGTTTCTACGGAATCCCAGAAGTTTGTGCTTTGTGGTTCTGGCTCGTGCTGCGTCAACGCTTCGAGATGTTGCAGTGTTTCGGTCGTTTTTTCCGCAAGTGTGGCTGGATGATGTCCATTCACTTCACTTGTATCTGTCTCCCCACCGGTTGAGGCGAACATTGTTCCATTTTTTAACGCCTCACGAGCTTTCTCACTGTTTGGAAACAATCCGAATCGCAAGGCATTCAAACCAGCGTATTGCACTGCTAAGCCTGCCAATACAAACGGTATTGAGAAGCAAATTAAAAACATAGGAACAACAACTGAACCTGCTCCAAAAGAGCCAGGAACAATCATCATCGGAACGAGCGTGAATGGCATTCCAAAACACATCAGGAAGATGCCCATGAGTACTGCCCCTAGTCGCTGTTCACTGCTGTACTCAGGTTCGGTTGAATCAACCTGCATGAATCTCCCTTGCAGGATGGCGATAAAAGCATACTGGATTATGTATTGACATTCCGTATTTCTGGCGTTTGGTCGGCGACAAGGAATTCGAGCATCGCAGCCCACATGACAAACTCAATTGATTTCTCAAGTTCTTCCTGCCCCCCGACAACTTCGACCATGTTGTCGAGCGTGTCGCTTGGCGAGTGGTAGGCACTGTAGTCTTCATCGTACGCACCCAAATGGAAAATTGTTTGAGCGCCTAGGTCCCGGAATGTAACGTGGTCAGAGCGCCCAAATGTGTCTTCATGGACATCGAACACCCGGTCTTCATGTTCATCCCAATGCTGGTCACACCCAGCACCGTATGTTCCGTCAATGCTGAGATTCATTGGAGCCTTCAAGATATTGCGATGAACATGGTCCATAACTGCTGTAATCTCGACATCATCGACTTCGGGGTCAAAATCAGGACCTGACCACGCATGGTACGGGAACGGTTCACCAGTCTCTTTCATCGCTGGCCAGGAAATCCCCATCATGTCCATGTTGATGTAGAATCGAAGTTCCTTGTCCTTTGGAAGACAATAGTCGCAATCGTTGTTTGCAAAAGCGTTTGAGCCTCGCAGCCCCTCTTCCTCTGAAGACCAGAGTGCAAGGAAGGTATCGCATTCAAACTGTATATCGACAAACGCCCGAGCAAACAGCATCATCGATACCGTTCCGGCGTTGTTGTCGTAGGCTCCTTCGTATGTACCCCCGCCAGGTGGACCACCGGGTGGAGCGATGTCCATGTGTGCTCCCATACCTTGGACGCAGTCATCACTGCGACCTTGTTTCCAAGCGATGATGTTGAGTGATTCCGGCTCTGTGGGGTTGAGGTGGTCGGTCACACGCATGATGTTTGCTTCATACCCAAGACCTTCGAAGTGGCCGTGAAAGTAACTTGCTGCTCGTTCAAACGCCGGGTTTGGTGACCCCATCCAGCGGTTCACATACCCGCCGCATTGGCTTGAATCCGCACACACAGAGAGAATGAAATCCATCTTCTGGAACCAATCTTCGCCGTTGACGATAGGTGTCCCGTTCTCGACTTCAAGGTCAACGGTTGAACCAGTCCCATCCGCATAGACGATGATAAGGGTAGTCGATGTCACGTACGGGGTTGTGAGAATCTTACCGTTTAACATCGAGCTGTCCTGAACTTGTACAACGCCGAGTGGCACAATGCTGTTGTCGACAAACAGCAAAACATCTTCCGGAACAACAAGCCGTGTGCCTTCGCCTTCAAGTGTGAATGTATGCCATTCACCGCTACGAAGTGGCATGTCGCCTGCCGGTGCAAAATCGATGTAGAGTACTTCACTCGGGTCTTGAACTTCGCTTTCGCTTTCACCAAAACAACCTGAAAGAGGAGCAAACAGCATCAAGGTGATGAGAGAAAAAGCCTGAATTGAGCGTGACATGGTAATCCTCAACGTCTCCTATCGTCGGTTCTTCTTATGGCTTCGCCTGCAGATGCCTTCTCTACTTCGTTTGTGGGTTCATTCGTGACCTTGATATAGGGTGACACTTTGGCCAGTATGTAACCTGTGGTTGAATAGTGGAGTGGGCCTGCATGAGCGATAAAGATAATTTCGAGGAAAAATTGCTGGAACAACTCACTGAAATGTTCAAAAAAATGGGTATGAACCTCGATAAAGAGCAGATTCGTGCGCTCATGGAACAATTTCAATCCCAGTTTGAAAATCTCGGCCTTGATGCGGAAAAGATTGCGAAAGGTGAAGTGAACTTCAATTTCGATCTGTCTCAACTGGGTAAAATGTTTGAGAAAGGAAAGTCCATGGAAGACATCCTCAAGAATTTCGGCGTCGATATCCAAGTAGACGCCAACCCAATCGAGGTCAACACGCCAGAACTCGATGACTCGAGCAACGAGGCCTACGCACTACCTGCCGACGATGTGTACCTCGACGGATGGAACATGTCGGTGACCATCGATTTTACACTCAAAGGCGAAGTTGAGGAAACGGAAGTTGAGATGTCTCTTGTTCGTGAGGGACAACAACTGGAAATTATGAAAACGACGCAATCGTCTCCGCTTGCTCGAGTTGAACTTCCACATCCTTGCGACGAAGTGGTTGACTGGAGCCTTAACAACGGTATTCTTGATGTCACACTCAAACTCACACCGCAAGGTTCAGCCTTGCCTTCGTCTGAATCCGACGATGACGATAACAACGGTGATGATGACAATCCGGGCTTCTCTGACGTGAGCATTGATGTGGGCGATGATAGCCAAGACAGCGATGAAGATGATGACGGCGGAATCCCCATATTTTGAAAAAAGGAAGTGAAAAAATGAGCAAAGTAATAGGAATAGATCTAGGAACAACAAACAGCTGTGTCGCAACGATTGAAAACGGAGAACCCGTTGTCATCGCGAATGCAGAAGGCGCACGAACAACACCCTCCGTCGTAGCGTTTGCTAAAGACGGCAGCGAACGCATGATTGGCGTGACAGCCAAGCGTCAAGCGGTAACCAATACCGAACGAACGCTCCTGTCGGTAAAGCGACACATGGGGACAGATTGGAAAACAACCGTGGACGATACGGATTATACGCCACAGGAAATATCAGCATTCATTCTACAGAAGTTGAAAGCGGATGCTGAAGCATATCTGGGTCACGAAGTGAAGCAAGCAGTCATTACCTGTCCGGCGTATTTTACCGATGCACAACGAACCGCAACCAAGGATGCAGGACGCATTGCAGGGCTTGAAGTTCTGCGAATCATCAACGAACCAACCGCTGCTGCACTTGCTTACGGTGTAGACAAGGGCGAAGACCAAACCATCCTCGTGTACGACCTAGGCGGAGGGACATTCGACGTTTCCGTTTTGGAAATCTATCAAGTCGACGGTCAGCCTCAAATTGAAGTGAAGGCAACCGCAGGAAACAACAAACTTGGTGGCGATGATTTTGACGACAAGGTCATCGATTGGATGGTTGCTGAGTTCAAGCGCGACACGGGAATCGACTTGTCCAAGGATGTCCAAGCCATGTCACGGCTCAAGGAAGCGGCTGAAAAAGCCAAAATCGAACTTTCAGGCACGCAACAAACCCAGATTAATCTGCCGTTTATCACCATGCGTGATGGTCAACCGGAACACATGGACATGACCCTCAGTCGAGCGAAATTCGAAGACTTAATTTCGAAACACATCGAAGCAACCATGGGACCTACACGCCAAGCAATGAAGGACGCCGGCGTGAAGAAAGGCGATGTTGACAAGGTCATCCTCGTCGGAGGTTCTACTCGTGTTCCTGCTGTACAAGAAGCGGTTGAGAAGGAAGCTGGAAAGGCTCCGTACAAGGGAATCAATCCCGATGAGGCTGTTGCCATGGGTGCTGCACTGCAAGCAGGAATTATCGCTGGAGACGAAGGCGTTTCTGATATTCTCCTGCTCGATGTCACTCCACTCACGCTTGGAATCGAGACGCTTGGCGGCGTGATGACGACCATGATTGAGCGCAACACCACAATTCCCGCTCGACGCTCTGAGATTTACTCAACAGCAGCCGATAACCAACCTGCGGTGACGATTCACGTTCTCCAAGGTGAGCGAAACTTCGCCAAAGACAACGTTACGCTTGGTGAATTCACACTGATGGGTATTCCCGCAGCACCACGTGGTACACCTCAGATTGAAGTCACGTTTGATATCGATGCAAACGGTATTGTCAATGTGAGTGCCAAAGATATGGGCACTGGCAAGGAACAATCGGTGAAGATTGAATCGCAAACCTCGCTGTCTGAGGATGAAATCCAAGCGAAGATCAGTGAAGCAGAAAAGTTCGCTGAGGAAGACCAGCTCCGAAAGGCCAAGGTCGAACTTCGAAACATGGCTGACCAAGTGGTTTACCAGACACGACGCACCCTCGATGAGTCCGCAGACAAGTTGGATGACGCCGATGTTGACCCGGTCAAGGAACACCTTGATGCGCTCGAGAAAATGGTTCAAGATGAGGACGGAAAACCCCTCGACATTGATGCAATCGACGATGCGGCCATCCAAGCCAAAGTCAAGGAAGTCGAAGAAGCCATGCACGCCGTGTCGGCAAAACTCTACGAGGCTGCTGCTGCTGAAATGGCAGAACAAGACGGTTCAGCGGAAGACGGTGACATTAATGTCGGCGGTGACGACGTGGTCGATGCTGACTTCGAAGTTGTCGAAGATGACGAAGACTGAGTCTTCAGCACGCATAGTTGACCTTATGTCGAAGAGTACGGTGGGTGTGCTATGAGCGATGCACCATTGCTTCGAGACACCGAGCGTACAACCGGACGCAGTGCTCTCCAAAACAACATTCAGGCGGCCATGGCGCTGGCTGGAGCGGTTCGCTCAACGCTAGGTCCACGAGGACTGGATAAGTTGCTCATCGATGATGACGGACGAACCCTGGTCACCAACGACGGTGTAACCGTCCTTGAATCGGCTAAGGTAGAGCACCCCGTCGCTCGTATGATGATTAACGCCTCCTCTGTGCAAGACAAAATCGCACGAGACGGTACGACATCCACCGTTCTTCTTTCTGCTGAGATGCTGCAGAACGCGTGGCATTTGGTGACCCAAGATGTCCATCCCGCCGTTATTGCTCGAGGTTTTCGAATGGCTGAAACGCACGCTCATGAGATTCTCGATGAGTTTTCTCTCGCTTCAGAACAGCACCACCGGTTGCTGGCTACTCGCACATCACTCGCTGGCAAAGGCCACCAATCGATGCAACTTCTGCTCTCAGAACTGGCGGTACAGGCTGCAGAAACGATTCTTGTTCAAACACCTGATGGCACAGTGGCTGACCCAACACGAGTCAAAGTCTTGCCACAATCAGGAGGTACAATCAGCGATACGCGCCTGGTCACCGGTTTGGTGCTTGCCAAAAACCGAATCCATGATGAAATGCCACGCGTTGTCGGGGCAGGAAAAGTTCTGTTAGTCGACGGTGGCATCGAGCGTCGCTCAATGAAAAGTGATATGAAAATAAATGTCACATCACCAGGAGTTCTTGAACAATTCCGAGCGAAAGAAGTGGAACTTCTTACAGAACAGGTCGAACATCTCAAGTCGCTCGGTATTCGCTTGCTTGCATGCAAGGAAGGAATTGATGATGAAGCGCGTATTTTGCTCGCTGAAGCGGGTATTCAGGCCTTTCGAAGAGTTTCTCGGTCTGACTTGGACCTGCTTGCTCGTGGATGTGGAGCAATTTTGGTGAACGATGTTATTCGTGCTCAGCGTAGCGACCTTGGAGCTTTTATCTCCAGCACCAATGAAAACTGGGCAGGTGTCGCACACTGGATTGTCGAGACAGAAGAAGGTGGAGCCACCTTGATTGCATGCGGCAGTACAGAGACAGTGCTCGGAGAAGTCGAACGAAGTTTTGCTGATGCGCTTGGCGTTGCATGCCGTATGTTTGAGGATGACCGCTTACTCGCCGGTGGAGGGGCTACCCATGTCGCTCTTGCACGTCGGTTGCGAAGGTTCGCAGAATCCATTCCCGGTCGTGAGCAATTAGGAGCCGAAGCCTTTGCAGACGCACTCGAGGTCATCCCTCGGGTGCTGGCTGAGAATGCCGGACTTGATCCAATCGATACGTTGTTGCAACTTGTTGCCCAGCAGGTCAACGGTGGGGAAAATGCCCACCAACTTGGCCTTGATGTTGTGCTGCGCCAGCCTGCAAACATGATTGAAAGCGGGGTCTTAGAGCCTTTTTTGATTATCAGACAATCGATTGCTGGAGCAACTGAAGCAGCAATCTCTATTCTTCGAATCGATGATGTGTTGTGGGCAAAGCAGGACCCGACAATGCCTGATGTTGAGCAAACTGGATAGGTCGTAAAAACTCGTTGAGCGCGCTACGGTGTGTATCAATATTTCATATAGGAGCCGAGAAAGTTTCAACCCGATGGGAACGTATAGTCAAACCTGTGTCGGCATCGATGATATCGCCATTCATTTTCCACGTTTGTACATGGACATGAAAGACTTCGCCGAGTTACGAGGAGCCGATTTCGGTAAACTCAACAAGGGTCTTGGGCTTGAAGCGATGGCTATTCCGGACGTGCACGAAGACACAGCCACTATGGGGGCAATGGCTGTTATGCAAATCATTGACCGTAACGGATTGGACCCAAATGACATCGGACGAATGTACCTCGGCACCGAATCTGCTCTGGATGGCGCCAAACCAACGGCGACTTATATCGTGGACATGCTTACACAACGTTACCAAGAACGGTTCGGTGCAGATTGCTTCCGCAACTGCGATGTTGTCGACATGACGTTTGCGTGTATTGGTGCGGTTGACGCTATGCACACTACGCTCGATTGGGTCGCACGTTCGACCGAACACGACGAGCGAACCGGCATCGTGATTTTTTCTGACAATGCAAAATACGCTTTGGAGTCTTCAGGCGAATACACCCAAGGGGCTGGCGGCGGTGCTTTGCTGATTCGACGCAACCCTCGTTTGTTGGAAATACCGGACTGTATCGGCGTATCAACGACCCCCGTTCACGATTTCTTCAAACCCCGGCGTGAAGTAAGCATTCGTTCTGTCATCACCAACGTGATGCAACTCGCACAAGAAACCGGTCAAACGATGAAAAAAGGACTGATTGAGCGAATGATTCGCCACCTTCCCGAATCGACTGTTCGTAAATTGGGTATTTTCGCTCATGGAGAACAGAAAGTTAGCGTGCATCGGGATGACCCCATTTTTGACGGTCAATTTTCGAACCGCTGCTACCAAACTGCCGTTCGCCAAGCGTTTCACAATTTTGCTGAGAAGGCTGAACGACAGCAGCGCTACGCTCACGGAGAAGACGAGCGGTTGACCGAACAATGGTCTCGCATCATCATGCATCTGCCCTATGCCTTCCAAGCCAAGCGCATGTTCCCCGACATCTTCCGTCACGACCGTGAGGGCACTGCGATGTGGGATTCCATTGCTGAGCAACTTGGGCCTATGCCGGCTGATCATGGTTCCGATGACCCACAAATTATCGAAATTTGGGAGAAAGCCATGGACGGCTACCGCAGAGCTATCTCCAAGACGCCAGAGTACCTTGACTTCCACGCCAGCCGAATCGAGAAAGGCCAGCGAGCCAGTAGTCTGATTGGAAACCAATACACGGGTTCCATATTCCTTGCACTGATGTCGACGTTTGAGTCCGATTTAGAGGATAACACAAACCTCGATAACACGTTGTTCGGCTTGTGCGGCTATGGTTCGGGAGCCAAAGCCAAGGTGTTTGAAGGGAAAGTCAGCCCACGATGGCGTGAAGTCGTCTCTCGCTGGCATTTGTTTGAGAGGCTAGGTGGTCGAGTTGCTATTGACCACATCACCTATGAAAATCTCCACAAAGGCTTGCAAGACGACAGCGTTGTTACCCCGCAAGGCGAGTTCGCACTGGTTGAAATCGGTGACGAAGGTGTGGATGAAGGAGCCCGCCGATACAAGTGGGTCGGGGCTTAATCAAAGTCCAGTACGACTTTACCGCATTCACCAGCGATTGCCAATTCTACGGCCTGCTCAAAGGAATCAATTGGCATTCGGTGCGTCAAAACTGCGTTGACATCAATCAAACCTTGTTCAAGTAAGTCGTGCATGGTGTCCCATGTCGACCACATTTTTCTACCGTTGATGCCTTTGATGTGGAGGTATCGAAAGACGATTTCATTCATTGGAACTTGGGGCGTGGGGTTACCATAGACGGAAAGAATGTTCACATAGCCACCCATTCGAGTGCTGTGAATTGTGTTTGACAGCGCCTGAGGTGAGCCTGAAAATTCGCAGGAGTTGTCAACACCTCGACCTTCAGTAGCCGCTCGAATTTCGGCCACGACATCATTCTCTTTGCCTAAGACAAGGTCAGCACCTAAGGATTTGGCTAATTCCATACGATAGGTATTGTCCCAGTCTACTGCGATGATGTATGCAGCACCCATGGCCTTGGCCGCATTGACCGCAAACAAACCAATCGGGCCAAGGCCGTGAATGGCAACAGTTGCACCTTCGACAGGGCCTCCAGTCAACGTGTGAATGGCGTTTCCAAGCGGGTCTTGAATCGAGGCATGACCGGAGTCAAGTCCGGGTGGGACAGGGCGGGCGTTGACTGCTGGCACTGTAAAGTACGGACCAAAAGCGCCATTGGAATGAACACCAAAAATTGAACCGTTTTCACAAATGTGAGCGTTTCCTTCGTCGCAGCGGGGGCATGCCCAGCATGCAATGTGGCATTCCACGGCAATCATGTCACCGAGTGCATGAGATTCAACACCTGGTCCAAGCGCTACGACCTGGCCACAGGTCTCGTGCCCAGTTATCGTTCCGAGTGGGACGTTTTCTCGACTCCACTGATCCCATTTCCAAATGTGAATGTCGGTACCGCATACAGAAGTTGAATGAGTTTTGACGAGCACCTCGCCTTCAGCAGGTTTGGGGACATCGTGTTCAATCCGAGAGAAACCACCGGTCTTGTCAGCGGTTTTCGTCCAAGCAAGCATGGTGTCTGGAACTTCAGTCATGCTTCCCCTCGGTTTTGTTTCAGTGCTCCCACCCTTTGATTCTTCGCTCATTTCGTCATGGGCATTTTTTCTGTTTGAAGAGGTATGTTGATAGGGGAGGCGCGACGGCCTCAAAGCCCGTTGATGTGCATGAAGTACGTTGTTGTTAGCGGGGGAGTTCTTTCCGGATTAGGGAAGGGAGTGACTGCAAGCAGCATCGGCGTATTGCTGAAAAGTGCGGGACTGCGAGTCACATCTTTGAAAATCGATCCGTATCTCAACAGCGATGCGGGCACAATGTCACCGTTCGAACACGGTGAAGTTTTTGTTTTGGATGACGGTGGCGAAGTCGACCTTGACCTTGGCAATTATGAGCGTTTTCTCGATATCAACCTCGGACGCGATAACAACCTCACTACGGGAAAAATATACGCGAAAGTGATTGAAGCAGAACGTCGTGGCGACTACCTTGGAAAAACCGTACAAGTTATTCCGCACGTTACCGATGCAGTTCAAGACTGGCTCGAAGAAGTTGCGCACATTCCTGCTGATGGTGGCGACTTGCCTCCAGATGCGTGCATCATTGAATTGGGTGGAACGGTTGGTGACATTGAATCGGCGCCGTACATTGAGGCCTTGCGTCAGTTTCAATTCCGAGTCGGGCGGGAAAACGTAACCTTTGTGCACGTTTCTTTGGTTCCAGTCATGGGTCCAGTTGGTGAGCAAAAAACCAAACCAACCCAACACACGGTGAAGGAACTTCGAGGTCTGGGCATCACGCCGGATATCCTTGTATGTCGCTCATCTGCGCCGCTTACGAAGGAAACGCGAGAGAAACTGGCAGCTTTCTGCCATGTTTCTCCACAAGCAGTGATGTCGACGCATGACGTCCCCAACATCTACCATGTTCCGTTGATGTTACAAGAGCAAGGACTGTGCGAAATCATGAATGTTGACTGTGAGTCGACTGGTCTGCTTCACGATTGGAAAACGATGGCTTATCACCTTGATACGCTTACTGAGAAGGTCGAAATCGCCATGGTCGGCAAGTACACCGATTTGTCAGATGCCTACCTTTCGGTCATCAAGAGTTTGCAGCACGCTGCAATGGCTGTCGACCACAAACTTGTCATCAATTGGATTGAAGCCAGTCACTTGGAATCGGACTGGAGCGATGCATCTGAGCGCGAACATGCATGGGCTTTGCTCAAGCAATCGTCCGGCGTGTTGGTGCCAGGTGGTTTCGGTGACCGAGGCGTCGAAGGTAAGATTCTCGCAGCAGAATACGCTCGAACTTCCTCAACACCTTACCTTGGCATTTGTCTAGGCCTGCAGGTCGCTGCGATCGAATTTTGTCGAAATGTTCTCGGCTTCGAAGGTTCGAATTCAACTGAATTTGACGAGAATTGCAAAAACCCGGCCGTTGTATTCATGCCTGAAATCTCTACGACACATCTTGGCGGTACAATGCGCCTCGGTAGCCGTCCAACGCTTTGGCAGGTCGAAGAGTGCACGATTCGCCGATTGTATGGTGATGGTGATTCAGTCGATGAGCGACACCGACACCGTTACGAAGTCAACCCTGACATGATTGAGGCTTTTGAATCGGCTGGACTCGTCTTTGTGGGCAAGGACGAAACTGGTCAGCGATGCGAGATTTTTGAACTTGAGGGTCACCCTTACTATGTCGGCGTTCAATACCACCCCGAATTCAAGAGTCGACCCGGACGTCCAAGTCCACCGTTCCTTGGTTTGCTCATGGCTTCAACAGGGCAACTGTGAATCATGCTTCTTCGATTCGAATGAGCCGAGTGGTTCTGAATCCCTGTACGATTTTAATAAACCGCTTTGCTTGGAAAATATTGTCCAATTCAACATCGCCTGTATCGATGCGTACGGCGTTCAGGCCAATCAATTTGGCAGGCGTTGCAACACCGAGGATGTGGTCGATGCCAATCGCTCGCAACACATCGGGCGATAGTTGGAGGTTTCCACGTCCAATCAAGAATCCCTGACCGCCCATTGGTGACAGCAACAACACGCGAGGGCGTGGCTGTCCGTCAGCATCGACGTGCTGTGTGATGATTTCGAGAAGTCTTTGTTCGTTCAAATCGGTGTATGACGTGCGCCCCCCTTCTTCCACTGGTCCAAGAATGTCGATGCCGAGCAAGGTCAGCTCTTCACCACAGAAATCGCCCATCCGGCGGAGGGTCCCTCCACTGCCCCAGATCACCATGAGGTCATCTTGGCTTGAGAGCAACGAATCGACATGCTGGGCTAGTCCTTCGATGGTATCAGCCTCACTTGTCCGTTCGACTTGTTCTTTTGCGCCCTGCATAAAGCGTGGACTCGATGGTGTCCATGCCTCACCATACATTCGAACTTTCCATACGCCTTCTTGATAGATTTCTTCGTCTAAATCCATTACTTCTGTGATGGCACATCGCAAATCACCAAGAAGGAACGCCAGTGTAACTTCTGCTGCGGCTTTTGGCGTTGTTGCAAAACATCCAGAATGCATTTTTACGCCGCCAGGAACACCGATGAGTGGGATTTCTTGTGCATCCTTGCCGATGTCTTGGAGTGTATTGGCGATGTCACGCGTCGTGCCATCACCTCCAGCATACAGAATTGCTTCAGCACCTGCGTCTACAAGGCTGCGAACCAGTTGACTTGTTTCTTCAACCGAAGTTTGTGAAGGCGTCGTACCGATGGATGTAAAGGCCATTTCTTCGGAGTGTTCGGGGACCCAAGTGCTTCCCATTCGACCGTCCCAACCGATGCATTCCAACTCGACTTGAGTCCGGTTAAGCGAACTGGAAAGAAGGGATTGGAGGACGTCAAGTGCGAGCCTCATTCGTGGCCCGGCTCTGTCTTCAGCACCTGCAGCACGCGCTTCTGCAGCCCGACCGTCGCTGCCTTTGAAGCCGAGTCGGCCGCCAAGACCTGCGTCGGGATTGACGACGATTCCGATGCGCATGTTGCACCCAAAGGATTCACCTTCAAGAAGACCTGCATTGAACGGTGAGCATCGGTGGCATCAAGAAAGCGATATGCTTCGAAGTACCATGCGAGCATCGCAGCGCCGCCGATTGGTTATCGTTTCAACGGTCGTGATAACAACGCTGTGGCTCGCAGCAGGGTACATCACCTGGGTCATGAACGGTTGCAAGGCCTACATGCCTTTCATCTCTGATTTTGATTTGTATGAGCCTGGGGATACGATTTTCACCCTTGGAACTTTGGTAACCGGCTACCTCGTGTTCTGGGTCATCATGGAAATCCACTCGATGAACATGAAACGAATCACATTAGGTGGCCATCACACCTTTTGGCATGGTGTGAACCATTTGGCTGTTTTTCCGGGTCTCATCGGGGCGTTTTCATGTATTCGAATCGGAAGCGTTCCATGGGATACCGACGGTCCAATGCACGGTCATTACGCGTTTGACATCTTCATTTTTGGCGTCTACTGGTGTTTGCTTATCACCGCTGTTACCGTGCGAATATGGTGGACGCATCCCAATTTCAGAAGAGTCATTGGTTTGCGTGTTTTTGCAGCTCTCTCCGCCTTCGTCGGTCTGTTTCAGTTGATTGCTACGCAAGCGGAAGTATGGGGGCCTGATTTTGACTGGGACGCATACAATGCCCTTACGGCGGACATGATGGCTTTCTGCACGAGTTCACCGTACCCGATGCTTAACGTTTCGGCGGCGTGGGAATACGTTTTGGTGTTTGGAATGCTCGGTACGATTCTGTCATTCTTGCCGGAAGTGGAAGATGAGGACATCTCACGAGATGAAGAATCTGAATAAGCATCTCACGAAAGGATTGATGTGCTCGACGATGTATCGATGCTCATGAACAGAAGCGGACGGGAACTCCCAACTTTGGAAGATGCACTTGCCAAAGGGTTTGCATCCATGAAGGCAGAAGATGAATCGGTTGTTGATGAAGTTCCTCAAGAGCAACCTGTACAGACCAAACCTGAAGAACCGGTCGTTGCGCCTGATTACAGCAAACCAACTCAAGCGGTTGAGCGCCGAACCAGCTTCACCGTTGCTCAAACTTCTTCAAGCACTACACTACAACCAAGTGAAGCATCGGTACAACCGAAAGTCGCAGTCGAGATATTGGAAAAACCGTCCAGCACCTTGGGTGATGATTTCGACGTCCAGTGGTAAGATTTCAAACAGGCACTTATCAACTGAATCCTTCAGCGTATGTCATGGAAGTGACACGTAATTTTGTTCGCATCTTCATTCTCATTTTCGGAACGCTGGTTTTGGTCTCGTACGTCTACGGTCTCTCTCATGCCTCCGACAAGGCTGCACTTTGGGGTGGAATCCCGTGGTCACAAGCCAAGTTCATCGTTCCATTCATGTTTTTAGCAGCCTTCGGTTTCTTGATGTACTGGTGGACTATTCTGTATCAGAACGATGCATCCGTGATGGAAGCATTGCGTTGGCCTTGGGGTGAATCTGACGGCGGCGGTGGAGCACGTTTACTGCTTGCTTTTGCGTTACTGGTCATCCCATCGGCGTTGTGGCTCGAAGCCACAATTTTCCACCTCGACAACGACTACAGTTGGACGCCAATTCTCGTTGTCGGTGTTTTGGTTCTGGCGTGCATAGGAAACATCATGATGGGATTATTGGCCTATTCGGCGTACGCTGATGAGGTGCCAGGTGGTGGAAAGATGTTGCTCGGATCAATCTTCCTCGGTATTCAATGCATCATTTTCGATGGAATCTATTGGAACTTGAAATTCCCGTGGTAGACGGCGTAAGAAACGACGCAGCGTACGAAGTTTTGAGTGATGGTTTGATGAAGGGCTGACAACCCCATAGGGGTTGAGGAGAACACGGCATGTCGCTCATCAACATCACATTGCCCGATGGAACGGTCAACGAATACGCTGCAGGCATTACCTGTGCTGAGGTCATTACCGATGCACTGGGTCGAAAGCACGGCTGCTTGGCCGCGAGAGTGAACGGCGATGATTCGGACCTCTCTCGCATCCTCGATGCAGATTGTTCCGTCGAAGGTATCCTCACAGAATCGGATGAGGGCATTCACATTCTTCGTCACAGTGCTGCACACTTGCTTGCTCAAGCGGTCATGGCTCTCTATCCTGATGCCAAACCAACCATTGGTCCCGCTATTGATCGTGGATTCTACTATGACTTTGCCATGGAACCCATCGCCGAATCAGACCTCAAACCGATTCAAAAGAAGATGCAGGAAATTGCGCGTAAGAACTTCACCGTAGAACGCGTCGAACTCTCCGACGAGGAATTGGCAGAACATTTCGCTCATAACCCGTACAAACTCGAAATCATCAACGACAAAATCGAAGACGGTGGCGGTTCAACCATTTACAAGCAAGACGAGTGGTACGATTTGTGTCTTGGTCCTCATGTTCCGAACACTTCCCGCCTCATGCATGTCAAACTCACAAGCATCTCTTCAGCGTACTGGAGAGGTGACCAAGACCGAGAACAACTTGTTCGAATCTACGGTATTGTTGAACCGAGTAAAGAAGCGCTGCGAGCAACGTTGACGCGACTTGAAGAAGCCAAGAAACGCGACCATCGGAAACTTGGCAAAGATTTGCAATTGTTCCATATCGATGAAGAGGTGGGCCAGGGATTGATTCTTTGGACTCCAAGAGGCGCCGTCATACGACAAGAATTACAGGATTTCATATCGCATCATCTGCGCCGCCAAGGCTACGCTCAAGTGTTTACCCCGCATGTTGGCAAACTTGACCTGTACCGAACTTCGGGACATTTCCCTTACTACCAAGATTCGCAATATCCCCCACTGGTCGAACGTGATTTGATGAAGAAGTTAGCCGATGAGGGGTGCACCTGCGGGGAATTATCGAACCTCATGAAGAGCGGTGATATTGACGGGTACATGCTCAAGCCGATGAACTGCCCACACCATGTCAAGATTTACGCCTCACAGATGCGCTCGTATCGCGACTTACCCTTGCGTTTGGCTGAATTTGGAACCGTCTATCGGTGGGAACAGTCCGGAGAAATCTCCGGAATGACACGGGTACGTGGGTTTACTCAGGACGATGCACATCTGTTCGTAACCGAAAACCAAATCGCCGAAGAAGTACTCGGATGCATTGAATTGGTCCAGATTATTTTTGAAAAACTGGGTATGGAAGACTACCGTGTTCGGGTCGGTCTTCGTGATTTGGATTCCGATAAGTACGTCGGTGACCCGGCACGCTGGGACAAAGCCGAGGAAGCATGCCGTGCAGCAGCAGAATCACTCGGAGTTGAATGGTCTGAGGAACAAGGCGAGGCTGCGTTCTACGGGCCGAAAATTGACTTTGTCGTCAAGGATGTAATCGGCAGAGAGTGGCAATTAGGTACCGTGCAAGTGGACTACAACCTGCCCGAGCGTTTCGGCTTGGAGTACAAAGGAAGTGATGGAGAATTGCACCGCCCGGTCATGATTCACCGTGCTCCATTTGGTTCGATGGAACGTTTCTGTGGGGTTCTCATCGAACATTTCGCTGGAAAGTTCCCGACATGGCTGACACCAACTCAGTGCCACATCATCACCATTTCCGAGAAGCACACTGCATACGCAGACGAAGTGGCTGAAGTTCTTCGAGACCACGGTATTCGGGTCGAAATCGATAACGGCGACGATACGATTGGTAAGAAAATCCGCACCCATCGCAAGATGCAACCTGCGTACATGGTGATTCTTGGTGACGGGGAAATTGAAGCACGCAGTGTGAGTCTACGCGCCCGCAACGGCGACCAAGTCAGTGGGATTCCTTTGGGCACGTTCGTAACTGACCTCTTGACAGAGATTGAAGAGAAAATACCCCAGCCTTCACTTGTGAAGAACACAGAAGATTGAGGATTTATGATGACAGCACCACCAATTGTGAGCGGATTTACGCCGGCAGCATTGGTGCCGTACGTGCTTGCAGCGGCTACAGCATGGTTGTTTTGGACCCGTGTCGTTCCTCGTCAACTTCGTGGTCTTCAAGTGGCTTTTCAAACCGGTGAAAAAAGGTATGAAGTTCATCAAATCACTCGAACTACCAAAGATGCTCGCAAGTTGTTGAGTTCTCGAGGCATGGTTTTTGGCGTCGCTTCGTACATCTTGGCGCTCGTAGGTGCGTTATTGCTGTTTTTCGAATTCACCATGATTCGTTTCGACTCGTACGATGGATATCACACACCGACCTTGAGTATCGCATTAATTTTCATCGCTTTCCCAGCACTTGTATCGTCAGGCACATCGCTTGGTGCGCAGGTCATCAAACCGATTGGTCAAGACCGTGCATCGCTGCAAGAGTCCAGCGTTTGGATCAGATATACCTACATCATGCTGGCCATACTTTGGCTCGGTCTCGTAGTTGCTTTGTATCTCTTGCTCGATGTCGCAGATGTTCCCGCATCTCGACGGTTCAGCATTGCAGCCTTTGCGATGTTTGCGCCTTCGGTGCTTGCCTACGGTCGCGTGCTGGGCTCTTCATGGCAAGCGTTGCGACAATCATCGCGTAAAATTGCCAACGGAGAACCCTCTCCTTTTCACAACCACGTGCCGAACGCAAAACAGCAAGCGCTGGCTCAAATCGTTAATTTCAACCTTATCGTAATGCCGTATGTCGCCTTGAATACGCTCGTATCGTTGGTGGTGTTGTTGTACGACCCCAGTATGCTTACGCACTCAGAACGCGTCCTTGAATTACCCGAGTATCGGCCTCAGACTACATTCATGGAAGAAGGGGGCGTGCTTGGTTTTGCCCTCATCGAGTTGTTCTCGTTCATCCCTCAGTCTGGAATTCGGGTTCCGATTGTCACCTTCATTCTCTTGTTTTTATTGTTGAACGTCGCTATCATCGGTTTCTTGTTTGTTTACGAAGTTGCCCGAATTCTGTTTTTGGATGTCCAAGACGTGTCGGGTAAAGGTGGTATCAAACTGGCTGACAGTCGACTGTTGCGTGCGGAACCAACGCAACAAGCCAAGGTTCTCAATTTCTGTTTCACGGGTTTTGCTGGACAGTCGATGTTGCTGTTGGCTTTGGCGATGATTACCTTTTGGGATTCAAGCTTTTTACCTCAAGGTGCGACTTGTGGTGATTGGGAAGGCACCGTTTGTTCCGTGCTGCAAAAAGATGCTCTCGAGGAATTGACATGGATGCTTGCTTCGGGCGGTCAAGTCGCTTTTTTGACGATTTGGGCACGCTCGCGCCGAATCGGATTGAAGTTGGAAGACATTTCCTTTGACGCTGCAGTTGGAGAGAACCGAGAGCGTCTTTCAGAGATGGCTGATTTGATTTATCTTAAGCAAAAGCCGTTCACTGAATTGGTTTCAGAGGATGAATGGTCGAAGGCTATGGACAGGTTGGACAAGGTTACTGAAGGTCATGGCGAGCAACTTGAAGGTCTCAGTTTGGCTCGAAAAACCGATGCTATGATGGAACTTTATGCTGGTCTAGGACGGTGGAATGAAGCTGAGCAGGAAGCGGTATCCCTTCTCGCCCTGCGAGGTGGGCGTGAGGCACAGGTAGCACGTCTTATCTTGTCCGCTGCAAGTTTGGCACAGCGAGATTATGCTGAGGCCCGGCCCCGTCTTGCTCTCCTCAACGATGATGATATTGAGTCCTCTCGTTTGCAGTGGGCAGCATCGTTGTTTAACCCCAAGCAAACGAAACTTGACCCGAGATTCAAGTCGATGATTTCAATTGATTCACTCATGAAACGCAACATCGAACTTGTTCAGCGCTATCGCACCGGTCGGGCGCAAAGCCGGTTGAAGTACCTCAACACGCCTGCAGGCCGCCTGTTCTTACTCGGTGACATTGCTCGTATGCGGCTGGCTGGAACGCCGGATAAGGCGCTCAATCTTCTTGAAGCGTTCATCAAGGAGTTTGAGATTGTTGAATGGACGCACGGAGATGTTGTTCGTGCACTCCTTCACATCGATGCTGGTCGCATCAATACAGGAATCACAATGGCTGAAAAACTGGCCAAAGAGCATCCACGCCACCCACACGTCCGTAATTTGGTTGGTGAACTTTCACGTGCAGAGCATATGGACATGCTGCCTTCTGAACCAACACCAATTGAATGGCTGAATGATTCAGGACTGGATTGGCTTGAAGGATGGACCCGAAAACACGTCGTAGCCCCTCCACCGACGTTTGGCAACAAAATACTCGTTCAGCATGCTTGGAATTCCAACGGTTGGTCTGCGATGGATGGCAGTGGCACCCTTCTTGCTGCAATGGCAAAGAAATCAAGCGGTTGGAAGATGGTCCTAAGCACGTGGCCAAATGGCTTACCGATGTGCTTGCATCTCCACCTTACGGGCATCATTGTCACCGTTTCTGGTATGCCGGTCGACCTTGGATTCCCAGGCACACTTGACCTCAAGACCATCGACAAGAAACAACTGCTCGAGTACTAAATGAGACGGCGTAGTCGCTCCATAGAAGTATCAGCTTGTGATAACTGCACCAAGCAATCTTCAATTCGTCCACCTGCCAGTGCTTCTTCTGCGAGTGCAATTGCCTGTTCACACGCTCTGCGGTTTTCATCCTTGATTGAGATGTTACTTGCATCGCACTGGTTTCGTAGAGTCTGCCATTCTTCAACCACATAGTCGTACAGTTCGAGGGCTTCTTCGGTGGCTTGACCTTCATTATCGAGATCAGATGTTATCGCATCGAGCAAGGCATGTGCCTGACTCCACTGTTTCTCATCAGCCGCTTGCTCGACAGCAGTCAGGCGTTCTTCCCACTCGCTTTTGTCATCGCGGTCTTTGAATTGCGCAACCAATTTCTTTCGTTGCTTGAGTCCTCTACGAACGTTATCCATGGCTGTGCGTTCTGCTTCAATCGAGCGTACAACTCCATCGGCGAGTCCTATGGCTTGACTGGGGCTGCCGGCGTCTATCGCTTCTTCAGCACGCACGAGTCGTTGTTGCATTTCTGCAGTATCCAATCCATCTGTTTGCTTTAGTTGGCGTTTTGCTTCTTTCAGGGATTCAAGCGCCCTGCCTTGAGCGTCTTCATCTGCGAGCAGTTGAGCAGGGATGACCGATGCGAATTCGTAGGCTTCACGTGGTGCTTCACTGCCCATTTTCTTTTTTGCATCGGCGAGCAATTCTTTCAGATGTTGAACGCTTTGAGCATCGTTGCCGGTGAGAAGACGCCCTGCTTCGGCAATGGCTTGTTCTGCAACACTCCACCATTCGATGATGTCATTGGCTAATTTTTTCGATTGTCTGAAGAGCATTTCGCCTTCACGTAACGAACCAAGTTTGACTTCTCGGACGCCCATTTCGAATGATTTCCTCGGGCGTTTTACGGTGGGTGCAATTGTTTCAGCCTTCTCAACGGCCTCTTGAGCATCGGATTGAATGATTGCAACATCACCGCTGAGCGACAGTGTACGCTCAATATCTTCCTCCGCTTCATCCAGCAGTTTCATGCCGTATTCAGGGTCGATATGCCCTTCTTCTTTAGCCGTCATAGTAAGGCTTGAGGCTTGATCGACAGCGGTACCTTGAGCCTTGAGTTCCAACAAACGTGTTTCTATCGAATCAAGGCGCTTCGTGAACACTTTTCGTTGCGCACGCTTATCGTCACCAACGAACCAAATGTAGCCGGTAGTGACGGTAGCGAGAATGAGAGACGACAGCGATGCCAACCACTCATAGGTCATTGATTCTGGCATGTCGCCGGCGAACAGAGAGAATGCTGCAACTGCGCCTAATCCAGTCATGATGGCTCTCCAGCGCAGCACATCGAGTCCTCCCTGCAGAACGTGTGCAGAGGTCTGGAAACACGTGTAGGCGACGATAAGCAGGAAGCCACTGCCAATGAGTGCTGTTTCGTTGTCAGCATCAATGTTTTTTGAAGCTAACAGCAATACAACTGGCCAAGCGATGCTTGCGAACGAACCAATGCGCGTTCGTGCTCGAGCGTCATTGAGTACAGAGTCCTGTAGCACAAGGCCATACGCAATCACCAGCAACGGGTAGCCAAGACCTTCCAGTAGGCCAGCTTCACCGTTCAATGCTGAGCGCAGGTTCGGCCACATCAACCATACTGCACCGGAAAGAATGACCAGCGCTGATAGCGTAGTAAGGCGTTCAATACGCTGCTGTAGAGACTGGCGTTCAGCATCGATTGCTGCATCCACATCTGCCCATGCATCGAGAGCCATGACACTCCTCGGCACCATCACGATGATAACCACTCCGATGTTTCGATTGAAATCATATTGCAATGTTCAAGGTAAATGACGGGAATGTTCATGGGTGTCTTTGACCGCCTTTAGAGAAGGAAGGGAGCATTATGGCTGGACTTATCACTATGGACGACTTGACAAACGAGCAAATTCTTGAGATTTTGAGCGATGCTGAACGCCTCCTGCCCGTTGCACGAGGCGAACTCTATCTGCCACTGTTGCAGGGTAGAATCCTTGGGAACCTGTTTTTCGAACCAAGTACGAGAACAAGGATGTCCTTTGAGACTGCGATGAAGCGACTTGGTGGCGATGTAGTCAATTTGGGTGACGTCAAAACCTCATCAGTGGTGAAAGGGGAAACCTTGTTTGACACGATACAGATGGTAGACGGATATACCGATATCATCGCAATGCGTCATCCTCGTCAGGGTGCAGCCCAGTACGCCCAAGATGCGGCTCGAGTTCCAATTCTCAACGGCGGTGACGGAGCCGGCCACCACCCAACACAAACCATGCTTGATTTGTTTACCATCCAGCAGGCGCACGGACGCCTCGAGGGTTTGAAGGTGGTCTTAGCAGGAGACTTACGCTACGGCCGAACCGTCCATTCACTCTCACACGCACTTGTCCGCTTCGGCTGTGACCTTGTTTTTGCGAGCCCGGATTTACTCAAGATGCCAGAGGAAATCGTTTCTGACTTGCGTGCGCACGGTGCAAACGTACTCGAAACAGAAGACCTCTACAGTTCAATGGCAGAGGCAGACGTTGTGTACATGACTCGTATCCAAAAAGAACGGTTTGCAGATGAGGACGAATATGCTCGATGCGCCGGCGCATACAAACTCCATGCCCGTCATTTGGCTGATGTTAAGCAAGATATGATTGTCATGCATCCGCTCCCGCGGGTCGATGAAATCGACCCGACTGTCGATGCTACTCGCCATGCTCGTTACTTTGAGCAAGCGTTCAACGGTGTTGTCGCACGGATGGCGTTGCTGTGCCGGTTGCTCGGCGTTACGGTTCCTGCCGATGTGACTGCTGAAGGAGGTGCTCTTTGATGTCGAACGAACACAGTATGCGACGCGTAACTGCTATTCGAAACGGCACAGTCATCGATCACATTCCTTCGGGGCAAGCAATGCGTGTTCTCGAAATGCTTGGTATCAGTGGAGAGACTTCGGTGCCGGTTTCGCTGGTTATGAATGTACCATCGAAGAAGATGGGGCTGAAAGATATCATCAAGGTCGAAGACCGGGAGTTGACGCAATCTGAACTCGACCGTTTGGCCTTGGTTGCTCCAGATGCACATGTCGCCATCATCCGGGCGTATTCTGTTGCCGAGAAACTCACCATCAATTTGGGTGAAGAAGTCGTTAACGTTGTACGATGTACATTCTCGAACTGTATCACGACCAATCTTCGAGAGCCTCAACCTCACAGACTTCGGGTCGTTAAGCGAGACCCATTACAACTGCGCTGCCATTATTGTGGTCGTCCACAAGACTTGGACGAATTAGCTCGAAACGTTCTATGATTCGCCGTCCATCAAATCGCGCATGTCGCATGCTTTGCATTGGCTACCTGAAGTGAGTTCTCCACACCGTTCGCACGGTTTTGGCGGGTCTGGGCGAGCTTGTGCTCCACCCAGTTCCAGAACTTGGTCTCGAAGGAGCTTGATGTTGTCCGCCATACGCAATAGACCGTGGCGTGTCCCCGGGGTATCCGACTCCATTTGTGCTACCATTTCCCGATGTCGCCAGCGCAGAGCGCCCTGCGCATGAGGACACTCTTCATGATGAAGCGGAAGGTTTCGATGCAATGCATAGAGGTGAATTTCTTGTTCGGGAATCCAGCGCAACGGCACGATTCTCGGTGCTAAACCGTCGACAGGCGTCGTTGTGTGTGGCGCCAGCCTTAATGTTCGCTCAACATCTCCGTTGGTCATGTTCATCAGGACAGTTTGCGCCATGTCGTCGAGGTTGTGCCCCAACGCCACATAATCGGCATTAACCCGTTTGGCAAGATGGTTGATACCTTGCCTACGAAACACCCCGCAATACGAGCACGGCATTCTTGGAGCGTGTTTGTTTTCTTTCACCAGGCCGGGTATTCTGCTGGCGACTTCATCCATTTCTTTGAAACTTAGTTCGGGGTATGAGACGGTGATGAATTCGACACCGAGGCGTTCGCACAACTCTTGCGCACACACCATGGAGGGCGGACGATACCCCTCAATGCCCTCATCGACCGTGCCGGCAATAATGGTGACGTCGGGACGGCTTCCAACCCGATCCACAAGACTGTCCAGCAGTACTGCGGAGTCTTTACCACCAGATACGGCAACAAAAATCACAGTATTCTTGTCACGAGGTAACTTGAGTTGGTGCCGAAGCTCCTTGCCAATTTTCTTGCGAACGGACTTCGCCATGTGTTCACTGCATAAAATCCGACCAGAGTAGGCTTGTTCGAGGATTGCGGGTTTGGAGCAACTGTCGCAGGTCGGCACGGAAAACAGCGGTTCCCCCTCTTGCGCCATGATACGCCCGTGCACCGCTACGGTTTGAGTTCACCGCTTGAAATCTCCATGTCCGTTGGCCTCCGACACGCTTGATTGTTGAATATCGCAATTGATTTTTTAATTTTTCAATTGAAAAATCTTCTCATTAGTTCTACCCCAGGGTCGTTGGACTTTGGGATGGGCGGTGAAGAATTGCGCGGAAATTACACCATAAAAGCCTCTCCGCGCCGTGCTTTTTGGAATCTCCAGTTGGAAAATCCGTTTGGGTCTTCAAATCCCCCTTTAGGGGGATATAAGCGCAAAACTACTTGAAGGCCACAGCACTGACCGATTGTTTGAGAACCATGTTGCAACGCGCATTAGCAGGATTATGCCGTCTCGATGGCGTCAATCATGCAATGCTTCTCGACGGGACTGGTCAACTCCTCGCCAGCGTTGGTGAAGAAGGGATTTTTGCACCCGTAGATCAAGCGGTTGAAATGATGAATGTCGCTCAGGAAACAAGCCACGCACTCGGCTTAGGCCAAGTGTATGAAGTGTGGTGCGAACATTCATCACGAATGATTCTCGATGTCGTTGCCTCAAACCGGATCGTAGTACTGAGCGGAGATGGAGGCCGATTGGCGCGTTGGCGTCATGCCCTCGACCGCGACCGACGCATCTTAGCGACAACCCCCCGAATGTGAGTGATACCGTGTTTAATCTACCTGAAGGAAACCCGATTGAAGAACAAGTCAGCCTCGTAGACGGTTCTATCCAACCGTTTGACCACGGCGTCATCAGTACCTGGGTTGGGCGACGAAAAACGCCTGCAGGTCACCGGTTGGTGCGCGCTGGACGCGTGGTAGGTTGGCTTGCTGAATCGGGCAAAGGCAAGGTTTTGCTCGCAGGCAAAGAGGCCCGTGAACGCCTTGAAGAACTTGAAGCGAAAGAAAACACCCGTTTCATTGCTGGCGAGTATTCGCTCGCTGGGCTCGGCAGTGTTGCCGAGGTTCTCCCAGAAGCGTTTGAGCACGCTGCAGACCGCCAAGGTCTATTGGCCAGAGGCGATGCAGTTGTTCGTCTTCTCGCTCGAGATTTGTCTGCAGTCTTACGAACCCTTGTCGAACGTGAAACGGTACGTGGTGCTGTTGCCATCGACCAAGGCATGCTCATCGACAGTGTCGGTGATTTACCCAACGATGCGGACACGCTTGCCCGAGAGATACACTCCACGCTTGAAGCGATGAACATCAGCATCGTTGAGGACGACGCTGTTATTGGAGGGAGCCACTGGACTATGCATCACGAAGGCGGCTCACTTCTCCTTGCTCGAGCAGGTGATGTTTCTCTCGGCGTTTGGACCGAAGCAAACACCAACCATGCTCGCTTGCTTTCAGCCACCGCATCGCTTCTTGAGGGCGAACTTGGCGTGGTTGGAGCATCGGGAGGTCCAATGCCAGAGGGCTTCGTACTTCGAGAAGGTAGAGGAGGACCCGATGCCATTCTTTCAATGCTCTCAGCAGGTGTGGCTGAGGAGGTCACTGGCCACCTTCAATCCGGACAATCTTCTACCTCTGTTTCTGTCGTGTTATCCCGAGGTGTTCCGGTTGCCATTTCTGCTCCAGAAGGCCAATCTTTGGAAGAAGCGATGCTCACATTCACCGATTCATCTCGAATACTCAAACTCCACCGACTACCTGCGGGAACGGTCGTATCCCGCGATTCTGGAACTGTCGATGAGTTCCGACTTGATGACTTCCACGATTTGCTCGTCACGCTTCGAACGCGTTCTGAAAGTCGCCGTGCGAACCTCAAAAACAAGCTCAACGAATTGTTTGGCTTTGAAATTGGCATGGAGCAATTGCGAAAGAATCGCACCACTGCAACGTTCTCTGAGACGACTGATGTTGCAGGCGGTTTGCCTTCTGAGGGAGCCCAGCCGCTGGCCGTTGATGCCGGATTGCGCCGGAGGTTGGAATCTGCAGAACATCAAATCAATGACTTGGAAAAGGAAAAGGCGGCACTTGCGAGTCGACTCGATGAAGCGATTTCCGGTAAAAAGGCAGCACAAATCGTGGCGCGTGAAGCATCTGAATCACGGCAAGAGTTCGTCACCAAGGTGGAATCGTCCAATTCATCACTGAATTCACTTCAACTCGATGTAGCCGAATCACGGGCTGCAGCAGAGCAAGCCGAAAACCGTGCTGAACGCTTGGTCAAGCGGGTGAATGAACTTGAACACCAAGTGAGCGTTCGCGCCGCTGAACTGGCCAAGGCTCTCGGGCATGCAGATTCCAGCGAAACCCTTCGTGCTTCAATAGAAGAATTGGCTCTCAAAGAGGCTGAACTTAATGCTGAGTTGCATGCAGGAAGCGAACGTCTTGCCACGATCCGACAACAGTCTGATGACGATGAGCGACGGCTTCGTGTGCTTCAAGAGCAAGTCGAAGCAACACGAGAACGCCACACACGGGCACAAGCCGAAGCCATGCTCATGGAAGACAAGATTCATTCGAGCACCTCTGAACTTGAATCGATTGAGGCAGAAGCGAAATCCGCTCGGCGTCGAGCTGAAGAAGACCGTACTCGACTCGCTACCGATGAAGCCCGACAGGCGCAGGTACAGGCCGAGTTGCGTGAATTGATGACTGAACGCCGGCAAACATTGCGCGAGTTGGGTGATTTAGGTGCTCGAAGAGGCCATGCAGAGGCTGAACTTGTCTCTTTGGTGGAACGTGCCGAAGCGCTTTCACATGCACATGAGGAAGCCCTTTCCGATATCCAAGAGGCTGAGCGTCTCCGCGCACGCTTGGCGGAAGAGCCTCTTGCGCAAGCCCTCCTTGATGATGCATCGACCTTCGATGGACTCGGGCCGGTTCTTGAACGGCTTGAGAATGCTCGAGCGCTTGGCTACTCAGTCACCTTGCTTGACCGCGCGGTTGAGCGAGGATTGCAGGTGATTCAATCGACGGTTGACCACGTTGCAGCCACCCCCCGACATTTGCTTTCGAGTGAAGTGATGACGCTTCTCGAACGTCAAGTCCCGCAAACTGCTGGTGCCGTCCGCGGTCTTGCACGCTGGTCGGTTCAGCAACGTCTTGAACACCAATTAGGAGAAACTGTAGGACATGTAGTGATCGACCTTGAACACCTTTTGGAAGATTTCGACCGTTCGATAACCATGCTACGCCGTCTTCGTAATGTTCTCGAGCAACTGGTTCGACTTGGAGCTCCGCCACAGGAGATTGATGCTTTGCTCAACAACTGTACACGACCAGAGGCACTCCCGAGCATTGCTCAAGCAACACGGAAGTTGATTCAAGTGGCTCTTGACGACATCTATCTTGAGGCAGACCAACGGGATGCTGGTGAAGCGATTGCTTTGGAAGACACAGCACGAGTTCTTGAAGAACTCATCACGCAACTGGACGCATCGGGGCTTGCAAACGGTGTGCCAAGTGGAATGCTGTGGGAATTCCAACGCGATGGATTGCTCCCCTACGAGCGTCAATCCGTACCTGATGCACAACGAACGCCAGTTGAACACGATATGCTCATGGATATGGAGTCATCACTCACCGGACAGGTTCCTGTCTCATTGGATGCTCCAGTGGAAGCCCCCGATGTGGATGAAGCAGGATGGGAAAACATGCCGACACCCATTGATGAGGATGCCCCCCAAGAGAATGCTGAACCTATGTTCAACAGCCCCGGAGCAGTAAGCGAAACAGAACAAAGCGATGAGAGGGCTCGGTTGGAGGCCGAGCTCGCTCGTCTTGACGCTTCCTGGGAGCGAAGAAAGGAACCGGTTGCAGAGCGATCGACTGACCCTGCTCTAGCAGCGCTTGAAGCACGGTTGTCAAATCTTGATTTCTGAGGTGCTTGAATGAGCGATTCATCGACGCTTTTGAACCGAACCGAAACACCAGGCAGACGCTATCCTTTGTTCATCGAACGTGGTTTACTCGTTCTGGTTTTCCTCGGCGTATGGCTACTGCATTCAGACGTTCAGAGTGCCGTGGGTGGCGTGCTTGGGTCTGTTGCTGCTTGGTGTGGTTTGCCTTTGCTGTTGCTGATGTGTGCTGAACTCATCGGCCGCGTGATTCAATCGATGCGAAACGATTCGTAATCAAATCTCAACGACTTCTTTGCCCGCTGGCGTGGCATCTGCATTTCGGCGTGAGTAAATCAGTCCCCAAATGCGCTCCCAGGGTACGAAGAAGCGTAGTAGTGCCATGATGCTCAAGAACATGGCAGCGGAAATCACCAATCCATAGGTAAGTGAGAGTTCAATTGATTCAGAAATTTGACCTGCCCATTGACTTCCAGTCGAGTCTTCGACAAAGCCTAACAAGACAGTATGGAAGCCTAACGCAATCATGGTTGCAACGCCGGTGAGGCCGAGGAAACCGAACGTGTGTTTCAGGTGTGTGTTGAGAACATTGTCCATCTGTCGAACATATTCCGGGTCTCGCTTGCACGATTCAGGAAGCCTGTATGCGTACTCCAAGTACCGAATAACGCCGTATGAGGATTCTTGGAAAACCATGATGAGTACTGCGATTAGGATGAGTGCAAACTGTTGTTCATTGACCAACATTAAACCGAAGATACCGATTGTAGGGTCACTGAATTGAGCGCCAATCACGTTAACAGAGTCACCGTACGTACCCAACTGACCGTTGATGAGTGGGAAAGCAAGGATGGCATGGATGCCGAGAAACAGCAGCGTGAACCCAATAGCCCATGCGATTGAGCGGCGGGAAAGGCCCCAAATTCCACGAACCCCCATAATCACCGGTAACAGGTAGAGGAACAAAATCATCATAGAGAGAATCATTAACAGCGGCCATTCCAGTGTACTCAATTCGCTTGAGTTCGGTAATCGAAGGTCGAAGGAAAACAACATTCCAGTGAGCCAAGACAGCATCAATTGCCCAATCAAGACGACGATAAGCGTGACGATGAATCCGAGTTTAACCCGTTGTTGAATCTTCGGAGTTTGGAAGGCCAAGAGCGCCATGCCGCCACCAACCAGCAGTCCAAGTACGAGTGGGACAAAGAAACGAGCAAGACCGCTTCGACCTTCACCGGTCAGCCAATCACCAATTGGTAGTTGGTCGCCGATGAGCAATTCAATGGTGTCAAACAGCATGGTGTGGTCGATTGAACCGACCACATAGTTTGAAACAACTTCCAAGTACATGCCAACTAAAGCCACTGTAGCAATCACTTGTAGAGAGATGATTTGCCACTGCTTTCGAAGTAATTTCAAATGCAGTGTTCGGGGACTGACTTCACCGGTAACCGTGACATCTCGTTGCAGTCCAACATCTTCAGCCATCTTAGTACCCCCTCACTTGCATGAGCGCTTGAGACAAGTCCATGTCAGGCATCCAATCGATGACCATAGCGCCTGAACCTGCGAGCGTAGTGAGTCGGTTTTGCCGTTCCAGCTTGAGTACTTCGTAGGACATACGAGGAATTCGACTCACTAAACGCTCGAAGTCGATGCTTGATGGTGAAAGAACGGTGACTTCATGCCCTCGTCCAACCAAGTCCCGTACTGCGGCAGGGACAGTACCGTCACCTTCGCATGAGGAGATGATGAAGACGGGACTTCCCCTGCTGAAGCGACCGCTCAGCGAGTTGGTCACGGCCTGCAACGGCATCTTTCCTTTCGGCGATACTCCAGCGAGTGCGCTGAGGATTTTGAAATACTGCTTGTCGCCGGTATCCGGGGGTAGATAGGCCAGGCTGTCATCGAAAATGGCCAGTGCGACGGAATCTCTCCGCTTGAGGAAGAAGGCCGCAAGGCTTGCGGCGGAAACTGTTCCCATTTCCAGCGGATTCTTCAGTACCGTACCGATACGAGCGATATCTCGGCTGTCCAAGAGAATGTAGAGGTCAGTTACTGCATCTCGACACTTTTCGTTGACCATGAGATCACCGGTTCGTGCAAACGCCTTCCAGTTGATGTTCTTGAATGGGTCTCCGGGAACGTATTCGCGAAGTGAGTAGAATTCTGAGCCTTGACCGGGCGTTCTCAATGTGGTTGCTCCAGTGTACATCTTTGGCGTACGTGAGCGAAGGAACGCTTCTTCGACCTCTTTGATTTGGGGGAAGATTACGATATCGCTGTGGTGGTCAACCAACATTTCTTCGACACCCAAATTGAATGTGTTGCGGGAGCGCAGTGACACGGGGCCAATGGAAAAGTGACCTCGAAGAGGGCAGCGTAGTACGTAACGAATTCGAGCGCTTTCTCCGGGTTTAAGATTGAGTCGCATTTGGTTGAGACCGCTTCGTAATTTCATCTCGTGCGGAATATTGTCGTACACTTCCAGCAACTGTGTGTTGCGGTTTGAACGGTTTGTGACCAAGAGTTCGACATACAAGTCGTCGCCCTTGTACAGGTTATCGGCAGACAATGTTCGTTGAACTTCGACATCGCCGTGTCCTGAAATCCATGAGTTCACCACGATGAAGGCAATGAAAGTCAAGCCAAGAATCATCATCTGAAGATTCGCAATCATCATCCCAATCAGGATGAGCGCAATTCCTCCAGTGAAGGTAAAGGATGCTTTTCGTGTCCACATGATACCGCCTCAGGTTCTACCCCACGCTTTGATGCGTTTGACCACAGCCACAGTTTGCTCAAGGGAATATTTACCCGGTTCAATAGCGAACTTTGCCAGTACAGGGTCGTTGATGAGAGCGACCAATTCACGAGCGGGCATGGCATGAAATTCTTCTCGTGACAAACCGTTTTGATTCCGAACTTTCGACAGGAAGACTTGTCGAATTTTGTCGGTTTTCGAGTAGTACGTGTAACGGTTGGCGTCACCAAACCCATAGTAGATGATACTGAAAACGTGACGCCAAGGCTCCGGGTCTCGCTTCTTGATGAGGACGGCCTCAAAAGCGATGAACAAGCCGAGGAACAACAGCAACATGGCCAGCCCTTCACCGGTGAAGTAAACCAAGAGGAAGTAAACGGTGTTGTATGAATCTGCAAGGAGAGCATTTTGCGGGTGTCTAGACTCATCGAAGATGACCATTGCGTTTTCCGACGGCTGCCCTTCCTCTCCGATTTTACTGGACATCAGCGCTTCAGCGATGAAGTCCATGGCCCATTTTCGATTGTCGTTTTCAGGAATGCACTTGGTGTTGTTTGTTACACAGTCGTTGGTTCCATACAGTGGGTTTTCCGCATCGTTGAACCCTTCATAGTCGTAAATTGCATTGATGAGTGCTGAACCATCGGCCATAAACACGATTTTACCACCTTCATTTGGGTCGCAGGATTTCCGAGCACATGCTTCGATGCTGAGGTTAAATTGACCCCACAAATCAGGCGTTTCTGAGTTGATTTCATTGCCAACCCATATTTCTCCATCACCGTTGACATCAACGGTTGCTTCGTTGCTGGTGACGGCGCGAATAGACACTTCAGAGAGGGCGCCACTCACTCCAGGAATAAGTTCGAGGGCCGTGATGTTGTTGAGGAGCATTTGGTAGGTTGCGTTGTACTGAATTTCTCCATCCACCCAGTGTTGAGCACAAAGTCCTGCATCTTCGAGCGGCATCGACTGACCGTTCATTCGATTGCATGGGTGCGTACCTTCGCCGCTTTGGCCGCTCCATCGTTCGTGAACCGATATCGTCTCGGGATCGATGGTGGTGCCGTTCATTCCACACGGTGTGGATTGGACACACATCCAGATGTAGTTGTAATCCAGTTCTTGAACGTATGTCGTATCGAAGAGTTGGTATCCAGTGTAGCGAACCCCGTAGGCTTGCGCAATACTGCCTGCAAAGCCATAGTCGTCCAGTACCAGTGCAGTGCCTCCAGCATCAACAAACTCGACTATTGCATCGATTTCTGAGGGTGAATATCCGTCTTCAGCAGCAATCGTGATGAATCCGTCGCTGTCAAATTGCGGCAATGAAAGCGTATCTCGTTCAACACCTGCGAGAATGTAGGTCGTATTACGGGGGTCTTCTATGTCTGCAAGAAGCAATGGGCTGCTGACAAGTGAGTTGGTTTGAATGCCCATGTCTTTGATGTCTTGTCGGAATGCGGACATGTCATTCCAATCATCATCGTATGCTGACAGCTGATTGGTGTTCGAAATGTTGACAAAGTTCACTAAAATACTCATCAATAAAATCAGCATTACAGCCCAAAAAGCGGCTTGGAGGCCGATTCGGCGGTAGTTGAGATTGAGTCCGTCAAGCATAGCTTCACCTTGTAGAGCACTGTTCCGACACATCCACGTGTTCAAGTGTGTTTAGAAGGTTGTTATCACGTGGACCAGAAATGCTCCTCGCATGATGAAGGGCGTGTGCGATGACCCCTCACCGTTTGAGATGAATTCGGGAAGCGATTCGTGCGATTTCCTCGACAGGAATTCGCATCAAACCGTCATCCATCTCCCACGGTAATGCCGTTGGGTCAATATCCGCCTCAACCTTGACACGAATGGAGGATAGAGAGCCTGACTGTTTGTCAAAAGTGATGTCTTGGAGCGTGCCCAGGAGCACGCTGTGCGAGTCGATGACGTTTCGTCCAATGATTTCTCGAGCAAAGACTGCCATTGTATCACGCTCCACCGACAGTTCAACCACATCGATGCAGCACATCAATGCGTCGATGCGGGAACCCATCTCACATTGATTCCATGCCAAATCCGGTATCTCTGGAGCGTTTGATGTTCGAAAGTCCGGATGTGAGCATGGTTTCCATCTTTTGGTAGTAGGTCAGCATTTCAGCGGTGACGGTCGGGCGCACTCGCTTAATGGCTTCTTCAAAGTGGGTCTTAGTAACCTTCTTTTTGCCGGCTCGCATACAGATCAAACCCGCTTCACGGCAGACCGCTTCGATATCTGCTCCGGTGAAACCGTCCAAACCGCCGATGATATCCTTGAGTGAAAACTTCGACAGAGGCATGCCTTCGCTGTGAATCTTGAAGATGACTTCACGAGCGCCAGCATCCGGTGGTGGTACGTGAAGAACACGCTCAAATCGGCCGCTTCGCAGCAATGCAGGGTCAATCATTTCTGGTCGATTGGTCGCTGCTACGATGATTACACCGTCGAGCGATTCAACACCATCCATGCTCGCAAGGAGTTGGTTTACGACTCTGTTCCCAACATCGCTTCCCTCTGAACTGGAGGATGAGCGCATGCTTGCTATGGATTCAAATTCATCAAGGAAGATGATGGCCGGAGCCGATTGCTTCGCCTTCTTGAAAATCTCACGTATGCCTCGTTCCGATTCGCCGACCCACTTCGAAATCATCTCAGGGCCTTTGATACTGATGAAGTTGGCTTGTGCCTCATTGGCAATCGCCTTGGCCAGCAGTGTTTTTCCGGTACCTGGCGCGCCGAAGAGTACGATACCTCTCGGGGGTTTGATGCCGAAGTGTTCGAACAATTCGGGTTTGGTTAGTGGCCATTCAACCGATTCCTTGAGACGGTCCTTGACTTCCTCAAGTCCACCGACTTCGTCCCATGTCACTTCAGGGATTTCAACGTAGATTTCTCGCAATGCTGAAGGTTCAACATCCTTGATGGCGTGACGGAAGTCATCCATTCGGACTTCCATCTTTTCAAGAACTTCAGGTGGAATGGTTTCTTCTTCTAAGTCAATTTCCGGCAGGTAGCGTCGAAGGGCTCGCATTGCAGCTTCTCGAACGAGTGCTGCCAAGTCTGCACCTACGAATCCGTAGGTGTTGTCCAGCACCCAGTTGATTTCAAAGTCGTCAGAAATTGGCATTTGGCGTGTGTGGACGTCCATGATTTCTTCGCGCCCGTCTCGGTCAGGAACACCGATCTCGATTTCGCGGTCAAATCGTCCAGGCCGGCGCAGGGCAGGGTCCAGGGCGT
>JAKMGM010000104.1 GCA_022424925.1 Candidatus Poseidoniaceae archaeon | reverse complement strand
AGGACGCTGTTTTCGATTTTTTCGGCCGATGGTCGACGGAAAATATTCTCAGCATCGTCGATGGAGTCTTTGAACACCGCCACAGTTGATGCATCAACAGCCACGCCCAGAACGCTTTCGTCTTCGTAGGTTCCTGCTGGGAAAAGAATTTGCCATGTGAGGGTTGAACCGGATTGAGGATCAGTACTCTTTGCATCGTCGCCGAGTTCACGAACATCGTCTGCTTGCCAAACCTCAGTTACCGAAAAATCAGTTTCCGTGAATGTAAAGGATATACCTCGAGGCTTTTCACAAACCGATTCGAGTCTCTGCTTGAGTAAGTCAGTCGAAGATGATTCAGGTAAATATCCGGGTGCATAATCAATTTCGATAACCATTGAGGTGAACTTTGAATCATCAAGACACGCCAGTGTAAGGCCGCCCGGGATACCTTTCTGTTCGGGAAAGTCAAGAAGGCCGTCAGAGCCCAAACATCCTGAAAGGGCAGGTGTCAGCAGCACGACCATTATTGCAACCCCAAGTCGCACTTGCCTCTCCATGGCATCCGATGGTGGCGGTTATTTTCAAACCATTGCTTACCATTCCTCAGGAATGTCGAGAGGAGAAAACAGCTGTCCGGGGCTCTTTGCATTTGATAATTGAGTTCTCGAAAGGGCTTCCCAAGGACGTAATGCAAGCAAACCTTCCGCCAAAGATGCATCGATTTCAACCAGTGTGACCCGGATTAAGGTGGCCAAAATATCCATTCGGTCTTCATCAATAATTTTGAAAATTTTATCAAGTTCGAACTGGAAACCGGGTTCATCATTGTTGGCTGAATCGATTGGCCATGGATGTGTGACAGTTTCTGGAAACTCCTGCTCCGTCGCCCGTATGTGCTCATCGAGCGAACGTGACAGGCCAGCAATGTGTTTACTCAAGACGAGGCTCACTTCTATGAGAGGCATGTTCAATTGATTAATGAGATTCACCATGCGTTCTTGTAACGTTACCATTCCATCGACAGAAGATGGCTCCTCGTCTGACATGGTGACAACTCACTTCTTCATGGATTCGACATACTGCCAACCGAAATGGCTCCACTGGTCCAATGTCCATCCTTCTGGAAGACCGGTCGGTGGAAGCGGAGGTGGGGCTCGTTGAGGTAGTGCTACTGGCTGAGCCTGTGGTTCAACCGATGGTGTTTGAGCAATGTCTGGTAACATCTTGGAATTATCCAGGTCTTCGAGAACTTCGTCGGTTTGGTCTTCTGAACCGAGTTCAAACTCACCTTGGCGCATGCGACGGTTGACAACAAGCAACCACATCGCTAAGCTGAGTGAAACGAGCGCCACGAGATACAATACAATACTGAATGTGCCTTCTTGCGCCTGTTGAGCCAATGCTTCACCGTCTCTGACAGTTTCTTCCTTAATGAACAGCGGATCCAGTGATGCACGGTCCATTTCCACTTCATCGACGAGGACAACTAAACGGAATTCGATGCTTTCACCGACTGCTGCATCAGCTACAGTTGGAAGAGAACCGGTCACATCAGTTCCTGCAGTAGCAACCAAATCAATTCGAGCAATGTTGTCCCAGAAACCGCCATCGACTGCGCGTTGTAGAACGAGGGCTACATCGCCCTTTCCACCTGTGTTCCTCACTTCAAAGTCGAGACTCACTGCCTGTTGCGCGATAGGACTTGGGTCATCCCAAGAGAAACTGCTCGATTCAGCATTGAGGTCAATACTCGGCCCAAGAAGGGCAAGAGACCAGGAAGCCATAGGATCATAAATAGAATTGCCAATGGTGTTGAAAGGATTTCCAGCCGAATCCGAACCGGAAACCCAGACATCTACGACATACGAGGGTAACAGGGTGGTTGCACCAGCATCGGTCAAGTCGAGGTTGCCCGTCCAAAAGAATTGTTCTCCAAACGGTGTTGTGTCCGGTAAAGGAACACTTCCGCGAGAAATTTCAGCCTCTCCAGCACGAACACGGTAGTGGAGAACAGCGGGTTCATTGAGGTCAAATCCATAGTTATCCAGCGTCTCAAGCATAACTTGCAAATCTCCGCATGCGCCAATTGAAAGCGATGAACCGGCATTGACTTCATCCAGCGTGATGGCTGAAATAGTCGGACGACTGCTGTCGACAGCGAGTCGTACCCGCTGTGAAGTCGCAGTCTCATCCATTGCAAATCCGGGCAAATCACCGAGACCGAGTTGCAAGTCGAGATGGCCGGACGGTGCGGAAGGAACAAGCAAGTCAAGACTGAATTCACCATCGTTACGCGTGGATGTTGTCCATGTATGGTCGTAATCACCGAAAACAACGTCGAAGGCGCCCGGAGGGGCTGGTGTTTCATCTTCCGAAAACAAGACTCTTCCATTGACTCGCAACGCTTGTCCAGCGCCGATGAGCGTTTCTTCAAAATCAGAATTGTAGTGATTCGTACCGTCGCGGAGTTCGACTGCACGTATGTGGCCTTCCATCGTATCGAAACGGAAATCGTTGTCGAGACTCCATGCGTCATTACCTAATCCCTCTTTGGTCTCGAAACATGGCGTCGTCTCCATCTCATTGCATGGTAAATCCGTAACGAGAATCTTTGGAATCACGAGACTGGTACCATCGGTGTCAAACGCTTCTGGGAATGTCCATGTCAGTTGGAATCGAGCAAGGAGTTTGATGATGTTGTTGTCAGATTCATCAAGGCTTACGCTGGAATACAGATTGGAAACCGCAATGTTGGCAGAACCGGATTCCATAACGGCAATCGGATGACCATCAAGCCCTCTGGTCAACGATATGAACAATGAACTATCATCATCTTCAAAGTCGCCGCCAAGCGCAAGTTGGATGTATTGGATGTCTTCCCATCCGTTACGGTCGGAAAGTACGATTTGAGCCGTATATGGTATGCCGGGGTGCAGAGGCGCAGAGTCATCGTGTCCTAGAATGGTTGAGTTGTCGAGGTCGAGTTCAGGCTCAAACTCGACGCGTATGCGGTACGTTGCCAAATCGTTGTCCCAGTTCGGTTCAGTTTCTCCAGGAACATACCCGCATGCAGTGTTGCTGTCTGGACATACCGGCCCCCCACCCATCGCAATAGCGTTATCTTTGACGTCTTTACCGGTCAGGAAGAAAGAAACAACTTGACCGTGCTCCAGCATTGAATCGTCAATAAGGCCATCGAAGATGTTCAAACCACCGGCTTGCGTATCTGGCGAATTCAATACCTTCATTTCGTATTCGTTGGCGTTTGGCAAGCCGTCGAAGTTGTAATCACTGCACCCAATCGACTCACTTGCTTTGCAACCAATCCAATAGTTGAGGGTCACTTGACTGGGAGGTTCAACAGAGTCTTGAATTACAAAACTCAGTGCTTGACCACCAGGTGCGGGAGGGCCAGCATGTCGCTCTGAACCATCCTCAGGGGTTGAACTCAAAACAAGTGGTGAATTACCGTCGAGGACCAAGCGAATGGTGTTGTAGCCTGGGTTGGTGAACTTTGAGCCGTTCTTCATTTCGATTGCTTCGACATAAAACACCATACCGCCGGGGGAAGATTCCATCGGCGAAGTGATGGTGATATTGAAAGCACCAAAAGAGGGGTTTTGCTCACGAGCCAGTTCCACGGGCTCTCCAATTGGATCTCCGTCATAGGTTACGTTTTGACCTAAAATCCGAAGATAAAACTGCCCGCCTAACGGGGTGAGTTGAGAGTTTTGGAAGTGAATCTCTCCTGTGAATGAAATCAGATTTCCGCCACGAACCCAATCTTGCGAATACAACTCCCGACCTGTTTCCTCGTACACCCTCAGACCGTCGAGCTGTATATCGTTTTCAACGACCATATCTAATGATTCAGTTTCCCATGCAGCAACGGCTTGACCCAAATCGTCTTGGACGGAAATAAGAGCCTGCATGTCAGTCTCATCATCCCAACTCCAGTTTACAGACATCGGCATTCGAATCGAGACCATGCCGTTTAGATCCGTAACAGAAGTACAATTCGCTACATCGAATTGAACGATGCCACCAGCATCGCTAACCACGGAGCACGTGTCCCCACGTTGCCATTCAAACGCGGGATTTTCGCCGTAGGAATTATTCAGCGCCACAAGAGAACTTGTGACGCGGTCAACATCATCTCCAGGCGCAATTCGAACCTGCATGTATCGGAATACACCATCCGGTGAAATCACGCCTCCTTCAAGCGAGGCATCGACAGCACGGGTTTGCATCTTGTAGGCAATATCAATGTTTGAAATCTTAACGCGACCAGAAGTTGCAGCCTTTACTGCAATTGGAATCGTAATGTCACCATCACCGTTCTGTGGAATGATGGAATTGAATGCTTGGACGAGCGTTGGTTGGTATTTGACCTCCTGCGTAACCACCGATGAATCACTGGCGATGACGGATGACTCGTTCAAGAAGAGCACTGATTCCCAATCCCAAATCAAGTCATTGCCGATGTCAAGTCGCGGACGGTCGGGGTAACCTTCCTCATATTCCATCGTCAATGAATCGATGAGAGGTGTTAACGAAGCATCTGAAGTTGTGAGTGATACAGCATACCTGATCGTGTCTCCGGCTTCTGTGGAAGGGAAACTCACTTCTTGGTTGTTGAGTGCTGGAAGCCAAGATGAGCCGTTATCGTTTGAGACTTGAACTAGAATAGAGGTGCCAGCGGGCGTATCTGCAACCCAATTTGGTCGGACTTTACCAACTTTCGTTCCGGTCACATGTGGTGTTGAAGTCCAACTGCCGGACGAAGAATATTCAGTTGCGTATTCAACATCGACCCACCATGAGACTGCTGTCGAACCAATGAGTTGTGCTTTCCAGACCAACTCAGTACCGGGATAATCAAAGTGAATGGTAGAGTTTGAAGTGACTTGCTCCCAGTGCGTCCCGTTATCTGCTGAAATCCAGTAATCCACACGGTCACCAATGGATGCTGCAGACCAATAGGTCTGCATGTTTGCAGCAAGAACCGGGTCCCCGGATTCAATTACGGGCCCAAGCCAGGTTGTGGTCCCCGGTGCAGGAGTGGTCTTGTATTGCCATCCAGTTCCGTATTCGCGATAGTAAAGTGTAGATGAAGACCACGTCGAATAACCGCAGTCGACAGTCACGAATCGTGAACCGTCATATTGCAGGCCATACCCGAGAGCCGATAGCAGACGGGTTCCAGTTTGTGGAACGAGGGAAGTGGAAGAACCGGATACAGACCATGCTTCGAGTTGGTCTTTGTCTTGGCTTGTACTACCCTGTTGGCATCGCATGAAGAACGTCGTGTCGTTGACTTCCAGTCCGCGCACCTGCTGTCCAGTTTTACCACATTCCCACGCACTTCCGGACGAAGACGAGTACGAATACATGTTTTGGCCTCGAGTGTATTGTCCATCTGGTTGGTCGCTGAATGTGTACGGTACAATTCTTCGCTGTGCGTTGTGTACAATCCATACTTCTTCAGTCGCTCTGTCATAGGCAATCGCCGTGTACTCTGAGTACTGTGGGGATACATCGTAGGAATCAATGCACGTCCAAACATCATCACGCGAGATATCCATTTCCAATACCCGGTGGTATTGCGTGGGAGCAGAAGATGAGTAGTGATATCGATAACCCGAAAGAATTGCGAACATACGTTCATCATCCGTAACCGTCCAGTCTCGGAAACCGTAATTTGCGTAGTAGCTACTCGAATGGAGATTTGGAAGCGTACATTGCGCTTGGTCTAAAGTGATGACCGATTCTTTGGTTGCATTGTTCGGATACAATCGATGGACGATGTTCTGGAAGGTCGAAGTACTCCACGTTGACATGAAGAGCCAATCATGGTGCTTCAAGACCGCACCTTGACTTTGCTTCATCAGCGAAGACGAGGTTTTGAGCGCCTGCTGAGAGAAACGACTCTCCGTGGAATTCGATGTGTGGGGCTGCCGAACCGCAAATGAACCGTTATCCAGCCATGCATCGGAAACTGGATTCACAGCCTCATCGTTGCCATGAGCGAAAAAGCTTGACGAACTGTTTGCCAGATCCAAACTCAGCTCACCACTGCGGGAGTCAGTGGAAGACGCACTCCCCTCAATCCATTCGTCTCTGTCATCGGTTACGGTTTGACTCATCCGGTAGCAGATGCACCAGACAGTGTCATTGAAACTTCAGTGACCAGCGCTCCTTTGGGAAGTGACACCTCTGCTCCAATGTCAGGATTTGCCCCCTGGTAAAGCGCCACATGCTCGGTCGTACCGTCGCTGAACTCGTAGATATGTCTGGAAACACCTGCTGCATCCGCTGAGCCGACAAACATATCAGCCATTGGACCCATTGGAGCTAAAACCATTATGAAGAACAGTACGAACATTACGCCGCGGCCATTGGAAAAATCATTCTGCATGTCTGCTCCCCGTTAAGGCACAGACGGCATGGCCTTTGAATGATGCGCTTTACAGTGAGTAAAATGTTCACGCTGTTTGCCGTGAATCATAACGGATTGGAGAGGAATCACCACGGATTCCGTCCTCTTCATCGTCACGAACTTCAAACCAATCAACCATCCAGTCACCGTCAGAATCCCAGTTGGTTGGGTCTGTTCCTTCGGCAATATGGTCGTTATCGAGGTCGAGAAGATACCAGCCAAATTCATGTTCACCTACCGAACGTACCGGCGCAGTATTTGGCGAGCCAGCGTAGTAGATATCCCAGTCATCGGTTCGATTTCCAGCGAGTAGAACCTCATCGTCGCTGGAATCGAGCAACAAAAAGTTCGTGTCTTTATCGTCAACGACATAGGCAAAACGAATGTCGTTCGCAAAAGACTGGTCCATTTTGAGATAATTCTCAGCGCTCGCACCCGAAGCGTCAAGTTTCAGCATTGCTGCACGTAGTTGCCACCATTCCAAGACGACCTCACCATCGTAAATGAGTCCGCTCAGACGTACTGCATTCGGTGATGATAAATCTGAGGCAGTTATGGCGTAGAACTCCTGGAAATTCGTGTAGGGTTCATAGACACAACCTGCACCAGTGCAGTCCCAATTGCCATCCTTGTCAGGGTCGAAATTCGCATCGACAGGGTCAGCTGGATTCATGGTGAACCATGTGAAGGAAAGGTCAGGCCGTGAAAGTGCACCATCTGCGCCTTGTTGGGAAAGAGGAAGGCATGAATTGGTATCGGTTGTACAAGGACCTCCAGTTGATGCATCGATCCAAACGACACGGATTTGCAGGTAGGAACTGTAGTTGTCATTCGATTCGTTCCATGCTTTGGCGTATTCATACCAATCGGGCAACATATCACCGTCAGAGTCGTTGTCACTCGGGTTTATTCCGTACTTGAATACTTCACGGCCGTCGGACAAGTTGAAGTCCTGTTGATGCCAAACGACCTGACCGTTCTCTACGACCGTTGAATACGAAACACTGTCCTCATCTGTATCGTTCAAATCAGGCCGTGTTTGGTTGTCCCATTCCATCCAATTGGTGAACGGTAGGTCACCGACTCCAGATTGAACAATGTTGGAGCTCGGCGTAAAGACTCGTCCGGACCAGGTGCCTTGCTCAGCAGGAATGTCGAACGCTGAGCGGTCATACCACCCATCGTGGTCGCCGTCATAGTGAATGTCCCACGGATTGAGTGGATTCGACGCCCAGTGGTTGATTGTGGTCACATCATCCATGCCATACAACGCATAGCAGTACTCCCAACCATCATCAATACCATCCGAGTCAGAATCCGTATTCGTTGGGTCTGCAATGCCGAGAAGAGTGCGATTAAAATTCTCTTCATTATACTCGTTAATCATGAGCATACGGTCAGAGCTTGCTTGGTCTTTCGATGCAAAATCTGTGTACAAGGCCTGTTGCGCCTGCGTAAAGGAGAAGCCAAGTTCTTCCATGTATGCTTGAATGGCGTCTTCACCAAAGTCAATCAGTCCTGCAGAGGGCGGAACCGAGAAACGCTCGCTGTATTTCCCATACGTGCGTGATTCCCATTCTCTCAAATTGGAAAACCGTTCATCCATTGAAATATTGCCATCACCATCGCAATCGAAACTGTCACCATCCGTGTCGAGATTCACGTCGCTGTCGATGAGTGGATTCATACTCCAGCGATTTTCTTCAAGGTCCCACTCTGTAAACCAATACTCAAACCCGTCGTACATACCGTCATCATCTGTGTCTGGATTAGTCGGGTCTGACATTCCAAGGAGAGTGGATAAAATGGCGTTGGGTGGAACACCCGCTTGCCAATCGTTGAAATCAGCGAGTAAACGCTTTCCACGAGTCTCTTTGGTAATGAGAATATTGAACACGCGCTGTGCTTTTTCCGTTGGTTGCTGCGCATCACCATCAAGGTGGAGGAGTGGTGCATCCGATGGATGCTCAATGCCATTTTCCGGATTCTGAGTTGCAATCGCAAATTCCTGACTGTCAATCAATCCGTCACCATCACCGTCGAACAATCCATCGCCAGCTACCAGTGGATTGAGCGTCCACCGTCCAGCAGTAATGTTCCATGAAGTGAAAAGTTGCTCAATACCATCAATCATACCATCGCCGTCAGTGTCCACATTGTTTGGATCAGAGGTCCAGCCAGTACGATTAATCTGGTCAGAAGTGATGAAGGAACCGAATGAAAAATCAACACTGTTCCCTGGCCATTGCTGCAATGCAAACGCAGAACCAACCGTAGTGACAAACCATTGGGGTGCAGAGCGATTCTGGTCTGTTTCTGAATACTCAGGTGCAATGGCGTTGTATTCTTCCCAGTTTGCCATTCCATCATCGTCGGCATCTTGCCAGCGGTCAGAAGCATCCAGCGGATTCAGCGTCCATGCATCATCGAGAATATTCCAACGAGCAAACCAAATTTCCCAACCATCCGGCATACCATCCGAATCGGAGTCTGAGTTGAGAGGGTTGGAAGAGCCGACGCTCGTGACAGATTGAAGCGCCGTTACAGAGCCTGAAGCACGTTCTCCGAAACTAGCCTCTGGTGCTCCGTTAAGACTGATGTTCATGAACAGGTCTGTCGAAAAGCCATTCGGGAGAGGGACGCCAGCGAATGTTTGATTTCCCGAAAAGAGGTCCGAGCGTACATGGAATTCAAGGTAGTTGACAAATGCTTCTGATTCATCAAGAACACCGTCGTGATTTATGTCGTATCCATCTCCATCTGGGTTTTGGAACAAATCGGAAGCGTTGAGTGGGTTCACGCCTTGTCGTGAAGGGTCCCATGTGCACGCACCACCCGATTCCCAGCCGTCCGGCAAGGAATCGCCATCAGAATCAATATTGTTCGGATCAGCATCAAACCATTCGAGGCTTGCATTTACCGATTCTCCATGAGATTCAAACAGTAATCCATCGATTGCAGCGCTGCGTACGACAGACCATTGATATTCACAGAGGTTCGCAAGACCGTCTCGGTCTGCATCCCAATTCGCATCCGCCGCTCTGTTGGGGTCGAGCGTCCAATTGTTGCCCCCGTTGAACGATGAACCAATCCAGCGCCTGTGCTCGATTTCCCAACCGTCAGGCATTCCATCACCATCACTATCAAAATTTGTTGGATCAGTTCCTCGGTCGCTGCTTGAAAGGCCGAGGTAGGTGGCATTCGCAGACTGACCTGCAACATCATCGCAAACATATTCCATTTGGACGGTGTAGTGGCACCACAAATTGGAAGATTCATAGAAGAAGCCGAAGTATTCGCTTCCATCACCTAACCCGTCACCATCGGTGTCACCAACCTTCGGGTTCGTCGAATTGTATCCGTTCAAAGATTGAGAGACAAATCGATATTCGTCGAGATTAGTCCACAACCGTTCTAGGAACCCGTCATCGGCCTGGTCGAGGTCAATCCCATCGCTGTCTGCATCAAACAACGAATCCCAAGGGTCGGTAGGGTCAAGGCCGTTTGCGACTTCCCATCCGTCTGGCATTCCGTCGTTATCCGAATCATTTGCACCGGGATTCATGAGCTCTATGTTGGCATACTGCCCTGGAGATGAACCAACAATGAGCGTCGTGTTGCCATCGACGGTACGCGAACCAATCGTTACGATTTCTCCATAGATGGTCTCTTGTTCTTGGAAACCGTAGACTGCTGAATAGTCACCTGTTATAGCCCACATGCCCTTGACTGAACCGACTATAATCTCATCACCGGTAACGTGAAGCGCGTGAATGTTGTTGTATTCTCGAACGTAGCGTCCTTCAACACCCGGGTGCTCAAGCAATCCGCTGTGAACAATTGTATCGTCAACTAAACTCATCATGTGCACTCCGGACGGTGTACCGAACCACAACACTTGGGCGTTGTTTGAAGAAGGACCATCGAGAAGCATTGTTCGTACTTCAGCGGGATTGGCTACCATGCCCAAAGAAAGCGAACGCAATTCATCAATGGCTGTTGGGAAGGGTGTGGTCTCAGGCGTGTAGAAGAATCGCCATGATGCTTCAAACTCATCTCGAACGGTTGTTGTAGGCGCAACAAGTAGGCCTCGGTCGGTGCCGACAAAGAGTACGTTTTCTCCCCCACCGGATGGCCCATGTGCCAGATTGGTTACGGTCGAATTCGACTGGCTGAGCATACTTTCAAGGTCTGTTGAGATAGCGTTTTGTGCGACTATATCAGCGGAGTCTGATATTTCAAAAACAGAACCCTCACCTGCAAAACCTAGTCCGAGGATATACGAATTTGGACCTTCAATATTGAGTTGAGTCAGGGCAAAGAGTTCCTCAGAAAGCGACCAAGACCACGTTGTAAGTGGAGCAAGATTACCATCCGCTTGCAACGGTGCTACGGCCAATCCCGAACTTGTCGCTATTGCCAAAGCAAAAGTGGAATCATCTTGAGTCAGCAACATGGATGAATGCAACGTGATGCCCTCGGGCATCCAGTGGTCGTAACTCACCAATTGCTCATGATCCATGACCGTCAAACCGTATTTTGTCGTTGCATAAACCGTTTGGTCATTGGTATCCAAATCACGTACATCGTAATGTATCAAACTCATTTCATCTGGGTCAGAAACAAAACTCAGCGGCACGAGTTCAACGCCGTTCTGTTGATTGCCTAGCATGACTGTTTTCATACCGGGCATTACAGAATTACCATCATCGTTATGCACAAAGTACTCCTCAAGCGTCGAGAGTGATTCACCGAGAGAAAGTGCCGTCAGGGTACGACTCACGTCTGGAGATACGCCACCGTCCCTGTTTGCATCCCAACCATCGTTGTCAGGGTCAAGTAATGCGTTCGTGCGATTGAGTGGTTCCAGGCCAAAGTGAACTTCCCAGCCATCTGGAATGCCGTCACCGAATGAAGGGAACAAACGTCGAATTGAAAATCCATCCCAATGGTATCGGTCAGAATCAGCCAGCAAGGGGTCTGTTCCGAGCCATAGGTCTTCGTCAACCACCATTGTTGCATTTTCAGTACACGCCGAAAGCAAGTTTTGGAACGTAGCATTTGAACCGGTCGGGATAAACGGCCAGTTTTCAAAAACTGAACCCTCTGGGAGTGATGCAGAACACCACAAGCCGTCAAGTTCGTTTGTATGGTTCGCAGGAGCCCCCTGTATGTACTCCTCAGGGGACGTAAAACGCTCAGTTATTGAGAGCACACCATCACGATTAACATCGAATCCATCCTCATCGGGGTCATCGTACAAATCTGAGGCGTTTAGCGGGTCAAAAGTGTTGCATTCGTACTTGAGCGAGAATACATTGTAGCCACCTACTCTTTCGCACATGTAGGCTTCGTACCCGTCTGGCATTCCATCTCCATCCGTATCGGATATTCGCGGGTCGAGGTACGAACGCTCGCCCTCAGCATCGATTGCGCCGGTTAGACCGCGTGGGAAGCCCGGTGCAGTACAGTTGGCAGGATAAGGCCAGCAATATTCTTCTGTCGCGTTCAAGCCGTCCATATCCCCGTCCAGCAAGGCATCAGATGCATCGTTGCTGTCCATACCTTCAACGAAAACTGGCCGACCATCAATCGCAGTCCAATTCATCCATTCTTCGAAGAGGTTTTCATGGACATCCGGAATTTTATCCCCGTCACTGTCCGTTGATGGAGGCTTTGAACCATCGGTGGTATCGGGGTGGAGGTTCGAGACTGGTGAAACTGCCGGAAACTGCGACATAAAAAGTAGACTTGCAACAACTGCAAGGGTGGTTAGAAGAGTGGTTAAACTTCGTCGCATTTGGAGACCAGCCTACAAAGCATACGCTTCGCAATTGGGCATGTCCTTCATGACACTTAAGAGGATGATGGAGCGATGTTCGGACAAGTATACAGTTCGTTCTCGTTCAAAAATGTGAATGTAGTCTTGATAGAACTCATCGGTCGCTTGAGGGTGAGCAGGAAAGATGGACATGACAGGGCGAAAAGGCGGTGTGTTCAAAGGCTGCTCGCGACAAGGTGCTACCGATTGGAATGACAATGGTACTCACGCACCTCGGAACTGGCAGTCGTGGGAACGCCACGTTGCTAGAAACCGAGCAAGCGAAAGTCCTCATCGACCAAGGATTCAGCGGAGCGCAATTGCAAAAGCGCCTTGCTCGACTCAATATTGACCCGACCGAGATTGACTGTATCTTCATCAGCCACCATCACGGCGACCATGGCGGTGGAGCGCTGGTCGCTCAAAAGCGCTGGGAGATTCAAATTCAAGCCAACCACAGAACTGCTGAAGAGCTGAAACTCATACCCGAGTTTACCTCCTATTTCGACTCGCTTGATTTGATCCGCGTAAGCGAAGATTTGTCAATTCTACCAGTCCCAGTACCGCATTCGGGCTCTGACAATGTCGCCTTCGTAGCCAGTCACAACGGACATCGGGCGGCGGTCATAACCGACCTTGGTTCTTGGACTGATGAACTCGTAACGCATGTTCGGGGGTGTGAACACATAGCCATCGAGGCGAACTATGACCACAACCGCCTCATGAACGGCCCCTATCCCTTCAGCCTCAAAGATAGAATCAGCGGTCGTGGAGGCCACCTTTCAAACGAGCAAACTGGGAAATTCTTAGCGGAAGTTTGCACACCAGAAACGCGAAGTATTTCTCTGACCCACCTTTCAGAGAAAAATAACCAACCGCACATTGCAGAATCAACTGTCTTGTACTACATCGATGACGTGTTCTCAGGCGACATATCAATCTCACTCCAAGACGGCCCCGAGAAATCACACTACATCGGGAATGCTCACGAATCACAACCTGCGACTGAATTGCATTCGACGACCCGATAAAGCGTTCAATCGTCACGCTTTTGGGGCTGAGAAGGTCAATGGCTAAATGATACCAAAGGTTGTGACGCATGTGAACGCACACGACTCCGCTGTTTTTCGCCCGTCTCTTCGCCGGGACGAAAGGGGCGTAAGCGAGGTTCTTGGCGTTGTAATGATGCTGGCGATGGTTGTTACTATTATGGGTGGTGTTTGGATATTCCTCAATCCCTATATCTCGGATTTTGAGGACAATACAAACTGGAACAGCGCCAACGGTATTGCAGATCGATTCGAGGACAGAATCGACGTTGCTGGAAGTTCTCCAGAAGGCACAGGCATCCGTCACACGCTTGCTCTCAAATCGACCATGGTGCAACCCGTCATCAAAGTCGAAACGTGGACTATTGCAGCAGACTTGACACCCGATGAGCGGATTACGGTTCGAACCATCAACAACTCTGCCATTGGAATTACTGCCATCAACGAAACGGCTCGCTCTGTAACGATTGAAAGTCCGATGGGCACCGAAAACCATTCGTTCAATGCCGCATTCGATGAAGTGATTATCAGCCACGGAGCGGCACAAGACCACTGGATGAGCGTCACTGTACTTGATGCGGACCAGCGTCCGTTGCATCGGAGCGTATCATACATCGTATCTGGCATTCAAATCTCCACTTCGCTCGGACTTGGCGAACACCAAATTGCCTTGGTGAATGATGCGAGGGCTGAACGGTTTCCAAATGAACCATGGAAAGTTTCACAATTCCCCAATATCGAACTTGATACGCTTGTGACCGGGGAATCTCGACTGTCAATAGTCCTCACAGATGTGACCATCGACGGAAACATTGGTTCGGGTGAAAATATTGGCATGAACATGGTTTCCAAGGGGCCAATGACCCTGTTCACTGGTCAGGCCTACCATGTGAAATTTACAGTAGAGAATGCTCTAAATGATCTCATTACCCCACAGTACCATGATAAATTACTTGAGGACTACACGCTCAACCGGGCGTCTGGAACCCTCGACACATTCACTGGATATGCACCTTATCTGCGTGCAAGCGGCGCAGATGGTTTCACTGTCGAAACCCAAAGTATGGCGATGTATCTTGAAGTCGATGTCAAACGCGTGGAGGTTTCACGGTGAAGTCGATGTTGATGCGTGACGAAGATGCTGTGTCGGCAGCCGTAGCAACCGTGCTTCTTTTTGGAGGTGTCTTGTCAATCATTGCCATGATGATGGTGTCGATGATTCCGGTGATTGAAGAACTTGAAGGTTCGATTGAACGGCATGATATGTCATCGCAAATGACCCTACTGGCGCATCAAACCTCCGCACTTTCGGAGACTGGAATGCCTGGCGATTCAACAGAAGTCAAACTCATACCGGTCGACGGCACACTCAATTGGAATATGATGCAAAGCAGCATGTGGTATTCCGCAACTTGGGCTGACGATACTTCATTCCGGGTACAAGGCGCGCTTGACTACGACGATGAACTTCGACTTCGACACCCCGAGTCGATGAACACGGCTCTTTGTGTCGATGATTTGCGGCTTGGCCCAGCCAACCCCTACATATTCACCATCCCAGATTGGGCTGACGAAGTTCTCCTCACCGCATCGCCGGGCCTTGCGTTACCGCTTGGTCCAATTGACCTTGAGGTATTGAATGGAAGCGAGGTGTTAACCGAGATTCAGTTGATGGTAGACGGCATGTACGTCCTTGATGCCAGTGCACTGGGAGAAACGGTACTTCATTCGTCGCATCAGTTGCACGTACTCCTCTCTCGAGGCGAAGGTGGCACAACTATGATGCAACCAAACGACCCAAGCCCTCTTGACGCAACAGGCAGTTCGTGGTCAATCCCGCTACCATCGGGTGAAAGTAGGATCCAAATCATCAGTGATTCAGCAAACCAAATAACTGTACGTAGCCAAACAATCGAGACATTCTTTGCACTTCCATCATCACAAAACCGAGTAGGACCAGCATTCACCCACTCTGTTAATTTGAGTACCTCCGATGTTGTTCACGTCTCGACAAGTTCCCCCTCACGTCTCATCGTTCAGACAAACCTCGATTCAACAGTAGGTCACATGGCCCTCCCCAGCACGGATGGTCAATACCTCGGCCGCTCGTTCATCACCCCATCGCTTGATGGAGAACTTGTTCTAGCGAACCCAGGTACGAACAGCGTCACTGTGACCTGGCGTGGTGGAGGGGTTTCTGTACCTGCTAACCAAACAAGTAGCGTGCAGTGGCCGCCTGCAGGAATCGATGGAGCCCCAATTCTGGATGCCAATGGTGATTTCTTTGCTGCTTGGATGCACAACGCTTCAGGCGCTGGACTGTTTGTGGAGCCTGCAGATGATACAGGTGCGCTTTCCGGACAGCGGCACACTTTTTCGAGCGCTGATGCTGAACAAAAAATCCACATTTCAAATGCAGGCTACTACACACAATGGAACATGTCGGGCCAAACCGTAGAAAACGGAACGTTCCTTGGGGATGAACAGCACCGAACGACGGAGTTAGACCAAGGTGCATCACAGATAACCGTGGTCGAAGGAGACGCTCTTCGAGTTTATGGCCTTCGTGGACAGGATGGGTTACTCCACGTGCGACATGATGGAGCGCAACGTTGCTTGCCCATTAACATCCAAGCCAGCGGCTGGATATCATCAGCGTTGCCATGGCAATCCATGAGTGGGCGTTCTCAAGTCGACCTCAAAAATGCATGGAGTTCAGGCATGCACCCTGCCAGCATGCAAATCAGTCTGATTGGAGCAAATGCGGGTTCAAACCATGCCACGCTTGGAACGGTTTGGGGATTCCATCTTTCTCGACTCAGTTATGAATTCGAATCATCAATCGTGGGAATGGAAGTTGCCTATGCTGGTGGAGCTGTTGTCACAAACCATCCCGAATTCGAACCCTACATCGTCGTTGCACCGACAGACCGAGGGGGTCCAGGGCCAAGATTTGCTGCGACCGTCCCTTCGCTCCACCCAACTGCAGACAGTGTGAGTGGAGCCGGCAGGATGATTTTGGATATTGAATTGGTTGACCGTTCATCACTCGCCTCATCAATTGCCTATGAAGTCCGTCGTGGTTGGTCGAACCCGTACGGAATTGCCATTGCTGAGTCATCTGCTGATGGTTTAGAATCAAGTGAAGATTGGACAATCTATCCCGGTCGAATCGACTTGCTTACAGATTATGTCGGCTGGGTCCCCGACCCATCGTACGGCACCTCCGAAGCGGTTTGGCATACAAACGGTGAACCAATTCAGTTCACACTGCAGATGGCAGCACTCAATGCCCACATGACGGAGGCTGTATCATGAACAACTCATTCCTGCGTCGTGATGAACGAGCTGCTGCGACCGAACTTGGATACATCTTCACATTTCTTCTAGGCGTATTATTGCTCACGACATTCAGTATTTGGGCATACCAAATCGAGACGGCAACCCGAGAGCGATGGAATGAAAATGCGATTCAATCGAATCTCGATGACTTAGCAGCAGCCGTTGAACGAGCCGACGAAGCGAGTCGAATGGGCTCAGTTGAGTATGCAGAGAAAGTGACCTGGAGGCTCACGGAAGCAGATGAAGCACGAATCACATTGGTGCTAACAGATACGTCAATCGACCTCATCCACGAAGGCGGTACATTGGATACGAGCGTATCCCTTTCAGGGACTGGCGCAGGAAGCCATCAAGGAACTGTGGTACTCGCAGGGGTTACTTCGGTTTGGGTGGTGTATGCAGACGGTGTTACGACCTTGCAGTACGACCGTCCGCAATCATACGATTGATCAACGACCCATCACGGCTGCATGAACTTGCGCTTGGACATCACGCATGCGAGACTTCGCACCGAGTTCTCGGAAAACTGCAAGTGCGCGCTGAAGGTATTCCATCCGACGTCGCTTGTCCGGCGCTACGCCTCCGAGGCGAGAAAGGAGTTCTCCGATTTGCATTCGAAGGTCGTTTGCCTCTGCGATGACGAGTGCCTCGCGGTAATGCTCCATCGCATCTTCGGCACGCCCAGCATCTTGCAGTACTTCCCCAAGCAGAATAGTAATCTCAACGAGCGAGAGCAAATCACCGGCAACGCTCATTGTTTCCAAAGCAGTTGCATAGTGATGGGATGCAACATCTGCATCGCCAACTTTGGCGTAATATCGGCCAAGTACTGCTTGGGCTCGTGCGTGGAGAAGAGCATCTCCGACACCATCGGAAACCTCGAATGCTTGGAGTGCATGGTCTCGCGCTCTATCAATCTCATCGAGTTCAATGAACGCACGAGCGAGGGTCAACTGCGTTCCAACCAATTCTTTACCGTCTGATTCGGAAAGAATTTTTTCAACCTCGCCGTACGCTTCAAGTGCCTTACTACGTTCATTTTTGCGCCGGAGTAAATACCCCATGTTATTGTACGAACGGGCTGCTCCTTTGGCATCACCGCATTCAATGAATTTCTCCAAAGCCTCACGATGCATTGACAAAGCCTTGTCGGAATCTCCCTGTTTTAGCGAGAGGTCAGCAAGTGCGGAAAGTACCTCGGCACTGAGCCGGGTGGCTTTGGATTCAGGATCCAGTTGCTGAATTGAAACGAAGACCAATTCGGCCTCGACAAAGCGTCCGAGGAGAACGAGCAACTCGCCGTGCAACTGTCGTACCTTCATTTGTATTGGTATTTCCAAAGTATCGATGGTCAAGCCTTCCATCAAACCAAGCAACTCCATGTGCCCTTGAGCAATCAACGTTCGGCCTTGTTCAGCGATGACGAGTGCTGCCTCGTCGCCTTTTCCTGAGCGCATCAAATGGTATATTTGTTCAATCAAATTTGCAGGAGATGAAGTCTGTTTTTCATACCAAATACAACATTTCGAATGGAATTCTTTCTTTGTCGTTGCATCGAGACTACGAACTAAAAACTCTCGAATCAAATCGTGTACGTCGTAAAAATCGACTTCACCTTGTCGAGCAAGTCCCTGCTCGACCAATGCATCGAGTTCGTCCGTGTCCAAGTCTTGTTCCGCAAGTGCGCTGAGTTGAACCGGCTCGCGGTATACCGCCAACGCAGAAAGAACCCTTTTTTGTTCAGCGCTCAATTTTGAAAAGATTTCAACCGTGACGTAATTTTCGAGTGTTTCATGAAAAGCCCCTGCCGAAGCTCCCCTGTTAATGAGCTCAAGAACAAGAGGGTGGCCTCTCGACAGACCATGGATGTGAAGCCATTGCTCATCACCAAGGTTCTCAAAACTACTCAATAATTGACGCCCCGCGTCAGAATCAAGACCATCAAGAGGCAGTACGAGACTCGCGATACGCCCTTCAGCGTCCTTGGTTGGAACAACCGGTTTGAACGAGCGAGAAAAGAGTACGAGCCCTATTTGTTCCTCACTTCCGAGTAAGGCGAGTGACATCGCTTGGAAGGTTTGATGAAGCGTTGTATCTGCAACCTTATGGAAATCATCTATCACTATGAGACTTGGGGTTCCTTCGAGTGAATCAACCAAAAGTCGTGCGGCATCTGCGGGCTGGGGAACTGGTGTGGCAGCAAGGTAATCGGCAAAAGTCGAGTCACCGATATTTGCAAGCCAATCAGCTATCGATTCAAAAAACGAGCGAGAGCCTTCCCAATCTTGGCAACGGTGATACAAAAGGTTTCGACGATGCATGAATCGTTCAATCAATTTTGAGGCAATCGTGGTCTTTCCAATACCTGCAATACCGGGAACAAGGAGGGTTGTTGCACGAGCGTCAATCAAGTTCGCCATGTTGTCCAATTCCTTTTCTCGGCCGTAAAAATGGCGTAATCGAGGTAAGTCGCCCAAAGAAGTCACCAACTGCTTCTCTACATGCTTCGATAAATCACGTTCCACCAAATCTGCAGTCAAAGTGCGGGTGTCCAAAACACAGTTGTCGTCCATGTAGCGAATGATGTCTACCGGTCGCATCGAGAAATCGAGCAGGTCATTCACTTCGCCAAGCGTTGAATGAACAATAGCTCCATCTCCCATTATGCTTCTCAACTGGAAACTGCGTAGACGCTCCCACGTGTCATCTGCTACATTCATCCCCGGGTCGGTTAAGAAATACGCTTTCCGTTTACGAGAAACGCCTGTAACGTGCGCTTGCCGTTCGATAAGCAGGCCTTGGTCTTTGAGCCCGGAAATTGCCCTGGGAACATTGGAGCGTGCAATCGCAACAGCGTTTGCGATGCCCATCTGCGAAAGTGCGAACGGAACTTCAACGCTGTTCTTGAAGTCCGAGTAGTCCAACAAGTGAAGAAGAATCCTCTCTTGAACACCTGGCTTCGGTTGAACTGACATAGTATCACCTTCACATTGTTACTCTTCAAAACTTCCGCTTGTTTGAGCGAAAGCCAGATCACTGCTCTGGAGCGTAGTTTGGATCTGGAACCCAGTTATTGGACTCCGAATCCCACAACCATCCGGGATGCTGTGATGCTTCGGGGGCAGGTGCGGCTGCGGCGGCTACGGGCTGTGCAGCAACAGGTGTCGTCGCTGCTTGTTGTGTAGCGGGAATGCCTACAGGTTCTTGACGAGCCTTTGCCCAAGCATACGGATCTGCAGATGCTGCTTCCTGTTCAGCATTCGAGAATTCTTCGAAGCCTTCTTCTTCTTCATATTCAAACTGGAAGAAGAACATTCCTGCTCCAAGAAGTACAAGCACGACGATGACGCCAGCGATGATGAATCCTAAATTCGAACTCGAATCAGTGCCGTCACCGACGGTGAGTTGGAACAATGCATCAGTGTTTTCGCCAGGCACAGCGTAAACTTGGTCATCCATTTCAAAGATGATACTTCGTGTACCTTCCATACCTGATAATTGGCTGCTGGAAATTTCCATGGTCCATGTTGCGTCCGCATTCACACGGGTTTGGTTGATTCGAACACCCTTCAAACTGTCAAAGCGAGCCTCAACAAGGCTGTTTGGCAGACCTTGGCCACTGAAGATTGCAGGTGCATCAGGCCCAAGTGGCCCGCTGTTATCACGAACAACGTTGAATGAAACTTCCACAACCACGACATTGACCTTGTAGGAATATGCGACCGAATCATATGCATCGCGAGCTTCAAACATGAGGCCAACCAAAGACCATTCGGCAACATCATTCGAGAGGCCTGTGACAAACGCTGGGTCGTATCGAACGACACCTTTGTCTGACAGCGTAACATAATCGCCGTAATTGTCGTCATCGAGATTTGTCAAATCATCATAGATATCGAAATTGAGTCCGTTCGTTTTACCGTCTTCAACACCATCGGCATCTGAGAAATGCGCCATGAGGTCAATACTGATTCCACCGTTACAGCGGTCAAGTTTCGTTGGGTTCGAGTCACAGAACAAAGTGATGGTGCTCGCCCAACCTGTTGAATTGAATTCTGGCACCATGTTGTTTGCATCGCTCGGGTTATCGATGGTGATTCGGATTCGCTCTTCATTTGAGAAATCCTTGCCATCCCAGGCTTTGATGACCAGTTCATACTGTTGGTCATGAATAAGGTCTGAAGTATCCCATGTCGTGTACCATGCACCGTTCGGAGCGAAATTCGTCACAGGATTCGGACCGTTGTTTACCGCACTGCCGCTCGCTAGGTCGAAGATTGAAATTTCAACGCGTGTAACCAACCCATCGTTATCTAAAGCGACACCTTGAATGAGTTGAGTTTCGCTCGCCCGCAGAATATCAGTGTTCAATGGCTCACTGAGTTGTACGAAAGGAATTGCGTTGTCCGTGTTGATGTTAATCGTACGTGATTCATATGCACAATCAATCCAACTGGACTTGGTGTTACAGAAATCACTGTCGGATGCCCATATTCTGAAGTCGTACTGCCCGGTTTGGAGTTCTTGGAACACCCAGTCGTAAGCCCACGCTGTCGAGCCAGAAATGTCGAAGTTTGATGTGTATCCATTTGGACCGTTGATTTCAAACCAAATGGAATTGATATCGCTGCCCCATGTCCCAGTATATGGGTCACTGGCAGTACCGGTGAAGGTAACTTTTCCGTTGGTGTGTGAAGAGCCGTCGGATGGCGAGTTGACAAGAATCGTTGGAGCAACGAGATTGAGTTTGTATTTTCGCACCTCGACAGGTGAGTAATCAAGACCGTCATAAGAACGAACTCGGAACGTTACGTCGCCTTCGCCTTCTGGATGGGCGGACAGGTCCCAGTCAAACGACCATGTCTTGAAAGGATGGTTGCTCTTGGAAATCTCTCCGCCAGAACCTGAAGTATCGATAGCGGAATACCAATCAGAAGAACCTGGTGGTTGAATTTCAACTCGCTTAACAAGACCAAATTGGTTCTCGTAGGCTATCTGGTCGAGCGCATACGGACCTGAAATACCGTCCCAAGCGGTACCACTTAGCATAGCAGTGGTTGCAAAAGAGTAGCCGTCGTTTTGGGTAACCGTGACACTTGGTTTTAGATTGACGAGGTTTATGACATCGTCAATACCACCGCTCAAGACGAAATTGAAATCGCTCTCTCCCTTACCGAATTTATAGGCTTCTACGGTGTAAAATGGAAGTTCGCGACCACTTGCACAATCACCGTCTTCATCATCCACTTTTGTGTCACCATCGTTGTCGTATCCGTCAGCACAAGAGTTTTCATCGATGAATACAGGATTACCTTCAGAATCAAGCACACCTGGGATTTGCACATTTGTTTCACCTACATTGTGGTTCCAATTTCGGTCCAAAAGGAAATCCGAAGGAAGCGAAACCTGAGGAGTAAACCCGAACGCATCGGTAGTCAGCGTGTAGAGAGGTAGACCAGTGGCGTCACGTACAACAACCGTAGCGTCAACAACATTGCTGTTTTGTGCCTTCACTTGGTATCGGACAAGTTCCCCTTCCCGAACTTGGCTGCCCCAAGCTGTGTTTTGGTTTTGAACATGAATCTTTGATGAATCAAAGTTTTGAAGGTCTGCGTACGAAAACACGGTCGAATTCTCAACAACCTCAAGAGCGAGTGGCATAAATGCTGGAGGCATTACTGCCGTTGGAGGAACTTGTAGGCACTCTTCCAAAACATATGGACACTCTGGACCGAGCCAACGCAATTGAACGGGATACAGTTCATTTCCGCCAGCATCGGGGATGTATTCAGATTGAACAGTGACACGTGATTCAGTGATGTTGTAGACTTGTGTAGCATTCGTGTAGGTGTTTTCCGAGAAGTAGGCAATGGATCCGTATTTGTTGCCGTAGTTGTCATCGTACAGGGAAATGTTTGCTGCAAACCCAGAAGTTTCCATCGTGTTTCGTTGTGCATTAACGATACTTGCTTTGATTCGCATTGCATCGCCACCGTTGTTGGTAACCGTGTTGTCATAGAGCGTCGCAGAGGACATAAACATGTGAATCGCAGGACATTGGAACTCTCCACCATACATCTGAGATTGACAAACACCTGTGTTGTTCGAAATTTGGTTGTTCGCCAAAAACAGTCGTGCTGCAGTTGGTGTCGGTACATTCCATCCCTGGTCGAGGAAGTGGTATTCTCCAATGAGAACCGCTTCCTTTGCCGTGTCTCGAATCGTGTTGTTTTCAGCACTGACATCCGATGTTCCATAAATCCACAGGCCGTTCCATCCACCGATAGGACCGATGACATTGTTGTTCGCCGTAACCGTTGATGAACGAATACCGAAACCAGAGCCGTCAGATGCACCTGAAATCGTGTTGCGCTCGGCAACAACGATAGCACCATCGTATGCTGTAATGCCAGAACCGTCTGCTGTCGTAATCGTGTTGTCAGCAATTGTGAGGGTATGGTCGATGGTACCTGTTACCTTGTGTGAGTTGGTGTCAATGCCACTGCATTTGACATCAATTGTTGAATCGGTGATGGAACCCGAACTTTCTTTCATAAAGAAGCCGTAGGAATTGTCCTTGATATCGAGGTTTGAGAAGTCAACATATGAACTCTCTATGTAGATGAGGCTTCGGCCGTCGTTTCCGCACTCTGCTTCGGTGTTGCCAGTGAATACAGAGTTCGTGACTTCCATTGTAGCAAGAATACCAGCACCTGCACCGTATGCACGAACTGCTGCTGCATCATACCCTCTTCCGTCGACACCGAGCGTGAAGGTTGAATCAGAAATAGTTGGGGCAGCAAGGTCAATGGCCATGATGTTGGACGTGTTGATGTTCGTGAAACTGAGACCTTGTGCAGTCGTGGAGGAGCCATCGAAAACCAAAGCACCGTATTGTTTACCACTCGCTTGATTTGTATCAAATGGGTGGCCGTAGGCATTCTCAAAGTGAGCGTACTTGATAGAAGTGATTGCCTGATCAATGGTTGAACGAATAATCATACCAGAACCGCATGCAGTGTCCGAATTGAGATTGGGGTCGTTGGTATTGTTGGAATAACAGCGCCCTTGAATGGTGTAATCTGTCGGTGTCGACCACACAAAGC
>JAKMGM010000146.1 GCA_022424925.1 Candidatus Poseidoniaceae archaeon | reverse complement strand
AGGTAAGGCATCTGCAATCAGTCTTCAGAGAGTGTTCGTTCAAGAACAAGAGAAAAATGCGATTGAAGGTGAAAACTTGAGTCGTGCCGCTATAGCCATTTCAAACGCAACCTTGGCTGAGAAAGAGGCAGAAGCACGACAACGTGCTGAAGTTGCTCAACGCCGTGCACAAGAAGAAATTGAAAAGGCTCAATACTCGCTTGAAAGCGAGCGTCTACGTGCTGCGGACATCGCTCGCGAGAAAGTGGCTAAAGAACAGATTGAGATTTCTGCCGATGCTGAAGCAGAGCGTCAACGCCGTATCGCACAAGGACAAGCCGATGCGATCCTTGCACGCTATCAAGCAGAAGCAGTTGGTCAACAAGCCGTTCTTGAAGCAAAGGCTGCTGGTTACAAATCGCTCGTGGCAAGTGCAGGCGGAGACACCAAAGCAGCAGCAACTCTGTTGATGGTCGAAAAGATCGAAGAACTGGTCTCCCGTCAAACTGAAGCAATATCCAACCTCAAGATTGACAAGATTACCGTTTGGGATTCTGGCAACGGCGGAAACAATGGAGAAGGCGGCTCGACCTCCAACTTCATCTCATCACTCATGCAAAGCCTGCCACCCGTTCACGACGTTGCTAAGATGGCCGGTATCGAATTGCCTGCCTACCTTGGCGAGATGAAGGACGAATAAGCCTGTCCGACGACCCTTTACCGGTCATGAAACAGCCGTTTTCCAACGCTGTAGACCCGAGGGTTTCAAAGCCACCAGCAATCGATGCGGAGCATGGCAAGTGACCTAGATATCGCACGCGCAGCAACGCTTGAACCAATTGAGACCATTGCATGGAAACTCGGCATTTCGTCGCATGAACTCATGCCTATGGGGCGGGGTATGGCAAAAATAACCTGGGATGCGCTGCACCAGCGTTTTTCAAAACCCCAAGGAAGTCTCGTTCTTGTCACCTCAGTGAACCCAACTCCATTTGGTGAAGGGAAGACTGTGACGACCATTGGCCTTACTCAAGCCTTGTGCGCTATTGGACAAAGTGCGACGTGCGTTATTCGAGAACCGTCAATGGGACCTGTTTTTGGAATCAAAGGCGGAGCCGCAGGTGGAGGACACTCCCAAGTCATTCCTATGGAAGACATCAATTTGCATTTCACAGGTGACCTCCATGCAGTTACATCGGCTCACAACCTCTTGTCTGCTCTTATCGATAACCACATCAAACACGGCAATGAATGCCAATTAGATCCTACACGAGTCTTCTGGCCGAGGGTCATCGACATGAACGACCGTTCGCTTCGTAACACTGTCATTGGACTCGGTGGTCCAGCAAACGGGAACCCTCGGCAAGACCGTTTCGACATCACCGCAGCAAGTGAAGTCATGGCGATTCTTGTTCTTGCCAGTGACTATGCCGACTTGCGCAAGAGAATCGGTGAGATTGTCATCGGTCAGTCGACCAGCGGCAACCCCGTTAAAGCTGAAGACATTGGTGCTGCTGGCTCGATGACTCTACTCCTAAGAAATGCATTTTTACCAAACCTCGTCCAAACGCTCGAGGGGAATCCTGCCTTCATCCACGGTGGCCCATTTGCGAACATTGCCCACGGAAATTCGAGTATCATCGCAGACCGTTTAGCTCTCGGTGCGGCTGACATCGTGGTTACCGAAGCCGGTTTTGGTTCGGATATGGGCGCAGAAAAATTCATGCACATCAAAGCAGCGAACTCTGGAAAGTCTCCCGACTGCGTCGTGATGAACGTCACCGTACGCTCAATGAAACTCCACGGCGGGGCATTCGGAAGCCGTGGGGGCTACCGCCCGAGCAAAGAAGAGCTTGAAACTGAAGATGTCGAAGCAGTTCTTCGAGGCGCACGGGGCAACCTCGACCGTCACATCAAGAACATGGCAGGATTTGGCATGCCTGTGGTCGTGTCAATCAACCGTTTCGCCTCGGATACAGATGCTGAACTTGACGCACTACGTACTGCAGCGCAAAACAGCGGAGCAGTCGATGTAACGCTAACAGAAGTTCATGCAAACGGTGGAAAAGGCGGAGAACAACTCGCAAAAGCAGTCGTTGCTGCAGTTCACGACCATGTGGCGAACGGAAGGCCATTCACGCCTTTGTTCACGAACGATGCACCGGTTCATGAAAAAATGGAAGCAATTGCTCGCCGTATATACAAAGCAGACGGTGTTGATGTAAGTGCACCGGCAATGAAGCAACTGAAAACTTTGGAATCATGGGGCTATGGAAACCTCCCAGTCTGTATGGCAAAGACACAATATTCGTTTTCGCATGACGCAGGACTACTTGGAGCACCTGTTGGGTTCACACTACCGGTTCGAGAGTTCAGATTGAATGCTGGTGCAGGATTCATTGTTGCAGTGCTTGGAAACATGATGACGATGCCTGGCCTGCCTAAGCGCCCTGCGGCTTTGGATATGGATATGGATGAACACGGAAAACTCACAGGCGTTTTCGGGTGAAGTGTATGAAAATCCTCAAGCGCGAACCACAGGTATGGCGTCTCCGAATTGAGACTGACGATGATTTGTGGGCGCTTGCACGAATGGTATCAAGGGGCATGCACTTTGCAATGCTCGGCGAACGTAGAGACCAAACCACGGGTGGAGAGGAAGGCGGTCGAGCAAAAGCTGCAGAACGAAAGAAGATGTGGATTCGCCTAAGGGTCGAATCAACCGAGTACCAAACATTCAGCGAACACCTTCGCATCCATGGCACTATTGAAGAAGCGCATTTTGACATCGGGATGCATCACACCCATCTGGTAGAGATTCGAGACGAGGTCGAGATCACGACGCACAACTTTTTTTCATCAGCGGATGTGGAACTCTTACGTCAATCTGAACAAGCATCGGGGCAATCTCAAATTGTCCTAGCGGCGGCTGAAGTGGACGAAGTTGTTCTCTTTCACGTAACAGCACGCGGACTGCGAGAAGGAGCAACGTGGACGATGCGAGGTGGAGGAAAGCGAGGAGAGATTCGACATTCGGCCAGTATTGCCAAAACCTTCCGCTCCAACGTCATCGGTGCTCTTGTTGACACACTTGGAGACGATACACCGCTCATTGTTTGTGGCCCCGGGCATGCTCGAGACGCTTTACTCGCAGACCTGCGTGCGAGTGGCGAGACTCGTATCATCAAGTCCATCGCAACATCGATGGCTGGACGAGCGGGAGCGAATGAAGTGCTTCGTGACGGTTTAGCCGGTGATTTACTGAGCGAGTACGCTATATCAAACGAAATTGCGCTCATTGAAGAGGCGTGGAAGCGTTTGTCAACCAACGGAGCGGTCGCCTATGGTGAAGCAGCGCTGATACGTGCGATGAACGAGGGAGCAATTGAGACATTACTCATCTCCGCAGACCTCCTGCGTTCCGAAACAGAACAAATCGACGGCCGTACCTGGCTTGAGTGGACCAAAGGCCTTGCTGACATTGGGGCAAAGATGGTCCAGTGTTCTGTCGACCATGATGGTGGATTGCAACTGCTCGGTCTGGGTGGTGTGATGGCTATGTTGAGATATACAATGGAGGCATAAAAGTGCGAGTTGTATCTTTGAACGACTTGAGTGACGATGTTCGTGCATCCATGCATGGTGCTCGATGGTTAATCCTTCAAGCAGACGAGATACAGACCTCAACCTCCTTGCTCATGTTCACAGAGTTAGACGATATTTTAGTCGCCGTTGACCATCGAGGAAGCGTGCCACAACCAGGATTGTGGCAAAGAGCGGTTCACCTTATTTTGATTGATGCTTCAACGACAGAAGCACAGGAATTCCAGCGGACTTCCGGAATCACCAAGGTCATTGGTGATGCGGACGAAGATATTCGTGCTTACCTTTGGTAGTGGGTCTGGAGGGATTTGAACCCTCGATCAACGCCGTGTAAGGGCGGTGTCATAACCACTAGACCACAGACCCAACCGTTCCTGTAAGAAGGTGTTATTGAAGGCATTGATGCAGGCGTTAACCTCAAAACAGGTGAACACTGCGATTGAATTGCATGGATGAAGATGTTCAAGCCGCTGCAGCTCGTCTGGTTCGGCGTATCAAAGAAGGCGGCCACACCATTACGGTTGCTGAATCATGCACCGGAGGTCTGCTCGCAAGTGCCTTCACCGATATTGCAGGTGCCTCAGGTTGGTTCAACCAGAGTTGGGTCACATACTCAAACGATGCAAAGGTGAGAGAACTTGGCGTCAATCCCGAGACAATCGAAAAAAAGGGAGCCGTCTCGGCCTCTGTCGCTATTCAAATGGCGAAGGGTGCGCTGAAAAACGCCAAAGCTGATATCGCCATCTCAATCACTGGAATTGCTGGACCAAAGAACGACGGCTCAAGCAAGAAAGTTGGACTCGTCTATGTTGGAATTGCATCAAGCAATTGGGCGAATGCTGAATCAACCCAAATCGGTGGTAACCGTGCTGAAAACAAAATTGGCTTTGTACACTTTGCACTTAATTCTACCATCAAACGCTGGGATGTAGCGATGGATGCTGCGGAAGAACTTCGCAAAGAAGTCGAACAACAGTTAGCCGACGAAGAGGCAGAAAAATTGCAATTCGAAATTGAGCGTCAAAAGCGTGAAGAAGCGGCTCGAAATTCGGCACCATGGCAAGATGAATCGTGGGAAGGTGAAAGCGAACCGATCGCAGAATCAGCCCTCGATAATGAAGTCGAATGGGAATAACACGCTGGAAATCCGTAGAGATTCGGCCGGTGTGCTTTTGGAGTGAATGCTTCACCTTGATTCATGGGTGCGAGCGAAGAGGAGATGACGGTTCTTCTCCGAACTCGCGGCATGCTTCCCGCCTCAACGGTTCGAGAAAAACTTCTTGATTTGGATGACATTGAAAGCGTACTTGATTGCGCTCCACTGGTCGGCTTTGAACGTGGATACCTTACGCAAGAAATATTCGACGCTATGCTCGATATTTGGAGCGTGCGAAACACGACAGAGAAAACGCCGCAATCACCGATTCTCGATACAAAAGCAAAGCAAGCCGTTCCAGAATTGGGACGAACAATTGCACCAATGAAAGCTCCAGAACCCCTCGACATAAAATTCCGTAACAACCTTCCAGATTGGAACACCTCGGACTTCAGCGAGAATGCGTCCGATGCGCCATCCGACATCTTGGTTCACTACGACATCACGGGCAACAGCATTACAGAAGGCAAGATGGCAGACATCACTTCATGCTTCAGTGACCGCTTGCAAAGCATTCGTAAAATGATTATTCAAAATTCTCGACTGCCCAGAACACCAACAGAAATTTCGAGATTACACGCAGAGAGTAGCAGGTATCAGGGGTATGAAAACAAAGCCGTTGCGATTGGGTTGGTCAATGAACCTCGCTATACGAAAAACGGACACCTCATGTGGAATCTCGAAGATGAAACCGGTGAACTCACATGCCTACTGACCAAAAGGAAAGGTGATGACCGTGACCGAGCACATGAACAAATACTCGAAGCAGGATTGATGCCAGATGACGTGCTCGGTGTATCGGGTACATTCAGCCAGACCGGCGATATGTTCTATGTCGATGACCTGCATTTCCCTATGAAAGCGAGCCACCAAAAGGTGTCAGCAGAACACGGCGTAAGTGTAGCATTCCTCTCGGACATACATGTAGGTTCCAAAACCTTCCTTGAAGCGCAATGGCACAAAATGGTACGCTGGTTTCACACCGACCCTCTGGCGAAGACCATCAAATATCTCATACTCTCTGGAGACTGCGTCGATGGCGTAGGCATATATCCTGGCCAAGACAGTGAGTTGTCAATACCAGACCTGTTTGGACAATACGCAGAATTCGCTCGTCTGTTGGAGTTACTGCCAGAATGGGTGGAATGTGTGATGCTGCCAGGGAATCACGATGCAGTTCGTCCGGCTGAGCCCCAACCTACCTTTGAGAAAGACATTCAACAAGATTACAACACGACGACCTTCGTTGGTAATCCATGCGACTTTTCGCTCCACGGGGTGCGCTTACTCTCATACCACGGTAAATCAATTGACGACTTCGTGGCAGGGTTGAGAACCGTAACCTACGCTGACCCGGTTGAAGCCATGCGACAAATGCTCCGGCGTCGCCACTTAGCCCCCCAATGGGGTGGAAAAACACCACTTTCTCCAGAGCCTGAAGACGGGTTAGTCATACGGGAAGTACCAGACATCTTCGTGACAGGCCACGTTCATGGCCATGCTTGTATTGATTTCAAGGGAACAACACTGATTTGTTCCAGCACATGGCAAGACCAAACCTCGTACCAAAGAATGCTGGGGTTCCAACCGAAACCATGTATGCTCACAATTGTCAATCTCAAAAGCCATGCCACAACAGCGATACCATTTGCGTGATTAAGCGAAACGAAGATGCGGTAAGATGGTTCGCAAATCTTTACTGTGTACGACTTCGATGTCAGTTGCTGCTTCAAATGCAGCAATCGAAGTGTCACGGGTGGGATTGAAACCAATGAAACGACTTCCATCAATGTGCATGGACAAGTCCATTTCCGAATCACCTACGGAGACACATCCAGCAGCATCAAGGCCATTCATTTCCAACAACCGATGAATAATTTCACCCTTTCCTGTTGCATGCAGGCGACAAACACCCTCGTCAGACAACGTATCATCTTCATTGAACACAAAGCCGTTAGCAATCCAGTCATCGACTTTCAACATAGCAGCAATTGAAGCCACAAACAAGTCTACGCCAGCACTAACGATTGCGACGAACACGCCGTTGTTTTGCAATTCCTGCACCACTTCACGAGCTCCGTCCATCAACTGAATACCCGAATATGCACGAAACAGTTCATCTCTGTAAATCGGGTCCTGGACTTCTTTCCACATTTGGATGTCCGAACGCATAAATTCGACATCTGTGATTTCACCACGAATGAAGCGTTGGAGGTGAAGTGAGTTATCGGTTCCAAAATGGTCATGAAGAGTGCGCCATGAACTGACAGCGTTAACTAAAACGCCGTCGCAGTCGAATACAACGCACTTCGTCTGTGGGACATCAGGTGTTTGGCTCATCGCAATCGAGTTGATGAATGCCTGTTCACTTGAAAGGCTTCGCTCTCGGATTGAATGAAATGAAAAAGAAAAGGGGGGACGAAGGCAGGGGGCCCCACTGGAAACCCCCTGCGATCGTATAGCTCTCTGCCCCTTGGGACAGTCATCCCATCTCAGGGATGCGGGAGACAAGGGGGAGGGGGCGAAGCCCCTCCCCAATGCGTCCGTTTACCTCGCTTGAGTGATGAAACTCAAGCGCTGAGGTCGTACGACAAGCCAGACCATGTACGAAGTTGTGCACCTTGACCAGCACTTGGTGCGTAGTTCAAGGAGATGGTCACATCTTCGAGTGGTGTTCCGTCAGAGTCATGCGTGCGCACAAAGATGGTGTCGCCGGTGTTAAAGGTCGAAACCTTGTCATCACCTTCAGAGTTCACCTGATCCACGAACGTGACCATCGAGTCACTGTTTTGTGGATTGAATCCGTATACGCCGGATGTATCTGCTAGATTGGTTGTCTTTACTTGTGCTTCACCGTTGGCATCAACATAGAACACACGAACTTCGACTGCTTGGGTTGCCAAGTCAGTTTCAGACGCTTGAACTGTGATTCGCCAGTGACCTTCATCAGCATCAAAGCTGTTGACATCATCGATAGCAAAGGTAACTCGAGGTACACCTTTGACATCCGTTTCTGCTAGGCTACTTGCCCACACATAGATGACACCTGAAAGAACCACTGTAATCGCAACCATGAGGATGGTTGCAATAACTGGGCTCACAGCCATGTCGTCGCCTTCAAGGGTGTTCTCAAGCACTTCTTCTTCATCATCAGCACGGCGGCTGGAGAAGGCAAGAGCGCTGACGAACAGACCAGTTAGGCTGACCACAACAATGCTTGGTGCGAACGAAGCAACTGAACTTGCACCGATGGTACGAACAACAGTTGGCATGTTTTGTCCGGTAGCACCGAACGAACCAGAGCCTGATGCGTATTCGTTGCACTTGCCCCAATCAGAGTTTGCCTCTGCAGTTGCAAGGTCCAATGTTGTCAGTCGGTTGTTACACCAGAAGCTGTCTTGCAGCATTGGTCGGCGTTCGGAGGTTTGCGATGCGTTCTGACCGTATTGACCAGGAGCGGACCAAAGAGCACCCTGAGAGCCACCGTTGTTTGCACGGTGTGATTCAGGAACGTCTGCTTGGAAGCGGTCACTGGTTGAAACAGTAAGGTCACAAGGGTTGTTTAGACATGTCAAGACATCCATAGAGACTTCGACCTTCGATGTATCCTTGGTGATGAAGATGTTTTCCTCAACCGTTAGCGTTGTTCCGTAATCTGGAACGTTGTAGTAACGGGTGATTTCATCTTCAGTGTGTCCATCGGTATGGAAGGTCACAGCAAGCATGTGGTCGTAGTTGTACGGTCCTTCGTCACCACCAGCGTCAATGTCCACTGATACTGGGACATAGGTGCCGGTCATGATGTTGGTAATGCCGTTGAAGTTCACTCCACTCTCTGCGTTAATCGAGTAGTCTGCGACGTTCTCAGCAACACGGTCAATGGTGACATACATCACGACATCGTCCTGTCCTTGTTCGTACGGTGCGAGTTGCTCAGTGAATGCTGAGTTCAGCACGGTCGTATCGTAGTTCGGAGTGTGTGTTGGTGCAGTAGCCGTATCCTTGAGAACCAAGTTGATGGCACAGAATGTCTGGCCACCCGGTCGCAATTGGTGGATACCGTTGTCGTTCATGTAATCAACTTCCCAATCGTAACCGTTTGTGGTTGCGTCTGGTATCAGTGAGAACACCAAATCAGTTCCGACGATTGCCGTTGTGAAGTAGTTGGTGTATGCACACTGTGCAGTTGGTTCGACAGTCCATGTCAAGTCCGTAGGTACGTCGTGGTCAATGTCGTTCATCAGTGGTAGAAGATCCCATGTGAGGTTGTCAGCATTGGTATCGTCTTCTGTCATGGTGATGAATTCACCTTCACCGTTCGCACGGCTTCCGGCGTCACTGACCAACAAGTTCTGTCCGTCCATATCTTGCAGGGTGATGACCGGTGCGTCGTTCACAGGTGCGACAGAGAAGTCGACCGTGTACGGTGTAGCATCGGTGTTCTCAGCGCCATCATCACTCAGGGTGAGTGTGACAGTACAGGAACCGCCCTTCTCGTTCGATGCGTTCTCGGTGATAATCATCGAGTTCAATGCATTCACTTCAACAGTGAATGCGACACATGTCGAGTCGACACTTGCATCCCAATCGTAGACTTGGCGAACTGGCGATTGCTCGTTTGCCATGTCACGGATGTAAGACTTCGAAGCGTTTGATACATCGCCAAGGTCCTTGGTGTGTGTGCCAAATCCTTCTGCCAAGATGTTGTCAAAGTCATCATCAGAAGAGAAGATTGGCATACAATCGGTTTCTTCGACGTTGCAGATAACCGGAGCGTCATTGACGTTGGTTACTTCAAAGGTGATGTTCTTCTTGTCAGTCAATCCGTTGCTGTCTGTAACTTCAAACTCATACTCAAGAGTACCGAATTGGTCATCGAGTGGAGTAATGGTCACGGTGTGTCCATTTTGGTTCCAGTCGACCAAAACATTGTCGTAAGCAACGAGGTTGCCGTCAGCAGATGTCCATGTGAGGTCAGCTTCGAGGTCTTGCACATCGTCAGCCAAGTTGGTTAGGCTGAAGGTGTAAGCGCCAGAATCTTCCAATACCACGATGTCATCCAAAGTTGATTGAATTTCAGGGCAAGCACGTGCCATGTCCATTGTGATTTCGACATTGGTAGCAAGCGAGATGTCGCTTGTTGTAGCCCAATCGTATTCACAGGCTGCATCGGTCTTGATCATCACATCGTAGTTCTTTGCAACACTTGGCGTGTTCGAACCCTTGTAGGAACGGTACACCAGAACTTCATCGTTGATTTCACCGGTGAGCAAGTCATCGTGTGTTAGTTCAACGGTGATGTATTCGGTGAAACTCTGCAGTGTGTTGGCTGAATCAATGGTTTGGGTAGGGTGAACTGTGCTGACATCAGCAGTAGATTCACCTTGCACAATAGCAACGATGTCAATTTGACTTGGTGTTCCACCGATTCGAGAGAACGGTATTGAAATTTCAGTCAATCCAGCAGACGAGGCAACATCAACGGTAGCCGAACTGAGCGAAGTAACGCCCCATCCGAGGAAACCGTAACTGTACAGGTCATAGGAGGAGTCACTGTCTGCCCAAAGCACATAGTTGGCTTGGAATGGCAGGTTGTGAGAACCACCGAGGTTGTATCCAGTGCTGCTTCCGCTGCCATCGACACTGAGGTAGATGAGAACATCGCTTGCTGCGAGGTCTTCACCGGTTAGACCGATGTAGAGGTCGTCGCCTTCAATGTAGGTCACGAACATGTCGTTTGTACCGTCACCGCTCATCATACCAGGCATTGCATAGCCCGACGGGTTGAGGGCGTTTCCACCGACCCAATCGTCGTTTGAACCGTCAACAACCATCACTTCTGGTTGGAATGTTGTCGAGACATATGATGCTCGAGTTCCATCAGTTGACTTGATCATCATTGCAACTTCCTTCGTTGGTGCAGCGTTCAAGTGCGTTGATTCCATCGAGAACAAGTTTGCTTCATCAATGGTAGCCGTCGAAGTAACAATCAACTTGCTTGCATCGATTGTGTTTCCGATTGAAGTAACGTAAGCATTGCTTCCAGCGTTAATCTGAGTTGTGGATGCAGACCATGTCATGTTTTCGACACTGCCTTGCGATTCCACGACTTCAAGCGTTGTGGCCGCAGTCGATGTGCCTCCATCCCAGCGGAATGGCGTGTTTTCGACATACATTCCAACAAGGCCAGAAGCGTTCATTGGGTAAACCCAGACGTCATCGCTGTCGACAACATGCAGACCTGTTCCGGTCGTGCCACCGTTGACAGCAGCGTTGATTGCGATTACCGTAGCATCATCGACGTAAACTCCGTAGTCGTCACCCGTGATGGATGAGTCACCTGTGAGGGTGAGTTCTCCACTGGTCTTTTCGACACCAGTTGCGAATCCAGTAACGGTTGTTCCTGAAAGGGTCAAACTGTCACCACTCGCATCATCTGCATCGATTCCGACCGTTCCAGCATCATCGCCACCAGTGATTACTGATGCGACATCAACAACGTTACAGTTACTGATGCTCATTGCAGTGTCTGAAAGGCTAATGGTATTACGTGCAGAGCTAATATCGACGCCGTCACAGTCTTCGAAGACCAAACCGACCGCACTTGGGGCGGTTCGTCCTGCGGAGGTACTGATTGTGTTATCGGCAATCGTAGGGCCGGAGTAAGCAGAAGCAGTGCCACCTTCAATCATGTACACATCTGTTCCTCCGTCTCCGTAGGTGTCGGTAACGGTCAATGCGTATGTTCCAGGTGCAGTGTATGTTACGAGAGGCGCGTAGACGGTGTTGCGCGAAAATGTCGGGCTCGAACCGAATGTATCGGTCGTACCGTCAGGTTTGAGAATGCTAACTCGTGCTTCGTAGCCCCAGTAATCGGTTTCAATGTTAACATCCAACGTACTTCCTGCCGTAATTGTAGCAGAGCATGAAGCTTGGCTTCTGTAGGAATTACCGTTGATTGTACAGAGCGTAGTAACCGGCACCGGTGGTGATGATGCGGAATCGATGATGATTCCACCATCTGCGTCCACAACTGTGTTGTTGTCAATGTGACCGTATCCGTCGACGACAGAAATAGCAGCGTATGACGCGTCACCAATGCCGTTAATCGTGTTACCAGTAACGTGATGGTCAAATGCATTCGAAACGTAAATACCATCTGTTACCGCATTGATTGTATTGTCTGAAATTGTAACACCGGTGTGTTCGCCGTTGTAAACAGCAATTGCAGCCGCAGTTGCGCCGACATTGTTCAATACATTGTTATGGATAAGTGCATTGGTAGAGAATCCACTGTTACCGAGCCAGATATCTGCAATTTCTCCACCATCGTTGAAGATGTTGTTAGAAATTGTAACGTCTTCTGCTCCGATTGATGTGCCGTGCCGTGTCCAGTACGGTGATCGCAAGAGATGAATGCCAACGCCACAATCATTGAAGACGTTGTCTGAGACAAGTGATTCTTCGCCGCCGCCAATTCGGACACATTGGTCCGTGAATTGAATTGCACCATTGAGTCGCTCATAGCCTTGGAAATGGGTAATCGTTGAGTTCGTAAGAGAGAACTCTTCAATTTCCCATATGTATGCATTCGACCATGTGCTGGTGTATCCATTCGTCATTCGGATTGAAGCCAGATTCGAGAACACTGAGTTGTTAGCAACAAACGTGGTAATCGGAGAACTGTAGGTTCCGATTTCAACGCCGTACATTCCACCATCGTCGTTCGCAGCTACGCCGTAGACCGCAGCATCATTGAGATACACTTCACCACCGTATGGGTAACTGGTGTACCATCTTTGGGTACTGTAGAAATC
>JAKMGM010000145.1 GCA_022424925.1 Candidatus Poseidoniaceae archaeon | reverse complement strand
CCATTTCGGGTACGGCCATGCATGCAGGTTTCAACGGCACTGCTGACGGCCAAAACAACGGTGGTAACGGTGAACACGAAGTCGTTGTCGAATGGTTCAACTCATCAATGGTCGGTGCAGAGGTATCAGGTCTTTCTGAATCTGAAATCATCAGCCAAATCGACTCGATGGGTGCCGGCCTTGGCGCTTATTCGGCTGAAATTAGCGTATCTGCCGAAACTGGAACTGAACCGTCATTCACCTGCACCGATCAACGCAGCGACAACGGCGAAGAAGTCACCTTCTCTGTCGAATTGATTGTGTTCGATTATTCGATTGCACCAATATTCAATGAAGAAGAACTTTGATTCTCTCTGATGAAGACTTCAAACTGCGAGTTTGGAGATGTCAATAAGTGGCGAGACACGCTCTTGAATCATCATCAACAGGGCTTTGAGCACCATTTCATTGACTGCCTCAACTCGCATCACAAGGATTGGTTCAGTGTTTGATTTTCGTGCCAAATACCATCCGATTTGTTCGCCTGTGGAGTCGTTGTTGAAGCGAACCCGAATACCGTCAATGGTTGAGGATTGATAGTCGTCAAAAGCACCCTGAATCGCAGCCACAGTTTCGAGTTTCTTCTCTTCTGGGCACGGTACCTTCACTTCTCCAGTCGTGGGTAAATTCGGAGCCAGTCGCGTGAGTTCTTGGCTGAACGTTTTCCCTTCAGTTCTTGACCACAATTCGATCAGCCGTGCAGCATTGTACAATGAACAATCAAAGCCGTACCATCCTCGGTCGGCCATGAAGATGTGTCCACTCATCTCTGCTGCCATCAACGCATCTGGGTGTTCAGCTAAAACTCGCTTCATGAATGAGTGGCCAGTTTTAGCCATCATCGGACGGCCACCTGCGGCAACAATCGCTTTCTCAACGTTCATTGAGCATTTCACATCGTAAATCAGTAAATCCTTGCCTTCTTCAGTACCAACGACATCATCGGCCAGTAAGGCGATAAGTCGGTCTGGATAAACGAAATTGCCCAGTTCATCAACAGCACCGATTCGGTCGCCGTCGCCATCCGCTCCAAGTCCGAATTCACAACCGTTCTCGACCACTGCCTTGCCTAAATCGACCATGTTTTTCGGCCGAGTTGGGTCTGCACCATGGTTTGGTTCACTGGCATCCCAGTTGCAGTACAAATCGATGTGTTCACACCCCATTTTGTCGAGTAATGCACTCATTGCTGGACCAGGGACGGCGTTTCCACAATCAACGGCAACCTTGACAGGGCGTGAAATCGGTCCAGTGGATTCGAGAATGGCATCGAGGTATGTATCCAAGTGAGGGGTGTCGACGATTTCTCCTTCACCTTCTCTGAAGTCTCCGGCAAGGAACACATCCTTCAATTCTTGAATTTCTTCACCGGCAAGTGGTAAGGTCCCTCGGCACATTTTGAAGCCGTTGTGGGTTGGCATTGGAAGGTGACTTGCCGTAACCATAACGCCTCCTTCGACCGGGAGCGTCCAACATGCGTGATACACACAACCGGTTGAAACAATTCCCAAGTCGAGGACTTTAACGCCACTATCAACCAAACCTCGCATCAGTTCACTGGCCATTGCGGGTGACGAATCACGAATGTCACGGCCGACCGCAAATGTATCGCATTCAAGGTAGGTCGCCATTGCTCGTCCAAGTCGGTAGGCAAAGATTGGCGTCAATTCACCCGTACCGTCACCCCTCGCCAATCCACGTATATCGTAGGCTTTGAAACACTGAACTGGCCATTCGTCCATGCAAATCCCAACGGCTGTTCCCTTTCAAGGATGTTGTTTCACGCTATTTTCGGAACAATGCTGTAAGCGCAAAAAAGAAGGTAAAGGCAACAAGCATCTCAAACAAGACGCCGTAAAATGTCGCTAAACTGACGGTGATGAGCAGACTTGGTATTGAGAAACTGAGCAACCTTCTCCATGTAAGCAGGTTTTTTGGAGGCTTCTCAATGTAGGGTGAGCCGGGCATTCGACCACCTTAGAGTGACGTTCTGCAGGCGCCTTGGACAACAATTTCCACTCGTGCACCTGCGGGTAATGCTGCAGCGGCGAAAGCGGCTCGTGCGGGTTTGACTTCGATGTCGGCAACCCATGCACCGTAGACTTCATTCATGGCTGCAAAGTCATTGATATCGGCCAGTAAAACTTGCGCAAAACAGAGGTTGTGTTTCGACAGTTGAGCAGCCGCCAGCAACCGGTCAATTTTCTCCAATGCGCCTTGTGTTTGGGCTTTGACATCATCACCTGCTTCAACATCGATTTGACCTGAAAGCCAAATTGTTCCACCTGCTTTGACACCTGCTGAATAGGGACCGTACTTGTTTGCCCCTTCCAACTCAATCTGTTCCTTCTCCATGTTCTTGCCTTGATGTTGGATGACTTAACATCTCGCAATAAAGCGATGCATTGAGGGTATGTTGTTGACTGCGGTAAGCATGCGCACCTGTTGGGTCTTGGACCATCCTGCGCATGTACGGCTGCTTGCACCGTTTTTGCGAGCGGGCCAGAGTGACGATGTTCTTATCGCAACGCAACGCCATGAAGTGGAACGCTTGCTTGAGCATGGAGACGGTCATATCCCCCGTCGTCAAATCCACTGGGTAGAACGTCCTGTGGGGGACTCACGTCGCAAGAAAGCGCTTGCTCGCTGGCGCTCAAGTCATCGATTTCTTCGTCAATGCAACGAACACGGTGCCCCAATTCAGCGGATTGTAACGATTGGAGCGCCACTGGAATTGATGGCTTGGAAGTCACCGTTTTTGCGAAGAAAAATCAAGTCAATAACCGAACGCTGGTACATCACCGACACGGAAGTGAACCATACAGCACACACCTTAGCACTCAAATCGGCTACCGATGTCGTCTTGCCGACGCATTGGGATGCGTCCCTCGACGATGGGTTCTCATCCTCGCTCAAAGGTATTCGTTTGCATCGTCTCAACGGCGTTCATGGCCATGTTCACCTGCGCCCCGGCCAACGGCCATCTGCGGTCAGTCAACCACCGCGAGTTTTGGTACGCCGGCTTGTCGGAAATGGCGTACACGATGAAGACGAACTTCTTGAATTCCCAGACAACATGCTTGACGGTTTACAGATTACCACTGCGGATGAAGAGCACTACGACGGTGACCCTTGGCGGCTTGACAGAGAGCTCGCAGCGCACGATGCGGTGATCACTCAATCGGTAACATTGGCCAGTGAGGCAGTGTTGCTGGGCACCCCAACCTTGCTGCTCTCAAAGGCCGAACGAGGATTTCTTGAGCGGCTTGAGTCGGAAGGTCACCCGTTGTTTCGCTGGAAAACTGCATGCGAAGGCGAACAATGGGACAACATGCACGCTCAGTTTCTGACTGGCATCCACCTCACAGATGCGCTCGAGCCGGAAGAATGGCCGAACGCTCGACAACACATGGCACAGTTACTGGCAATGGAACTTATCGATTGAGCCAGTTTTTCAGAATGGTTAAGTGGTCGCCAGCGAATTCAACCTCGCCTGAAAGCAGCACCTCAATCGGCCAAAACCGTGCATCTGCAGCATCATCTCCAGCAACAGGTTGTTGCTCATCATCCACTTGAATCTCATACACGACACTCACGATGTGCTTTCTCGGGTCGCGTTCCGGGTCACCCATGACCATCAGTAATGACGCATCAGAACCGTCCATACCCGTTTCTTCTTTGAGTTCACGAAGCGCAGCATGCATCGGGTCTTCTCCGCGTTCAACAAAGCCGCCGGGAAACGCCCAAGCACCTGCCATTGGCGGAAACTTGCGTTGAATGAGAAGTACTTCATCGCCTCTGCGGACTGCAGAATCGGCCGCTAAAGCGGGGTTGAGCCACCCGTTGCACTCATCACAAACAACCATGCTATCACTCACCAAAGCGCCGGCGTCGGTCTTGGAACGTACGAATCGCTTTGAGCAAGTCTTTCTTTTGGAACGAGGGCCAAAACACATCGGAAAAATACAATTCAGAATAGGCCATTTGCCACAGCAAGAAATTCGAGATTCGCTCTTCACCGCTGGTCCGAATCACGAGGTCAGGGTCTGGCATAGCGCCGGTGTACAACCGTTTTGAGACCGCTTTTTCATCGATGTCTTCAAGTTTTAAATCGCCATCTGCGTGTTCTTTTGCAAGTGAGCGAATGGCGTCAATCATTTCTTCTCTGCTGCCATAAGCAAGACACACTGTGAATACGAAATCGTCGTATTCAGACGTTCTGTTTTCAGCATAATCGATGGCGTCATTCACGCTTTTTGGAAGCAATTCACGTCGTCCAATAATTTGGACTTTGACTTTGTTCTCGTGAATACGCGGGTCGTCAGCGATTTCTCGAAGACCTTCATCATACAACTTGAACAGCGTCTTCAGTTCCTTTTCTGGACGGTTGAGGTTTTCCGTAGAGAGTGCATAGACCGTCAGCCACGGAATGCCGATTTCAAGCGTCCAATCGAGCACACGCTCAAGTTTTTCTTTTCCAATCCGATGCCCGATTCCAGTGGCTATATTGCTCTTCCAAGCAAATCTACGGTTGCCATCCATGATGATTGCAAGGTGTTGTACCTTGACTTCGTTTTCAAGCACCTCGCGAAGAAGTTTCGCCTCGACCGCTTGGCCGAGTACATCACCCATTCGTTCCGAGATGCCCATGTCTCCGCCCTAAGTTGCCCTAGCATCCATTCCGTATGATGTCATCCCCCGCACACATTGCTTGTCAAGGGCGAGCCTTGAGAACCTCCACCTCTTCGGATGCTCATGGACGAACCTGCATGGTGGCCGAGCGGTATCGCGCTCTCGTCTGTGAAAGAAGGGCTTTCAGAAGGTACAGTACGTACTGCTTTTGGAAAACTGACAGTGTGGGATTTTGAAGCGTTCCTCAAACCTGATGCGTGGAATACCTCCCGAATTGATGGCGTGTCGTGGGGCAATTGGGACATCGAAGTCAACACCGTTGAAGTGCATTCGATGAGCGAGAACGGCATCATTGTCCGGCTCAATACCACACATCTTGCCTTTATCCAACCGTTTGGTGTCGGTGATGATGTCTCACGGCTTTCTCGTTATGCGCCGTGGAATGAGGCGCTCCAAGGCCAACCACTTCTGTTACCTTGCGCTGGCTGGACTGTTGATGGCAACGACCGAATACTGCTGTATCCGATGTTTGAATTCGTATCGTTTGATGCTGAAGATTCTTCTGTACTGGATGTGGCTGTACAGATGGGTTCGATTCATACCTCTCTGCTTGCGTTTACAACGCCAAATACTGAACGTCGATGGAACGACCGTTTGAAAGCCGTTGAAGACCAATTGAAAACCAAAACCATGTGGAGGGCTCCGCATGCCAGCACGACGTTAGGCCTTCCCCGCATCCATCTCTCGCTCGATTCAAGAACCGTACTCGATGGTGAAACGGTGTTTGTACCGCTCAGTTGCTCACTGGCCGAATCGCTGTTGTGTGAACGTGACCGTTTGCCTTCATTAGCGACGCTCATGATGCTTGAACAACAATGGGCTCGAACAGGTGGATTCAACGAACAACAGCGGAAGGAACTTCTTGATGCTTGGAGCACTTCCGTTCCCGCAGCATGGTCGAGTCGAGCGGCACTGTCAACCGTTCGTGGTGGAGCATGGGTTTGGCGCTATCACGCAACGTTGCTCGAATTGGCACAAGCTACAGCCTTTGCCAACGAGACACGAAAAAACGAATGCCAGCGCTGGCTGAAAGATGTCTCCCGACTTCAAGCACATTTGGGGACGCTCCGAGTGTGGAAGTCGGGTCAATGGGTGGGCATCACGGGCTTGGTCGTCGCCTTTTTTGGCGCTCGCCTCGATACGTTCTCCAGTGAGCAGAGTTTGGTTTTGGCGATGCTCAGTCTTGCGACCGTTGTTGCGTCAAATGCCGTATACCGCTTGAAGGACCCGAAAGCGTACTGATCAACCGTTTTGCATCATGCGAGCGTCGAAGAATTTCAGGTTCTTTGCTTTCGCCAATTGCATAAGTCCGAGCAAGAACGCTTCTTTTGCTTCACGTTCAGGTGCGCCACCGGCAACATCCCAGTACAGGTTGAGCGATAGGTCCAGCGATTGAGCCGAAAGGTTGGAGACTTGACACCATGAACTTTCATGCTTCACGGTTACTTCAGAAGAGGTGATGAGTTTCATCACTTCGTCGCAGTATGAAGCCACATCATCCGGGTTGGAATTGAGGTCGAGGTGGAGCAGTGATTGCCATCGTCGCCATCGTCGCTTACCGAAGTTTTCGATTGGCGTGTTGACGAGGTTTGCGTTTGGAACTGTGACCACGGTATCTGCCGCTGTCCGGATAAGGGTCGTTCGCAAACTGATTTCCATGACTTCTCCTTCAACCGAATCGACAATGACCCAGTCGCCGACTTTGAACGGACGGTCGAGCAGTACAGTCGTTGCTCCAAACAGATTTGAAATCGTGTCTTTCGCAGCCAGAGCAAGTGCTAATCCAGAGATGCCGAGTCCCGCAATAAGCGATGTGAGGTTGAATCCGAGCGCATCTGCGATGAACACTGCACCCAGTGCGACGATAAGGAATCGCAAGAGACTTTCAACAGCTGAAATGAGCGTTTTTTCCGAACCGTCCAGTTCGCCGTCTTTGTCAAATAATTCGACGACATCTTTGACGATGGAAACCAGTCGGAACGCCCAGACAACCAGCGAAGCTGCAAAGATGAACTGCAGCAGATTTGGTAGGAAATCCGCCATCACGCTCGGTAAAATGAAACTGTTGTCGTCTTCCGCGTGCAGTTTAATCAAGGCATTGAAGATGTAAAGCGTAATTCCGGCGCCTGCAGCCGTCCCGAGCGCTTTATCAGAATCCCTGACTGTTTTTGATTGAATTGAGTTTGAAGGAATCATTTTTTTGAGCACGTTCGGAGCGAGCCACATTGTGAGGAACCGTGAAAGAATTCCAATGGCCAGTAAGCCGAGTAGAATCGACACTGTGAGGTAGTTTAATCCAAAGATTTGCTCCATCCAAAAAGAATCGTCTTCTGGCTTGAGAAAGTTGCTCATGGTCACTCCAAAAGGTGCTCCTATTGGTCACTTCCGCATGTTTCCTGTCCCCTTGGGGGACAAGCGAACTCGCGAACGCTTCAAGAAGGCGAGCCGACTGGGGTACACGATAGCATGATGTCGAATGGAAAAGTAATCCGCACTCGCCCGTCGTTTGGAGTCCTCATCGTTCTCCCACTCCTCCTGTCGCTTGTCTCACCAATTGCCAACGCAAGTGTGGCTCAAGAAGAGCCTGTAGGCACTTCTCCTGAGGATGTTTGGTCCTCTGATTACATCGACATGATTTTCCCGTGGGCACCTGCTGGCGACAACATTCTCCAATTCCGGGAATACCACACCTACGAATCCATGAAACAACGTATGGAGCGATTGACCGAGCAAAACGAAGACATTTTCCAATTCCATGAAGGTCTGAACGGCGGTGTCAACGCTCGTGGCGAGACAACCACCGGAGACACCTACGAAGGATGGCATTACATGCACGCCACACCTTGGCTCAAAATCACCGGTGAAGTGTACGACGGTGACTACAATCCATTCGTCGGGGACAGCGGTAATTACGCTGACCGACCCGATGTCATGATTGTCGGCAACCATCATGCTCGTGAGTGGATGTCGTATCAAACACCAATCATGGTCATGGAAGTCATCGCCTTCTCGTACGATAACATCGGTTACGATAACGACGGAGATGGCCTCATTGATGAGGACGGCTGGGGCGATGATGACGGTGACGGCATCCTCGATGACGACGGCGATTGTCTTGCTCTTGACCCAAGTTTCCAAGACTCAAACGGCGACGGTACCCCCTGTGGTGCTGGCGATTTGGGCGTTGATGAAGACTACAGTGAGCAATGGATTACTGACTTGGTCAACAGCCGAGAAATCTATCTCATACCCATGCTCAATGTAGATGGCAACATCTACGACCGAGAGGTATTCTGTCCGGCTCCTGCATGGGAAACCTGCCCTTCGGGCGGTTGGAGAAAGAACCTGCGAAACAACGGTCCAGAGCCTTTGCCAGACCCGAACGAACAAGTCGACGAAGACTGTGACGGTGTTGATTTGAACCGCAACTATCAGTTTGAATGGGGTTGGCCTCTTGGGGCGACGATTCCTTTGGTTCCAGGAACATGTACGCCTGCAGAAGATGAACGGGCTGGGATTTCCAATAACGACGTCTACACTGGTCCGTTTGATACCACGGATAACGACGGAGACGGTGTTATCAATGAAGACAACGTCGACGGCGAAGACGATGATAACGACGGTAAAACAGACGAAGATTGGGCCGGTGGAAACTCAGAGCCAGAAACACGCTTCATCCAGGACATGACCGAAATGAACGATGACAACGGTGACGGTGAGTCTGAATACAAATCCACCCTTACATACCATTCCTACTCTGAACTTGTCCTCTACCCGTGGGGACACTGCACGGGTTGCCAAACCACAGACCACGACCAACTGGTTTACCACGGCGATGAACTCGCCGAAATGACGCAGTACACCAACATGCAATCAAGCGATCTCTATCCAACAACCGGTGACTTCTGCGATTGGCATTACGGCGTTCACGGCTCGTACTGCTACACAATGGAAATCGGCACGGCATTCCACCAACATCAAGACGATGTTAACCACATCGCAGTCCGCAACCTTGGTGTTGCGTTTTACATGACCGACATCGCCGACAACCCCCGAGAGCGTGCAGACCTTGCTATCGCGAACATCTCACAGCAAAACTATCTTGAGAAACTCGCTGAGGAAAACATCCCTGAGAAGGGCGACATTCCCATTGACATCTGCGTTGCCAATCAATTCCCATACAGTGAATCACAAACAGAAATCCTGTGGAGAACCGTGAAGCCAAGCCGCATGCAGAGTGATTTTGGCCCTCGAGAATGGGCAACTACAGCGTGGAAATCGGTCGATGTTATGGCCATTGAAAACGGCTGTACAACTTCAAACGGCAACGGAACAATTCTGCGCGGCATGATTCCGATTTCAGAAACTGCGACCGGGAAATTGCACTACAAGGCGTCTGTAACGACCCTTGCAGGCTCCGATTTCTACCAATATCCTGCGGATGGACAATATTTCGTTCTTGACCTTTCATACCGTGCGGCATACGGTAGTTTCCTCGGCTCTTTGTTCATGTTCGGGCTCACCGCTTCCTTTGTTTGGGGCGGATTAGCAGTATGTTTGCGAATGATGCTGACCGATGAGGAAGAGATTGATTTGGCTCAACCTGAATCCTCTGAAGATCAGGACGAAGAAGACGACGCTGACTCGGGAACAGCTTGAGGAGGGTTCTGAATGGCAGAAGGTTCCGACCAATTCAACGGCCGTATGGGTCTCATTTTCGCATCAATTGGTGCTGCAATCGGTACGGGGAACATTTGGCGTTTCCCGCGAATGGTTGGAGCGAACGGCGGTGGGACGTTCTTGGTTCCATGGCTGTTTTTCCTGTTCATCTGGTCAATACCTCTGGTTATTGCTGAATACGCCATGGGTAAGCGAAGCCGTACGGGTACCATTGGTACATTCCGAATTTTCGCTGGTAAGAAATTCGCTTGGATGGGATTGTGGACCGCTTGGATTTCTACAGCCATTGGCTTTTACTACGCCGTTGTTTCAGGCTGGACCATCAAGTATTTCCAACTTGGAATCACTGGTGCACTGAATGGCGAGGGCGTTGACACAACCGAAGTTTGGAACGCGTTTTTGCAGAACCCTGGGCAAGTTATTTTCTTCCAGTTTTTGGTCATCGCTTTGACGCTTGCCGCAATATGGAAAGGTGCTAAAGCCATTGAAAAGGTCAACTTTTACCTTATGATTTCCCTGTTCGCATTGCTGTTCTTGACGTTGTTCCTCTCACTGTGGATGGACTTCTCAGACGGCACGCTTGACGGCGCCTTGTTCATGTTCACTGTCGATTTTGACATGCTTTCCGAACCCGAAGTCTGGATTAACGGCTTATCGCAATCCGCATGGTCGTGTTCTGCAGGAATGGGTATGTGTATCACGTACGCTGTCTACATGAGCAAAGATGAGGACACGGTCCTCAACGCATTCACGATGGGACTGGCCAACAACAGCATCTCGATTATTGCAGGACTCGCCGTTCTCTCGGCCATTTTTGCAGTGAATCCAGACCCGTTGGCTACGGTTACCGGCGGCTCATCAGCGATCACGTTCCTTGCCCTGCCAGAAGTATTCGCACAAGCGCCATTCGCACCGATTGGTCCGCTGTTTATGATGGCTGGATTTTTCCTTGCGTTATCGTTCGCTGCAATGACTTCGATGATTTCAACTGTGGAATTGTGTGTTCGTAATTTCGTTGACCACGGCTATGAGCGTGGGAAGTCTGTTGCACTCACTGGCACGGCCCTGTTCTTTTTCGGCCTGCCATCTGCCATCATGTGGGTGAAACTCGACAGCAGCGGTGTTGCGTTCCCCGAGTTCTTAGAAGTTCAGGACCACATCTGGGGCTATGGTCTCATGTTCTCCGGTCTGTTCATCGCTTTCTCGATTTGGAAGTACGGATACATGCGCTGGAAGTCCGGCGTCGAAGCAGGTGTTGCTCCTCCCGGTTTCCGTGGTTACCTCGGCTTTGGTGTCTCTGCATTCCGTGACGACTTCATCAACACCGGCGATAACGATATGGAAGTTGGACGCTGGTGGGACTTACTGATGTATTTGGCATTCCCAATCTTGTTTTCGGTCTTGATGATTTCGTACTTCACCGACATGGTCGCAAATACGCCAAACGTTTGGGACCCATCGAATCCGAAGGGCTTGTCAATCATTCTGCTGTTTTGGGGTGTTGTTGCAACGCTGTTTATCTTCTTCAATAAGTTCCTCATTCGACGCCCACTGTACCGAAACATCCCCGAAGGGGCGGATGCAGACATCACCACACTGCCAGGTGGCGATGATGAATTGGTCGTCGCTGTTGGAGAAGTGGCTCCAGGGTTTGAACACCTGTCGAAAGATTACACCATAGAAGCTGAACTTGCTTGAGGTGAGTGAGTGGACGACCTTGTCGAGACGCTGGCTATCGGCCTGCTTGTCTCCCTGGTTCTCATTTTCATTTCGTGGTGGTTTTGGAAACGTTACGACCGGCCCAGTCCAGCGCAAATTGAGCGTGAAGAAACACTGGCCAAAAAACAACAAGAGACTCGCATGTGGCGCGCTGTTGAAGCACAAATGGCTCAAGAAAAAGCAGCGCTTGAAGAAAAAGCCCTCTATGAGAGAAAGAAGGCTGAAGAGCGAGCACGAGCCCTCCCTCCTCCGACCAGTGAAGTATCCAATGCATTCGCTGCGTTTGACCTTGAACGACAGCCTGAGAAGGCCGAAACGTTCGAACAATCTCGCCCCGCACCCGATGCTGAGGCAGCACTTGCAGACCCCATCATCGAAGCGTTTGACGATTCGATCCTTCATGTAGAAGAGCGAATTGAAGTTCGTCAAGACCAAGGCGTGGTTCTTGCGGAACATGAACCACTTCCAGAATTGCCACTCGAACACACCACCGCAGAAGAGGCTGTGGCGGTTGAGGATTCAATTCCACCAGCACCCGACCTTGACGCACTGATTGGTTTGACGCCAGTCGAGGAGACGGCCGCATGGCCTGCTGAACAAGAGGCAACTGCTGAAGCTTCGGATTGGAGCGATAATTGGTTCACAAACCTCGAAGAGGAATGAAGTTCGAAACACCCCCTTTGCTCACTTTCTGGAGCGAAGAGGTGATGAACAGTCGGTTCGTGGAAGGTTCATGGTGCAACGCCCTCGTGGAACCCGAGACTTCACTCCAAAGGTGATGGCGCGTCGCTTAGCCTTTGAGCGTCTCCTCGAAGAGCGTGCTTTGCGTCACGGTTTTTCTCGTATCCAAACGCCGATTTTCGAATCGTTGGATTTGTTCACGGCCAAATCAGGACCTGGAATCGTATCTCAACTGTATGCTTTTGAAGACAAAAGTGAGCGTCAATTGACGCTGCGACCTGAACTTACGGCACCGGTCATGCGCATGATTGCAGAGGAGGGTATGCAGATGCTGCAAAAGCCACTCCGTCTATCCTACTACGGTCAGTGCTATCGATATGAAGAATCGAAGAAGGGACGGTATCGCGAGTTTTTCCAATACGGTGTTGAACTGATTGGAGAAGCAGGACCGCTGGCTGAAGCCGAGGTCATTGCGCTGGCCATTGACATGCTTGATGCGTGCGGTTTGGAACACTGGGAACTTCGGATTGGTCACGTTGGCATCCTCAAGGGAGCACTCACAGGTCTTGGACTCTCCAGTGATACGCCTGAAGGTGCAACTGAACCGCCAGTGGCCAGCGCTATGCGCTTCTTGGACAAAGGTGACGATGCAGGTCTTGCCACATTGTTCACAGCCAACGGCATCGACCCCGACAATGCAGCACCTCTCCGAGCGTTATCGAACCTCGAAGGCGGTATTGAAACGCTTGAACCGGCCAGAGAAATCCTTTCATCCCTCGCTGGTGTTTCACTCGAAGCACTCGATGATTTGCAAACAACCCTCGCTGCTGTCTCTGCATTGGCTCCTGCACCTCCATCACTGGCGGTTGATTTGACGGTCGCACGAGGCTTAGATTACTACACTGGAATGGTGTTTGAAGTCAAGGTACCTGAATTGGGTGGCGAAGGTCAAGTGCTTGGTGGTGGCTCGTACAAGTTACTTCATCTGTTTGGTCTACCTGACCTTGACCCGAGTTGTGGCTTTGGACTTGGTTTTGACCGTGTTCTGCTCGCACTTGAAGCACAAGCAGAAGCCAGTGAGCGCAGTGAAGTAGTCCCGGGTGAACACGATTCGAAAGGCTTGGTTGCCTTCATCCCGTTCGGCATTGACACCGTTCCTGTTTTGCCCATCGTTGCCGGTTTGCGTAACACAGGTGAACGAATTGAATTGGAATTACGCGGTCGAAAGATTCCAAAGGCCATGAAATGGGCCAATTCGATAGGATGCCAATTCACGGTTGTTGTCGGCCCCCGAGACCTTGAAAGCAACCAGGCCATGGTCAAGAACTTAGAATCTGGAGAACAGCAAGCAGTTCCGCTTACGACTGAAGCAATCGCACAAGCCATTCAAACGATGCGTTGAATCACGCTTCGTTCTCTTCTTCCTTGCCGATGTTGACAAAGACCGCCATTGCAATGGCTGCTGAAGCGACGACGAGTGTGAATCCAGGTGTATCTTCACTCGCCATTGAGTCGTCCATGCCTGCTTGGAAGTCTTCACTCCAGGAGGACTCATCGATTGGTAGTTCGACCCGTGCTTCTTCGCCGAGTTTGAATCCAAATGCAGCAGCATTTCCGCTGGCGAAGAAAACGTTATTTTCTTGATAATCACCCTTGACCTTCATGGTGACTTCAACGATTGGGTTGTCGTTGGTGGAATCCCAGACATTGTGGCCGTCTTCTTCATTGATGGTGTAGGAGAACACGATGCTTTTCCAATTGCCAGCAGGCCACGGTTGTTCGGTGTGCTGGTAGACTTTGCTTGCGCCACGGTAAACGGTGATGTTGAGGTATTCGCAATCGTTGTTGCAACTGCCGTCGCCACCGTTGTCGATATCACCCTCGTAATACACGTTGAAGTTACCGCGGATTTCGCCACCTAATGTCATGTTGAGTCGCTTGTCGAGGGTTGGATCCATTGTGAATCGGTATTTGATATTGATAACGCCGTTGTCCTTTTCTTCGAACAACTCACCTTCTTCAACCGATTCGGTCTCGTTCATGTTGAAGTGGGTCCATTCGGTCGCCATGCCGTTGCTCCACATGTACATCGTGGTGTTGTTGGCGTTGGGTTGTTTTGGGTCTTCAGCAGGTTCGCTTTGGGACACGGATACATCGCCTGCTTGAACAGGTGTCAACA
>JAKMGM010000140.1 GCA_022424925.1 Candidatus Poseidoniaceae archaeon | reverse complement strand
CTCATGGGGGGCTTTGCTGTGCTCAAAGACGGCCGAGACCCACTGTACACTATGCAGGCTGCTGCGAACATTGCTTCAATCGTTGTTCTTGCTTGGACGATGATTGCCCTAATGCTTGCATGGCGAGACGGGGGGATTGACTGGTGGTGGCTCGTACTCAGTATGAGTTTGTCGGGCATCACTGGCCTTGTCATCACACTGGAAACATTGCTTTCGCACGATGCGGAACTGCTCCATCGCCTCACGAAATTTGCTCGCACGTTCCAAGTCGTACTCATTGGCTGGTTATGGGGATTGTTGGTTTGGGCAAGCTTTGGTTCACTCGATTTACGAGGTGCCGAACCGTTGCTAGAAATCGTCGTGGTCTGGGTTACGACATTCACATTCATCGAAATTGCACACCGGTTTCAACTCGGTCGAATTCGATGGAATGGAGGTTCGGCACTTGACAAACTCAAAGGCATGACTGCCGTCCTTACTGAAGTCGAAATTACCGAAATGAAAGCAAATTCATCGCAAATAATGTCAGGCGTACGGTGGGGTTTGCACGGCTTTACCTTAGTGTGGTTGTGTATGCTGCTGATCTTAGGCCAAGGGGGTTTACCTGCGGATGAAATTGAACGTTGGAGCAGGCCAACCTTGTGGCTCGCATCGATGTATGGGCTGATGTTTGGTAGTGAAACGTGGTTACGAATGCGTGGTAGAATGCCTTGAAGTTCAGTGCGAATAGACAATCTGCCTAATCGATTTTCAGTGCCGCTTTTTCGGTTTGCCGTCGCTAAAGAATAAGTCGCGGAATTGATATACGCGAGTTGCGAGGAAAGGCCACCGCAGGAGTCGCCCAGCTTGGTCAAAGGCGCTGGGATGAGGTCCCAGTCCGTAACGGTTCGCAGGTTCGAATCCTGCCTCCTGCACCACTACAAATCGAAACCATAGTCGTGTTCGAGGCCTCATAGATTCGGCCAATACACGTTTATGACGGTGTAAAAAGCGTTGATTGGTTAGGCTGGCTCATTCAGTGTTCTTATCAACTGCGTGCCTGTGTTTGGAACGAGCGACATGGACGAGGAATCATTCATTCAACTTCACTGGACTGAGCGCCCTAACGTGGACATGCTTGAACGAGCGAAAGCCAACTACGATGAATTAGCACTGAGGCGAACCACCCGACACTTTTCCACACGAGATGTCGATCGGCGGCTCATCGAAGCGGCCATACTCTCGGGTTCAACCGCTCCGAACGGAGCTCATCTTCAACCGTGGACATGGGTCGCTATTCGTAACCAAGACCTCCAGGTAAAACTTCGAGAGGCTGCTGAAGCCGAGGAACGAAAAACGTACAGTCAACGTATGCCTGCGGCTTGGTCGGAAGTCTTGGCGCCTTTAGGGACTGATACCATCAAGCAACATCTCACCGACGCACCATGGATTGTGGTGTTGTTCAAACAAAAGAAACGCAAGCGGCCAAACGGCGATTGGGGCCCCACCTACTACGCTACAGAATCCTGTGGAATCGCCGCTGGAATGTTCATCCAAGCCGTGCATCATATGGGTCTGGTCACGCTAACACACACCCCTTCACCAATGGGATTCTTACGAGATTTACTCGGACGTCCAAACCACGAAGAGGCCATGCTCGTGATGCCCGTTGGTTATCCAAAAGAAGATGCTTGTGTCCCCAACATCCATCGTAAAACGCTGGATGAGGTGGCTATATTCTTCGACCAATCAATGTGAACCCTGATATGGTTTGAAAGCAGGTAGTGTTCAAATGTTCTGTTCACTTCTACTCTGTACGAGCCTGTGATGCAATGAAAGGCTATGTTGTGGTTGGTTTTTGCTACCATTGAAGGAAATTCACCCCCTCTTCGAAAAAACGACCGAACATTAAATCTCTAAGGGGGTATCGATAGGTGAAAGCCGATGGTAACTCATATTCCGAAGAAAAAATATTTCTTGATTGGTGTCGTGGCAATAGGTGTACTTCTTATTCCTACCGCGCAATCTGATATAACCTACCCAGAAGAGGAATCCTCGATTTACATTACAGACTTGGTTGGAGCATTGAACGCTCAAGAAAAGCAAGACATTAACATGGCATGTGATGATCTAGATTACGATATGGGTACGGTGTTGGCAGTCGCTATACTGAACTCGACAGATGATTTCACATCCGGAAATGATACGAATATGAGTTTGAATGAATACACAACTCTGCTCTTCGATGAATGGCAAGTTGGAGACCAAGAATGGAAAGACGGGTTGTTAATCGTGTTGGCCGTTAACCAATCTGGAGAAGGTTACGATTGGGCATATACTGGAGGTGATTTCTGGCAAGAGTACTCAGATGTTCTTGAGCGTTGGGAATCAAAACTACCAAATTCAATTTTTAATGACTTGAACGATTCAAACTGGGCTGAGGCTTTGGAGCCAATGGTTGACTTGCTCGCAGAAGATGTTCGTGAGTTTTGGTATCAAAACCCCTACATTGAGCCCGAACCCGGAGACTGGATGACGCCACCAATCCTCGAAGGTTCGCCCGAGGTTGAAGGGGGAGAATCTGCACTCGGCGAGGTTTTACTGAGTATGGTTTGTTGCTTGGGGGTTCCCGGCGTTGTTGTCGCAATGATTGTAATGTTCAGAGGCAATTCTTCAACTCGTTCCAACCAACATGTTCATTACAACGGAAATCAAAACGGCTGGAATCAAAACAATGGATACCACCCTGGAAATCAAGGCGGATATCAGCAAAATAACTACTACATGGGGGATAGTTCGCCCCCCCAATCCAACAACCCGTTAACGCGTTCAAAGAGCACTTCAAGCAGCAGGAGCGGGGGTTCATCACGCAGTAGCGGAAGTTCATCGCGCAGTAGAGGCGGTTCATCACGCAGCAGAGGTGGACGGGGCGGTGGCGGCCGAAGAGGTCGATGAATCTTGAGAAATTGACCTCTTCGGATTTCAGTTACTAGAATGTGTGCAATGCTGATATTGAAAACTTCTTGAACGGTTGCCTTGTGCAAGAAGCATGAAGACCGCAGTGATAACAGGTGCAAACAGAGGATTGGGAGCGGAATGGGTCAGTCAACTTCTCGAGGAGGGTTGGCATGTCTACGCTGGATACCGTAGCGAGCCTGGACGATTAGTATCGTTAGAACATGAACGATTGACAACGCATATTCTTGATGTTCAATCAAACGAATCTGTCGAAGCATTTGCTGAACATGCTCCAAACAAAATCGACATGCTGGTCAACAACGCGGGGGTGGCTGACGGTCGATGGAGGAACTTGCAAGAAATTGACGAGAAGTGGGCGCTCGAGGTTCTCGACATCAATGCGCTTGGGCCGGTACGAGTTGTCAAAGCACTGTATGAGAAAATGAGCCACAGCTCTTTGACGAGGGTTGCTATGATTAGCAGCCTCATGGCCTCAATTGACGACTGTCACATCGGGCGCTCGTACGCCTACAGAGCCAGTAAAACCGCACTCAACATGTTTACAGTTGCAATGAAAAAAGAAGCAAGAGAAGATAACATCACATTCGCAATACTGCACCCGGGCTGGGTGAAAACCGACATGGGTGGCGACAAAGCACCTGTTGAAATCCCAGAGAGTATATTGGGTATGCGGCATGTTCTGTCGACGCGAACACTCGAAAATTCTGGAGAATTCATACAATACGATGGCCAAATTTTGCCTTGGTAGATTGAGTTAGGGTTATTGCTCGGCGTAAACTGCGAGCGACATGGCGGAAGAATCACCGAAATTTACCATGGTGAAAGCGCAAGAGCTCGCAGACCCTCCCTCAAATCTTCCACCGAAATCACGTGGATTGCTCGATACGCTTACGATGCTATGCTCTTTTTACAGTTCAGAAGATTTGGCGAGTTTTCTTCACTCTGAGATGTTTGAAGACCTAACGCGGCAAGGCGAAGGATGGGCCGGTTTCGAAATAGGACTGTACATCGACCATACCAAAACGTTCGAGGTG
>JAKMGM010000061.1 GCA_022424925.1 Candidatus Poseidoniaceae archaeon | reverse complement strand
ACGATGGCAACGCGGTCAAGTCCTTCGCTGAAGCCGTATAGAACACTCAGGAACGCTCCGCCAAGCGTCAAGGTGGCAATCCAAGCAGGAAGACGCGGGTCACTGATACTCTTGAAACGCTGACCACCAAAGAGCCAGGGGAGTCGAATCTGCGTCCCGGGAATTCGGAATGTTCCCTTGCCGAGGTTCGGAATGATGATGAGCAGGAGCATACCTGCAAACAGAATCAGTTCAGGCCCCAAAGCCTCAACGAATCCATCACCGAACGGTTCAACTTCAGTTATGCTCGACATTTCAGATACCTCCGTTGAAGTCGCCAAGAATTGGTAAAACCAATCCGTCGAAAATTTGCTTCGTCCAATCGTGCATCATGTCCAAGCCAATCCAAGGCATGACACCAAACAGGATGGTGAACACTGCCAAAATGAGCATGGCCACTTTTTCAGGCGAAGCAAGGTCAGGAATTGGTTCGCCGTGCAACGATGCAGGCGGTTGAGTTTCGTCACCGCCTTCGAAGATTGTGCGTTGCATGGACCAGAGGTAATACGCTGCAGTGATGGCAAGAACCAGTGCAGGTCCAACCATCCAGAAAACGCTCCAACCGTTCGCTTCAATGAAGTACCAAAGAGCGATGAGCATCATCAGTTCAGCCACGAATCCTGCAAGCAATGGCAGCCCGAGAGACGCCATCCATGCGAACATCATTGATGTAGCAATCCAAGGAGAATGCTTGGCCATTCCTCGCATGGCGCCAATTTCCATACTGTGGTAATGGTGTTTGAACGCACCACACACAGCGAACAGCATTGGGCTGATGATACCGTGTGCAAACATCATGAACAAAGCAGCCGCCCAGCCCATGGGTTGCATGGTTGCAATACCGATGAGAATGACACCCATGTGCGATACTGAGGAATACGCAACCATCTTCTTGAGGTTGGTTTGGCCAAGACATACAATAGCCCCCCAAACCAAAGAAACCATTCCAATCACCATGAGAGTGAGTTGGAAGTACTCCAGTGCGTGAGGGAACAGACTAATTGGCAAACGGAACATACCGTATGCACCCATTTTGAGCATGACACCCGCAAGCAGCATTGAACCACCTGTTGGTGCTTGAACGTGCGCATCAGGCAACCAAGTGTGGAACGGAACGGCTGGTAATTTGACCAAGAACCCGAGCATGAGCATGGCAAACAGAACCTTCTGAATACTCGAGCCGAGGTACCAGTTTCCGTTGCTGTTTTCAGAGAAAGCGTGCTGCGTGATGGTCGGAATATCGAAACTTCGACCGGTCATTGAGCCAGCGTATTGCAGAGGATTTGAAGGGTCTTGGAAGAAATAGAGCGTGATCAAACCAAGCAACATCACGACTGAGGCGGTGAAGGTATAGATGAAGAATTTCTGTGATGCATACTTTCGGTCAGCACCGCCCCATACCAGAATGAGGAAGAACATAGGAATGAGTGTCAATTCCCAGAACACATAGAACATAAACAAATCGAGGGCTACAAAGACACCAATCAAAGCGCCTCCCATTGCCAACACAATTGGGAAATAGGTAGCTCCGTTCTTTTCGTTCCATGTCGCAACAATCGTCACGGGAAGAAGGAACGTTGTCAACCAAACCATCGGGAACGAAAGGGCATCCAATCCCACAGTCCAGTGGATTCCAAGCGATTCAATCCAGGTGTATTGATGATAATATTCATACTGGTTAAAGCCGATTCCTTCCCAACTGATATCCCCGAAATATTGGAAGAACATTCCAGTCGTGATGCCGAGAAGAACAAGTGAAAATATTAGGCATGCCATTCGGATTGGGTTCGAGAGTTTTTCACGCATCGAAGCGCTCGCTCTGGAGACAAATGCAAGCAGTAAGAGACTCGAAATGAGCGGGAAACCAACCAGCGGCAATGAAATCCAATCTTGCATTCAAGCCACCCCCCATACAAGCATGAAAATCGCTAATGTGCCGACTGCTACCATCAAAATATAGTCACGAGCTGACCCTGTCGTCATTGAACGAACGATAGAAGACAGGGTTTGCGAGCCGCTTTCGATGGCCTTGATGGTTCCATCAATAACTTCACTGTCAGCTTCAGCAGCCTTGTTTGAGAATCCTGCCACGATGTTAACCATTGCTTTGTCGTAGTACTCGTCAATGTAGAGGCGGTGCTCAAGAGCCGTTGCGAGACTCGATTCAGCGAAGGCAGAATTATCGAAGTGGAAGCGTTTGTTGACCCAGCTACTGAGTTGAATCACTGGACGCATCCAGGGTTTCGCCTCTTCACCGTCAGCAAGTTTGCCACCGTACAAGGCCATTGCAAGGCCGGGCCCAACAACAGCGCCCAAGAAAATAGCCACGTAAGTGAGAATGAAGAAGAAAGCATCGGAGTTCGCAAATGCGTGTTCCATCTCGTAAACGATACCTTCCAAGAGGTTCTTCTCAGAAAGGAATGCATACGAGGAGTCAGAAGCCCAATGGGTGAAGCCCATTCCAGCGAAGATTACGGAGGACAGGGTCACGAAGGTGAGAATGAATAACGGCGTCTTAATCCATGTATTGGTAGGACCGACGTGCGCTGCAACCTCGTTGTTTGGTTTACCAGCGAAGGTTTTGAGCCACATTCTCGACATGTAAAATCCAGTCATTGCAGCACCGAGCAGTACGCACGTTGCAGGTAGGAAGAAGCGCGGGTCGTCTTGTGCGACTCGCCAAGCGTTGGCAATGATGCCTTCCTTCGACCAGAATCCGCCGATAAGAGGCAGACCCATAATCGAAGCAGAGCCGACAAGCATGGCTGTCGCAGTGATTGGCATCTTCGAGGCAAGACCGCCCATGTTCTCCATCGATTGAGCATCAAAGTGATCGTCGTGGTGGTCATCTCCATGGTCGTCATGATGGAGATGGTGGTGTGCATGATGGACTTCGTGTATGACCGAACCACTGGCCATGAACAGCATTCCTTTTGCCATAGCGTGATTGAAAAGGTGGAACAGAGCAGCACCGAACGCAACCACGACGATGTAATGCGCATCCTTGTCATGGTGCCAATCAAGCGTATTTGCGAGGTACATTGCGCATCCAAGTCCAGTGAAAATATAGGCCAGTTGACTCATTGTCGAGTACGCAAGAACTTTCTTCAAATCCATTTGAACAAATGCAATCGCTGCAGCCATGACCGCTGTGATTCCACCGACTGCTGCGATGATGAATGCTAAATCCTCGAGGTCGCCATGCAGCGCCTCTGCACCAAAGAATGGGAACATGCGAGCAACAAGATACAATCCAGCGTTGACCATGGTTGCGGCGTGAATGAGTGCTGAAACAGGCGTTGGCCCCTCCATTGCATCCGGCAACCAAACGTGGAGCGGGAACTGGGCAGACTTGCCCACAGCCCCGATAAACATCAAACCGAGTGCCCATTGAAGTGTACCTGCTGATTGTTCCGCAACCGCTTCGATGTTCGCATCATTGAACACGACAGCATAGTCGAGAGAGCCGAACAAATCCCAGAGCATTACCAATCCAATCATCAAGAACACGTCACCAATACGGGTTGTCATGAACGCCTTCTTTGCAGCGGACGCAGCACTTGGGCGTTCGTAGTAAAAGCCGATTAGAAGGTAGGAACACAGACCCATGATTTCCCAGAAGATAAACAGCCAAAGGAACGAATCCGCAAGTACCATGCCGAGCATCCCGGAACAGAACAGTACGAATTCAGCATAGAAACGATGGTTGCGGTTATCGTTGATTGGGTCAGTGTTCATGTAGCCAATGCTGAAGGTGTTGATGAGAAGACACAGGAAAGCCGCCACAAACAGAAGCATGACCGTTACGTGGTCGACATAAATCCCGAAACCAAGCGATACTGGCGTCACCGTACTTCCGCCGTTCCAAACCGCTGTGTTTACCCATGCGATTTTATCCACGACCTCAGGGTCAAACACTTTCAGTGGGTTGAACCCTTCTAAGAATTCTGAAATCAAAAGCAGCGACAGTACCAAACTGGCACCCATGACAGGAAGAGCAATCAGTCCTCCCTCTTTGAGCGTATTCTTCCAAAAAGGATTGCCGTTGAAGACCCGGCCTAGGAATAAAATGACTGCGAAAGCAACCATTGGAAGAAGAATGATGAGTGGAGCGAAGTCCAGCCATTGAGAATTGATTGTCGTCGTAACTTCTGCACCTGCCATTCAAACACCTCAGTTCTTCAGGACATCCACATCGTCCAGTGATATTGTTTCGTGTTGGCCGTAAACAGCGAGGAAAATAGCCAGGCCGATTGCGACCTCACTGGCTGCTATTGCAATGGCAAAAAGCGTGTAGACCCACCCGGTAGTATCGCCGTGGTGGACAGCAGCAGCAGCGAATTGCATGTTCGCTGCATTGAGCATCAATTCTATGCACATGAGGACAATGATCGCGTTCTTACGGGTGAAAGCACCGCCAAGGCCGATGACAAACATCAGCGCAGAGAGAGCTGAAACCAATGCTGGATCAATCATTCCTCTTCACCTCCGAATTCCCAAAGAAGGTTTTCCATTCGCTCATCACGAACAAGATACGCAGCACCGATCATAGCCATCGACATGAGGACACCAAGTATGAGTAAAGGTAGCGCCCAGTCTGTTAGCAGCGAATCGGCCAATCCGCTCGTTGTCGGGTATTCCTCGCTGCTGTCAGCCCAAACAGAATCAGCGCTCAGCACTGAAACCAGAATCATACCCAAAGCGAGTAAACCAATACGTGTGAAAAGCGAAATAAGTTTCATTCAAAGTCCTCCTCAAGGATTTGTCGACGAGTCAGCATAATACCGAATAAAACAACCAAACCGACACTCGCCAAATACACCAATATCTGGATTGCTGCTAAGAACTCAGCACCCAAAAGAATGAAAATTCCAGAGACGGCCATGAATGAAAAAATCAGAGACAGCATGGAATGAGCCACCCGTTGAGCCAATACAAGCCCTAAAGCGCCCAAAATCGCAATTGTTGCGAACAAAAAGAAAACTCCCGTTTCAGCAACACTTGCGATGTCCATCTCAAGCACTCTCCTCGGCTGCCTTTGCTTCAGCAGCTTTTGCTGCCTTCTTTGCTCGCTTGGTGCGTTCTTTGGTTGCACGCTTGGCTAACTCAGTATCAACGGCTTCTTGATGGATTCCAGGGAGAACTCGTGTTCTGCTGGCGTCCATCCAAAGTTCTTGGCGAGTAAAACCAGACATTCCATCGTATTCATTGGTCATGAAAAAGGACGTGAATCCGCATGCTTCCATGCACAATCCGCAGAACATGCAACGGCCCAAATCAATTCGGCCGGATACAATCTGGTCATCAGCGACTCGCAACTCGGATTGGTCCATTTCGACCTCTTCTCCAGAGTCGTTCCAACGCACTGTAGCTGTAGAGCCCGACAGGTCAAGCACCTCGCCGAATCTCCATTCATTTGGTGTCTCGGTGTGGGCTGTGACGTGGTTGAAGTCGTCCAATGTTGCCACAACTTCAGGCAGTAGAGTGGCCGCATGGCCACCGACTTCGAGTTCGCCGCCCATGCCACCGTGTTCACCGTCCGCTCCGTCCAGAACGTCAACACGGAGTTCAGTGGTCATATGCAAGCAGTCGTTCGGACATGCTGATACGCACAATTTGCACGCAGTACATGTTTCCCAGATAACCCCGATTCGGCCGTTGTAGTTGCCGGGAACAAACAGCCATGGTTCCATCTCTTCAAGTCGTTCATATGGATATTGAACGGTTTGCGGCTTCCAAAGCGTAGGGAACAAGTCCGATGTCACGCGGTCGGGCGCAAACGTTTGGACGCTAATGTCATTGAATTCCGAGGTCTTGCCCGCTCGTGACTTGCTTCCATCATCGAGGAATTCAGGGTGTTCAGTGTTGTGGTAACCCCAAGCCAATCTCTTTCCGAACATCTTTCCAAAGAACGGAAACGTCCTGAGGGCTGTGATGAGGGTTATCTTAAACGGGTACCAGAACAGGTTTCTAAAATTCGGTTTTGCGTGTGGGTGCATTGGCATACTAAATCACCTCAGTCCTTTCCCGGAGTGTGCGTTCCCGCGGGCTGTAATGTGTAAACGTGATACATTCGATCTGGTGCTGCGTCCTTGTCTTCATCGTTGAGAAGTACAAAGAACACGCCCAACCAAACAAGCGTTGTGGCGAGTGGAACGAGCATTGGAATTCCGAAAGCATCCCATGCATTGCCGCCTTCTGCAGCATAGTTCATGTTTTCAGGGGCGAAGAGGTACAACCGATACACGACTGCAAGTACGACTTGAACCACTGAGAGTGGCAAAAGCATCCTCCAACCGAATTCAAGGATTTGGTCGGTTCGAATCCGAGCGAGGGAGAAACGTGCCCAAACGAAGACGACGAGGAACACAAGCCACGTTTTGAGCAGAACAACAACAGCCCCCGGAATAAGCACATATGCGTCACCAAGAATTGGGATTTGGCTGATGGTGCCTTGGAATGGTAGATGCCAGCCGCCCAAGAAGAAGTGAGTGAACAAGAAACAGGCTGCATAGGTTCGAATGTATTCCGCCATGAAGAGCATACCAAATCGCATTCCACCGTATTCAGTCCACCAGCCTTCAACCAGTTCTGCCTCTGCTTCAGGCATGTCGAACGGAACGCGTTCAACCTCAGCAATCATCGTCACCAAGAACAGGACTGCGCCGAGTGGCATCAAGAAAAGATTCCATGAACCTGCAGCGTGTTGAAAGTGAATGCTTTCGATAATGTTGAATGTTCCCGACAGAATCGCCACGGACAGCAGTGTCAGCAACAGCGGAATTTCGTAAGCAGTGAGTTGTGCGGCAGATCGAATGCCGCCAATGAGTGTGTACTTGTTGTTCGACGACCAACCGGCGAAGAACACGCCGATTGGGGCGATGCCAAAGATTGCAATAGCGTAGAGAATCGAAAGGTCCGGGTTCGTGGCATAAATGCCACTGGAAAGTGGGATAATACCGAGAATCAGAAGTGTCGACGAGACAATAAGGAAGGGTGAGACTTCGAAGATGAGTTTGTCCGCTCGGCGTGGAACCATGTGCTCTTTGAGGAGAAACTTCATTCCATCAGCCACGTTTTGGAAGAACCCGGGAAGAATGGAATAGCCCATCCACGAGCGGTTGTTGACGCGGTCGACGGTTGCGAATTTTTCATCACTGTTTCCAAATTTCTTGTTGAGGAACTTGTTGATGGCACCAACAATGCCGCCACCGAATGGAAGCATCTTCCACCATTCGCCTGCAGTTACTCCGTTTTCACCAACCCAAAGCGAACGGAGTGCGGTCGTAGCACCACGGCGGTCGTTCATTCGAGCAACGGCCTTCCGCTCAATCCAAAGGATAGCAAATTGGCTGAAAAACAGCATAAGGAAGACAATGTTGACAACAGCAAATGTTCCTGCCAAGAAGGCCAAATCCCCTGAACTTTCTTCAAGAGGTGTACCCTCAAGAGCGGAGGTAATCAGGGAAGAGACAAGGCTGTCTTTTCCGAGGAAAAGGCTGCGTAAATCGTAGATGTCATCCATAACTGCTCACCTCAACGGTCCGTTTCTCCAATGCACGGGTCGAAGCTGCCCATGATGGCAGGAATGTCCGCGATTTTGTAGCCAATCATCGTTTTGGCAACATAAGGGATTGTGATGAACATCGGTGAACGAATCGATACACGGTATGGATTCTTTCCGCGACCTTCACCGCCGCCCTGAATGTAGAATTGCGATGCACCACGGGTGCATTCGTAGTTACTGAAACCTGTAGCACCTTCAGGTGCACGGGTTGGGGCTTTGGTGAAAATCATTTCATCACCGCTGGCATAGTTGGTATTCTTTCCGCCAGGAATCTTGTTGAGAGCGTCAAGAACCATAC
>JAKMGM010000043.1 GCA_022424925.1 Candidatus Poseidoniaceae archaeon | reverse complement strand
GCTGTCGTTTTGTTGTTCATCGGTGGCTGTTGGATTCCATGACTCAAAGCCGAGAGGGACATAGAAAATTTGAGTCCCTTTGTAGAATGTTCCTGAATCGCCTTCAACCATTTCTGGATAAGGGTCTGCTCCGTAGAGGAAGAGATGGCATTCTTCAATCGACCAAGCAGGGTTTGCCGGCTCCCAATCACAATCTACATGCATGTCTTGGTTGTGGAATCCTGCCGGTGGGTTGTTCCATTCTGCGACCTTGATTGGTTCGTTCTTGTTGACCACTGAAATGACGTCCAGTCGGTTAGCACCGCTGTTTGCATCATCATCATTTGGAATTGGGTCGAGGTCGCTGTTGGTCAATTCGTGGTTGACAAGCACCCAGTTATTATCAGGGGTGACCTTGATGTCAATCATGCGGCCAATCTCAGCGTAATACGTCGAGAGCAACACAATGTTGTTTGGCTCAGAGATGTCCAAGATTTCGAATTGATTGTATGAGGAAACATAGGCATAGCAGCCGCCGGTTCCGTCCGGATTCTTCACACAATCTTCCAAAAAGTTACCTTCAATGGCAATTTCTGACGAATCACCAGGTGTTGGTCCGACATTCTTGTATTCCGGAGAGCACGGGCGTCCAGCCACGTTGTCGAGCTCAGCAGGAGGTGCAACATTGCCATCACAGTTCAAGTTGTGATAGTCAATGAGTTGCATATTGTCGGTCTTCAAACGGTGTGCCAATAGGTCGGTATGGCTGTGCTGTTCATCCTCGATTTCCACCACCGGGTCAATCCACTCTGATTCAGCGCTTACATTATCCGATTTTGAATCTCCACCCAAGGCGAAATAGGCTGTCGCAGAAAGGAGACTGATGACCACCAACGCAACGAATGCATAGGTGATGATACGGTCTGCTGCTCCACTGTCTCTGAACAAAATACTGCTCTTCATCATTCAACTCAAGCAGGGGTTGTATTTCAATTGCTTTGTGTGACACCATGTTTTTCAATCAGAGTTGCTTGGTTGTACTATGCGGAAGATTACAACGCTATCGATGCTTTTTCTTTTGCTTAACGCCGTGCTCCTGGTTCCAATCCAATCCAGCGCACACACCGCCAGTTCGTTCACCGTACTGGTCAAGGAAAACGGCTTTTCCCAAAGTTCACCGGAAATCTTTCACAACGATTCGATTATTTGGTACAATACAGATAATTCCTCAAACTTGACCCACCGACTGGTTTACGACCATGATGGTGACGGTTTGTACAACGGTAGTTATGATTGGGATTCTGGAGAACTGCACGCTTACTGCGAAAGAGACGGAAACAATACCAAACTCGACGAAACATGCACTACAAGCTTCGTTATTGAGTTCGATGTAAACTGGACTGAGGGCAGTTATGCCTACCAAGATATGCGTTCGGATGGAACCGTGGCCAATGCAACAATTCGCTTGTTCAAAGACACTGACAGCCACAATGCATCAACTGCTCCAACCATTGGCAGTAGTTTTGGCGTCAATGATGACAAGGCATCCGATAGCGAAGAGAACGATGAAACTCTCTCTGCAGAAGATGTGTTGTTGTATGTGGCAATGGGTACCGGCGGCTCTGCCCTGTTGCTCTTAGGGCTGTTACTGCTACGAAAACCGGAAAACACCGACCGTTCTGAATCTGAATGATTCAGCAAAAACCTTCAATGACGTACTCATTTCTCAGGACTCTCTTCCTTGTAGTGTTGCGCCAAAGGCCGGTCGCTCAGAGCTGTTTTGAGTTCGCTTTATGGGTGGGTTGAAGAAAACGAGGAAGAGGCGATTGGGAGGCCAATACAAACAGATGTTCAAAAGCAGAACATCGAATCTATTACTATGAAGTACTCACTCTCCGCGGCTACGATTGTCTTCTTACTGCTCCTTAGTGCTGCATCCGGTGCTGCTTTATCGGCCATCTCCACATCGAATTCGACTGCATCGGGCAATTTCACAATTCTTGCACCGGTGACATTCGGCATCAATGAATACACAATGGTCGAAATCGATGAAGGCGATAACGATGAAGAGGAAGTCGTGACTGAACGCTTGTTTGAATTTGAGTTTGAAACCAAGTTCGCTGGGGATGTCGTCGCTTGGGATTTCGGTGACGGTAATGCTGCAACAGGTGAACGTGTGATGCACTCGTATGCACTCCCAGGCCACTACACGGTTACCGCTACATCCACCTCACTCGAGGCTATCGAACTTGAAACCGTCGAAATCGTTGTTGACAAAGTGGCCTTCGTTGAATCAGATAACATGGAGTGCGTATGTGCTCCTACGGCAAAGTCGACCATCATTGACTTGATTCCAGCCGAGGGCATGGCATCGTACCTTGGCATCGTCACCGTCGAACACGACGGCAGCAGCGAATCATGCTCGCTTCGTAACCCGCTTCAAGAGTGCCATGTCCGAGTTATTCTCGAACGTACGCTTGACGGAACAGTCGTGGACCAAGAGATTCTGTTCGACGATACATTCCGTACCAACGAACACAGTGTCACCTTCGAAATGGTGGATGTTGAAATTGACGCTGGTGATGGATTACAAATTAGACTTGAGACCGATCAAGTTCGAGACTGGCACAAGCCAAACACCTCATGGAGCATGACTGCGCCTACAGCGTGAAATCGATTACGACTCAGTCGCAGCAACTCTTTTCCACGCTGTCTTGCGCACAGAAACATGTCTTAGCAGGTATGATGTCAGCGCGTGAACTGCGTTCGTTGAACAGTGCTGTGACTTCAGCGAGTTCCTCAGGAGCATCGCCTCGTGCTTCAAGGCAGAGTTTGAGACCAAGTAGTCCCCACATGTTGTCTTTCCACAGTTTGATGTCTGCACGGTAAACCGCCTCAGCCTCTTCGAATTCACCCTGCTCGTGCAGCAAAGCACCGAGGATGTGTCGAACCGGTTGCATTTGGCCCCATGGTTCATTGTAAGCGAGGTTGAGAGACAAGTCAACACCGCGGCGCAAGTGATCAAAGGCTGCGGTGAAATCAGAGGCCTCACCTCGAGCCTTGGCCAGGAATTGCTTTCGGTATTCGATTTCACCGTCAAGCACTGCAGCGTTCACCAACAGGATACATGGCCCATCACTCGGGTCTTGATACATCAGGTTGTTGTGAAGAACACGTCCAGCAAGTGCTGGGTTTTTGAGTGCCTCGTAAAACAAGGCTTGCTCCGCTTCAGCCTCTGGTACTTTACCCAAAGATGCGTATGCAACGCCCCGAGCGTAGTGCTGAGTGGCAATAGCTGCCGGGAAGACGTCCTTGTCTGAATGCATCGGTTCAGCGAGAATCTCGTCCCACTTCCCAAACCGAATCATAACGTGCCACGGCATGGTGACATAGGATTCAAGGAAGATAGCCCCCATTGGAATAATACCTGCAAGCATGAATTGAACACCCGAGTTCTCATCGCCTGCTGGAAGCGTATCGACCGCTTTACGAGCGTACTTGAGTGCTGTTTCGTATTGACCCTCGAACATAGCGCACCAAACGACGAAGTGGTGGTTGTGCATTCGATAGAACTTGTAAAATTGAGATTCGTTACCTGTCAATTCAACATAACGGTCATCTGCTTCAACCGCAGCGATATTGCATTCAACTGCTTCCTTCCACTGGCCAACCCACGCATCGATGTGAGATGGCATGTGAACAAGGTGGCCAAGTCCTGGCATGACCGTACGCAAAACATCTGCTGCAGGTAGAGCGCGTTCTGGGAACGGTGACAACTCGAGAGCGTGACAATACAAGTGGCACAAGGCGACGTGTTCTTTTGCTCCTTCGATGTTTTCAAAAGCATCTTCCATTACCTTCACCAAAAGCAAAGTGTTGTCATCAGCAGGCGTAATATCGCCTGTTGCGGTGTTCTTATCCCACAGTTGCCAGGCCTTCAAATTCATGAGTGCCTCGACATAAATGGCGGTGACATCGAGGTTGCCGCTGTATTTTTGGTACAGCGGTTCCATTGCCTCGGCGAAAGCCACATTCAGTTCTGGGCTGTTACCCATGTTGAGGACGGTTGGGTCAGCTGCATCACGGGCTTCCGCCGAATGGCGCTGTGCAAGTGCATCGATGAGGTCTTGCTCGAGCTCAGTACATCCATCTTTGAGTGAAACGGCTGTTTGAATTGAATCGTGGCCTGAGCCGAGACCTGGGCTCCAGTTGTAATTTGATGAAACGCAGTAAGCGATGCCCCACCACGCCATAGCGCAAGTAGGGTCGAGTTCAGCAACGTTACTAAAACAGGCGATGGCTTGTTCGTGGTTGTAGTTGATCATGTGCCCATAGCCTTCTACGAACATTGCTCGGGCTTCATCGTTCGCACACGTGATGGTTGTAGCAAATGAATAATTCTCTGGAGAGCCGAAGTCATAATCTGTTGGTGCAAGGGACATGGTAGACCCTAAATGCTGTGATTATTAAGTGAATCGAATATATTCTTCAAAAATCCAGAAAACTATTCTTGTTCACTCGATACTTGCTCAGGCGCGCGGGGTTTTGCTGGGAAAAAATACCACAAAAGTGGTATAAAAAACAGACTTGGCAAGTTCTTACCGTACTTCAAATCCAGAACCGATTCAAATTGGACAAAAGATTGGGCGTCAGTATCGTTCGCAGCAGGTGGTTGATTACGTACCGTTGAATAATTCTCAGGTTCAACAAGACCAAGGTCATATCCGTTAAACATCATTTCAAAACGAACGCCTGTGGGTAGAAACGTCCGTTCAATGCTCGTTTCTTCATGCGCCATCGAACCCTGTTCGGTTTGTGCAACGAAGGTCTCGTCAGCAATTGTCTCGTCGCCCTCAGCCTCCTCCCCGTCGTCATCACCTGCTAAATCCAAGACGTATGATGCGGGCATCAGTATGAGAAAGCATGCGGCTGCAAAGGTCAACCCAAACGCGCGTACTGTGGCTCGAAACGGTATTCCTGCAAGAACTAAGCCCTCAGCAATGCACATGAACAGTAAAGAAAACAAGGTTGCATTACGCCCAATTTTGAGCCATTCGACCGGCTCAGCGTTCTCCTCTTTGGTAGAAGAGGAGGTTTCGTCGTCTGCGTTGTCTTGTGCCTCTTGCTGTGATGAGTTCGTTGGCTCTTCATAGTCTCTAAACAACATGTACAATAAAAAAGACGTCGCATTTTCCATTTCCACATCGATAAGCGTTTGTTCTTTGTCGATTGCAACAAGGGCCTTAACATTGGTTGGGGCGGGCTGGCCCTCGGTATATTGGCCTTCAAATTGAATAACCAACCATGCAGACAAGAACAAATGAACCGCAATCAACACGGTACCCGATATTCGTACAGCATCACCTATGCGACTTCGAGGTGGACGTAAGGTCATAGTTTGACCCCCCGTCTCTCGTTCTTGGTGAACCAATCACTCTTCGCCATCTTCAGAATCGAAATCACGGCGACTGCCGGCAACAACGCCTGCAAGGACAATGACGGCAATCATAGAAACCGGGGAAAGGAACGGAAGATCCAATCCAGATTCTTCTGCAAGTTCCTCCGCAGTTTGGTCTGAAGGATTGTCATCTCCGGTCGTACCGTCAGTGTTCGTCGTATCGTCAGTCGCAGGCAGTGTGAGGTCGCTGGTGTCAATTCCTGCTTCGATAAGGTCTTGTTCAATATCATCGAGATTGTGGTCCTCAACGTCTACAATGTCGCTAATCGTAGTGGCTTCTTCCATGCCGTTGTTCGCCGTGTTTGCTTCAACGCCGGTCAAGTAGCGAATACTGAGTTTAGCAGGAGCAGCGTCCATGTATCCTTGAGTCTGCGGGCCAGCAAGCGTGTAAGCTCCGTCATCGTTCATGACATAGACCCCAACACCAACCATAGCAGCGTGTTCATTGCTCCACATTGGAGCCCACATGCCGTTGTCATATGGGAATTCTTCGAACGGTTCAATCGTTTCAAGGCGTTCTTCGAGGTTCATTCCGAAGTTCTCGAGTACGTCTTCAAGACCCGAATCAATGAGTGCCCCAAAGACGGTCTCGACTCGTTCACTGATTTCTTCATCGGATTCCTCAAGCATTGCACACGAGGTCATCTCCTGATATGGCATCGATATGCCATCTTGGTAGAGGAGGGCGCTGAGGCAGTATTCTCCGGGTTCGAGGAACTCTTGCGTAGCAGATACTCTGTAGGAACTCTGTGATCCATCAATCGCCATGGTCCCTGATTCGATTTCATTTTGGTTTGGGTCGTTGATTGTGTATTCAACGCTCGCACCTGCTTCTTGACTGTAATCGTAAACTGCGAGTTCATAGTACAACTCCATTGAGTTCTCTTCCCACATGTCCACGTAACTGATTGCAGGACCAACCCACTGGGTATGACATGTTTCAGTCATTTCAACCAGCGGTGACGAGGTTCGAGTATCGCTGAGCGTTGCGGTGAGACACATTGTCGAATCGCCGTAGGCTGATGGAACACTGACGCCGCTGTCCTCTGACCATGATGTACCCCATGTAGGGTCGTCGTCACAGGTGTATGCTTGGCCGTTCTCACAAATGGTAAGTTCGACTGACGAAAGCGGGGTGTTATCTCCATCATACAAGGTCATTTGAAGTGTGTAATGATGTTGGATTCCTTCATCTTCACCCATAGCACAGTTCGAAGTGTAATCGTTGACTTGAGGCCAAGGGATTTCTGTACCATCATCGCATGTGAAGACCTTTTCACTGGACCAATCGCCTTCCTCTTCGCCGGCCGAACAGTCGTTGTTACCGTCGTTTATCTGTGTCCATTCAATGGTTGTTCCATCATCACAGGTGAAATTTGCCGGATCGTCGGTCATGAACACCGGGTTTTGGGCATGGAGTTCTGTTTGAATCGTGACATTGTCTCCCCAAAAGTGTATGTCTCCAGAGAGTCTAGGAGGAGCATCTGCAGGGGAAAAGCCCTCTACATACATCATAAACTGAGCTAGGGTTTTACCCTCCGAGATATCGAAAATATGGTACTCGAGTGTGCAGTAATTACCTTCAGGACACATGTCCGCATCATCCATGACTGTGACGCCGTCACCAACAGACCAAACTTGGTCACCGGTGCTACCGAATTCAACAAGGCTGCAATCACCAGCGGATGACATTCCCGGGTTCGTACATGTGACTGGTGCATCGCCGTCGACCGATACTTGGACCATAACTGAAGCCCAATTTATCTCAGTACCTTGATTCATTGTGATTCGGCCGAGATTGTCCCAATTGGGGACATCGCCGCTAAAGTCGTAAAAACTCAAACTATCATCGCTGTTCTCTTCATCGATACCGAATACTGATTCAATGGCTTCAGTCAGGTCCTCGTCGAGTTCCTCAGCAATCTGTTCCGCGAAGTCCTCTCCAGAGCCTGCAAGAACATAGCCCATCATCATGAACATCAATGGATTACCAGGAGGGCAGGTCTCGCAACTTTGAACTTGCGTGCTCATGCCTTCTCCGTCACCAAGGTCCACGGTCAGCGTGTCACCTTTGGAGAAATCAAATTCACCGTACATTTCCATGTCGAATGTTCCTGAATCGGTAAGTGAGTCAGAGATTTCTAAGTCAAATTCCCCGGCATCAAGGCCGAAGTCTTCTGTTGGAATACCTTCGATAGAGAAACTGTAATCGACGGCACCGGTGTAGTCACCAGTCAAGTCGCCGCACTCTGATTCACCGCATTCCCAGTAATAATTATCATTCGCAGCTGAAAGGTCCACATAGACCGAGTTTGGAGCGCCTAGGCGCCATTGCGACGATGATTCGGATATCGAGTAACCCAAATCGAGTTCAGTATCGAAATCAATCGGGAACTCGTCGCCACCGCCTTCAAACAAGGCATCGATGTTAAGACCGATTGTTGCTTCAACGTCCATACTGAATTCCATATCAGCGCCTACAAGATTGTATGTGTCATCGAGGTATTCTGTATAGGTCATATCGACGGTCAAAACTTGTTCAAGTGTTTGTACAACGTCAATATCAAAACTCGTTGTATCTGAGCCGAATGTAGATTCTGACCAGTCTGTTTGAAGGATAGAATCTGCAAGAACGCCGTGACGGAGGGTCACATCATCTGTTCGGCTCCACACAGAAACATCGTTACCGTTGTTGTCTTGGATTGTTTGAGGTGTGATGTCTTCGGTATGATGGACATACACATTCGAGGCTCCAGTCTGGAGTTGTCCTACGACAAGATTGAACCCTGCATCATCAGCAGCACCCATGACTTCTCCCAATATTTCTGGGACATCGAGCCCGGTGAAATTCTCAAGATCGGTGTCTACGCTGCTCCAATCGTATTCAACACCGTAATAGAACTCGGCTGGTTCTGTAGGTGTTGCACTGACGCTTCCGAGTGGAAGAAGTGCTGCGAGAAGAAGGCTGGTCATTAGCAGGCATGGCAAAGAACGGCGGAGGTTCATGCGAGTCCCTTTGAAAGCACACTTATAGAGGTATTGTCGTCAAAAAGTCTCATTTTCTTCCATTTCGGCACACTTCTACAAAGTTTTCAAACATTTCTTTGCCAAATTCGGAATCGTTGACTTCAGGATGGAATTGAAGACCGAAACGGTCTCCTTTCTCATTTTCCATGCCTTGAACAAGGCATGAAGGACTTTGTGCTGTGATAAAAAACCCTTCAGGGACAATGTGTACTTCGTCATTGTGAGATTCCCAGACAGTTTGTGATTCTGCAGTATTTGCAAAAATCTTGCCCCCCCCGTTCTGCAATTCTATCTGCATTGCGCCGAACTCAGGCACTGGTGATTCTCTTGCATCGCCTCCGTAATGTCGAGCCATGAATTGATGTCCTGCACAAATCCCTAGAATTGGGACATCGAGTTCGAGAAAAGCGCCGCAATTGCCCAACTCGCCACTCAGTCCGACTCGAGCCGCCCCACCGGACAAGATGATGCCGTCGACATCACGCAAGTCCTCGACTGCTGTCGTATTGTCAATAATCTGAGTATCGACTTTCAGATAGCGCAACATTCGCCATTCTCTATGCGTCCATTGACCTCCATTGTCGACTACATCGATGACGAGTGGTTTCGTGTCCATTGGCTCACCTGCAAAACGCCTGTGTAATCGAACAACCATGAACATGCCGCCCGAACTGAAAGGAAGAGTGGTTTGATGTTGGGTGAGCATCACGCTCAGCCATGGCGCGAGTCGTGGTTGTTGGAGCGGGCCTAGCAGGCCTTGCCTGTGCGCTCGAAGCGACAAGTGCCGGCCATCACGTTGTCATAATGGAGCGCTCCTCACGAATTGGGGGTCGAGGAACGACACAAAATATCGGCGAGTTTCCTTTTGGGTTTGGGCCTCATCTCTTTTTGAAAAAAGGACCACTCCACGAGCTTGCCCGTAAATTAAGCAGGGTAAAATTGTCCTCATCGCCGATTCAGTTGCACAGAATCGATATTCTTGGACACGGGATTGTCATGCCAACCGACGATGTAAGGCGTTCCATGGCTGCAAAAAAAGTTCTTCGAAATGCAGAGCCAGGCCAACACCTTGTTCGAGGGTGCCGGCTACTTTCTGCGTGGGATGCTTCGAAACCGTCAAACCGCTATACTGGATTGCTGAAAAACAACCTCTTGGTCTCGAACGAAGGGTGGTCAGGCATGGTCGGAAGAATGGCTGCAGCACTCGATGAAATTGGGGTGTTCATTGAATGTGGCCTTGAAGTCAACCGCATTGAGCATGGGCGAGTTCACCTCAAGGACGGGCGTGAAATCGAAACGGACGTGGTGGTTCTCGCTTGTGGACCCGCAGCATCTCGCAGATTGGTACGCGATCTTGATGAGCAAAGAACCTCAGACCTTTTTTCACAACTCAGAAGAACGACTGCCAGTTATATTGAGGTGGGACTTGACTCAAAATCACTTGGGGGGAAGCACGCTGTGGTCGATGTCGAACAACAATGTATTGTTTTGGATTACCGAGCCATTCAACCACGGCTTGGTCTAGAAGGTAGTCATCTCTCAGCCATTGCGATCGGTGGATTGGCTTCAGATCCAGGTGAAACAAGGTTTGCCTCAGCATCGAAACGCCTTGAGGCATTGAAACGCTTTCTCGATCAGCGTGCCGCTGGTTGGAATGCACACATTCTTCACCACTCAGAACAAGAAAAGATTACACTGTCTGGAGCAACTGATTACCATGTCCCTCAACGGGGTTTTGCGGAACACGGCATTCTTTTCGCAGGTGCGTGGGTCGAGAACGAACATCTGCTTGGTGATGCAGCTGTTGACAGCGGGCGTTCAGCGGGAAGAAGTATTTCATCAGCCCTTCGATGAACACTTATCCACCGCCAACGGGTGGAACAACCATGCGATTCGTATCATGGAACGTCAACGGCATTCGTGCTGCAATTCGAAAAGGCATTGACGAATATTTTGACACTATGGACGCTGATGTCATCATGCTCCAGGAAGTACGAGCACTTCCAGAACAATTACCGAAGGGATGGGCATGGCCTGATGCATATGAAACACACATGCACTGTGCACAAAAAAAGGGATACTCAGGCGTCGCAACGCTTTCAAAAATGGAAATCAAAACACACAAGATTGGAATGAACGGTTCAGTCGACAGTGGCGATTCAGAAGGCAGAATTTTGGTTACCGAGCACGAGGGTTTCACGTGCATTAACACCTATCTTCCAAGCGGTTCAAACAAGCAAGAACGGCAGGATTTCAAAGAAGCATGGATGGATGAATGGAAAACATTCCTTACACCATACCTCGAAAGGGAAACACCGGTCATCGTATGCGGCGACCTCAACATTGCCCATACTGAAGACGATATTTGGAATCCAAAAGGCAACGCCAAATCAAGCGGGTTTCTACCCCAAGAACGCGAGTGGTTCAGCCAATTGCTCGCTGACGGCTGGCACGACGTGTTTCGAAACCATATTGGTGAAGGTGAAAAAATCTACTCGTGGTGGTCGAACAGGGGGCAGGCGCGAGCGTTAGACCGCGGTTGGAGAATCGACTATTTTCTCTTGAACGAAGCCGCAAACAAATCCGTTCGGGATGTCAAAATTATCCGGCAAGGCGGCATCGATGTATCAGACCATGCACCAGTTGTGCTGGATTTAGAACTCTAGTTCTTTTCTTCGATTTCTGCAAAATTGATAAGCAAAGCATCGACAATGTCTCGAAGGCTTTGCAAGTCTGCATGTTGAACGATGACTGAAACATGCATGCCGTCTTCATGTTCTTCGGACAAAGTTTCGCAATACGGGCGTTGAGCGACCTCGAGAATCTGATTCGCCATCGACACACTACCGGACCACTGAATCGTCGCCTCATGAGATTCGCTCATGCTCGGTGGTAGAGGTGGGCTATTATGAGGATGACTCGTCGGAAGGATATGGCGAAGAGCGGGAAGGAGGAGCCGGTCTTTGCTGGTACGGGTGGTGTCACCCTCGGTGAAGCACGTACAAATCACGAAGGCCGTAAAGCAGTTCTGCTGGTTCGAGACGGGGAAAACACCACTGAATTCGTGGCGCTCGTCGCTACAATGGGCATCACTATTGTCGAAACGCTGCATCAGCCAGGCCATCCTGACCCGAGAGGTTTCTTTGGAAAAGGTCGACTTCAAGACGTTGCAGATGAACTTTCGAGCAGGCTCGCAGCCCACCCCTGGAAAGGAGTTGACCTCGTGCTCGTGCACGCGAACGCCACGCCTCGTCAACTGGTAGGCGTCAGTGAAGTGGTTCAAATTGAGGTATGGGACCGAGTGCGCTTGCTACTGTCTTTGTTCACATCTCATGCTTCATCTCTAGAAGCAAGAACGCAGGTTCGTATTGCACGAATGCAAAGCGACCGTACCGTCTTGAGAGAACTTGCGAATCAGCAAACAACGGGAGAGCGCGCAGGATACGGTGGCGGTGGAATTACCGCATTGCAGGCGACCATTGCCAACATTAATCGCGAACTTGTGCACTTGAGAAAACGGCAAAAAAAGCATGCTGTTGCACAATCCGAACGTCGAAAGCAACGTTCTCGCGGCGGTGCGATGACCGTCGGCTTGGCTGGATATACCAACGCCGGAAAATCAAGTCTCTTCCTCGCCCTCTCCGGAAAAGAGGTGCTCGTCAAAGACAAGTTGTTCTCGACTTTAGAGACGACCATCGGTCGAATGGAAGCGAGCCCCCGGGTCTTACTGGCGGATACGATTGGTTTCATCGACCATTTGCCGAGTGCAACGCTCGACGCTTTTCGCGCCACGCTTGCAGAAGCATTGGAAAGTGATTTGTTGCTTATTTTGGCTGACGCCAGCGACAAACCGGAAGAATTAGAACGCAAGTTGTTCACTTCGCGCAATGAAGTCTTCACTCGATTTTATGGTGAAGAAATCGACGAAGATTTTCCTTGGAATTCTTCGGATACGTCCGTGGTGAATCATGTCTTGACAGTCCTCACAAAAATCGATAAAGCGGACGAAGAACAATTGGAGGAGGCTGTGGCTACGGTTGCAGCATTAGGGCTGCCAGACCCAATTCTCATCTCTTCACACTCTGGCAAAGGGATGCAGAAACTGAAAGATTCGATCTTATGGCATCTGTTTGGTCCGCAGACCGATTTGCTCTTGCTCCCAGTTCCTGCTGAAGGCGGGCGCGCCGTGGAGGGTTTAGTGTCTGATGTGTATGATTCAGGGCTTGTATCAAACAGAATCGACCACGCCGACGGGATTGTCGAATTGCGCGTGTGGATACACGAGCACGCACTTGCACGCTTGTTAGCCCATTCAAAACATCGCATTGAAGTGAAGTAGGACCACCTTCTACCCGATACATGGCCGATGCAGATGAGCCCGAGTCGGCAGATGTCGCCATCGAATCGGACTATATCGATGAGTTGACGGGTTTAGCCGAGCCAACTCAAAATCTAATGTTCGCTTCGTCAACAACGCTACTTACCAAACCCGACCCTGCTTTGCATCCAATGGGGAAGGCAATCGGCGTTTTTCTCCTGTTCATCTGCCTACTCGGATTCCTCAATGGTGCTGACTATGCCTCTCCAAATTCGGGATTGGTGCGTCCTGATGAGTTTGTCTATCGACTCTCATTAACAGCTCCGGATGAAACGGCAACCTTTCGTGGCACGGTGACAGATGACAACGGGCGTCCAATTGAAAACGCAACGCTGTACATCTCTTGGGACGATGATGGCATTTGGAATTCTACAGAAAAGGAAACAGATGAAAACGGGTTCTTCACGTTTGAAAAACTCGACCCCGGCTTGGCTCGAGTCGATATATTGGTTGAACGAGACGGTTATCGTGACGTCTATTCGAACCGTGTGCTGTTCTCTCCACCAGCCATCATCGAGCCTATTGGGTTCACAACCATCGATTTTAGCATACCTTCGCAAGAAATCTTTGCCGAGCAGCCGTGTTCGAACGGAGCGGAAGAGTGCGAAATCCGATATGTGGACCGGACCGGTGACCAAATGGACCACCCGCTGATGGACCCGGGAGCATCAAACATCTATGTTACGATTGGATTTGCATTCATGGGTTTGGCCTTGATTGGCACTGGATTCACAGTTTGGGCTTTGAAGTCCGGATCAATCGCTATTTTGCGAACGGCTGCCGCTATCTCCTTCTTCGGCATGGGTCACTATTACACGGCATGTTGTTTCGGAATTTTGGCTTTTGTCCTTACGTTTGCAGTACCGAAACGTTTTGTTCCGATGCAGGACGACTTCATTTGAACCGTTCTTTTTTGATGCAGAGCCTCCATCCAAGTTAAGGGGTATTGGCCTAACAGGCGTTCATGGACCTGTTCGCATCTTCATGGATGACAAGGTCGCTGGGTGAAGCTGTCTCGGCCATTCGTTTGGGCTCGAAAGGCGGCGTTTATGCAGGCGGCTGGAACGGTTGCGTCAAATCGTGGACGAAAGACGGAACGCTGGAGTGGACCGCTGCATTACCCGACAGAGTGACTGTGCTTCATCGGCACGGGGACGATATATTCGCAACGGCTGGATTGCATGTTGTCTGTATCGATGCAGGCAACGGAACGTTGCGTTGGAGTCATCCACTTGAGGGGAGTGCAGACACGCTTGCTGTTTTTGATGGAGCGCTCTACGCTGTTTCATCTGTTTACGATATCGAGCACAACGATTTCCTTGAATCCGCAGTATGGAATTTTTCCTTTGATGGCACATTGAACTGGGTTCATCGAATGGATGAGCGCCCCTGGGTCACTTTGGAACACGACGGTGAACTCTTGTTTGGTCTGGGGCGTCCCAAAAGTGGCTTTTCCAACATCACCGGAGAAACGACCTCGACACACGTTGCTACAGAAGCCGATTCACCGATTACCAGCGGTTCAGCCACTTCATCAAATCTGTTTTTTGGCCATGCAGACGGTTCGGTGTCAAACCGTGAAGGTGCAACGGTGTGTGTACTTGAAGATGCCATCGAACACATCATAGCGACCGAAAAGGAATGTATTGCAACGTTGGACAATGGAGCGACTGTTGTCCTTCGCAATGGAAAAAAGGCGTGGGCGATTGAAGGCGAACGGGTATCAGTCCAAGCGATAGGTTTCACGATGAACGATGAACATACACTCTGGACTGGAAGATGGAGTGGCTCTAAGGGCGCGATTCAAATCCACAGTGCTGCTTCGGGGCATTTATTGCTGGATACACCGACAGAGCGATGTGAATCCATAGACGCTGACGCAGAGCGAATAGCTATTGGATTCGAGGACGGAACTGTTCGCGTTTGGGAACAGGTCATGTTCGAGCGAAGAATGCGTGCTGAGGTCAGTGTTGAGCCGAAGGACGAACGAAAATCAGCTTTACAGGACAAGCTTCGAGCGTTGCGTGACCGGTGAAATAATCAATCCCAAACGCTAACCGGATTGTCTGCGACCGTGCTCGAGTCGATATCTTCTCCAACTTGATACGTTTGCTGCGGCATTTGACCCGTCTGCTGCATGCCTTGTGGCGGCATTTGGCCCGTCTGCTGCATGCCTTGTGGCGGCATTTGGCCCATCTGCTGCATGCCTTGTGGCGGCATGTAACCAACCATTGGGGTGGGCTTACCGCCTGTCAACAATCCAACCAAGAGCAGAATACCACCAAGGCCGCAGCAGCATGCCCCTGCCACACCCAAGCCGAGTCCACCGAGAATATCTGCTACATCGTCTCCTATCTTGATGTTGTAAGAGTCGCTATCGAAAATGTACAATTGGGTTTCGCTGGTAATGGTGTAATCCTCTCCAACGCTGCACTCGTTGCCCGATTCACCGTCATAAGTATCGCAGACATAGCCGAAGACGATTTGCCCATCAAACGAGTCGGGATCGATGTATTCGTCCGTATACAAGCAAGAAAAGGTGCTCGAACTCTCGGTCACATCTGTGCCTGCCTGATTGGTTACGGTGAATGATACGCCTTCGCAATCATCAACGTAGCCGTTATCATCGGCATCAACATAATCGCCATCAATCATCACATACCATCCTGATGAGCCAAGATTATCTTCATCGACTAAGGTATAGGTGAACGAAGTCGCAGGCCCTTCAGTGTAATCCGAAACCTTCACTGAGGCTATGTCTTCAATGCCCTCTGCTGATTGCACCCATGCGATTCCAAAACTGACTACAGCAAGAAGTACGCAAACCCCGCCGGCTATCAAGAGTGACTTATTGGCCATGGAACATGGTATGCTCGCTGATATATAACAGAATAGTATATCGTTGCAATATCTTTATGATATCACTTTGGTTGGGAAGACATAGTGAGTACCATGCAAGCTATACCGCAATCGCAAACAATAATCCCGCAATCCGACGAAATTATGTTCAAGGATCTCGAGAAGGCTACAATCAATGGTTTCATTGGAATTGCTATCCATTTCCTCGCCGTACCCCTACTCATTCTCTTCCTTGCCCTAACCTGGTTCAGTCCAATAACAGCATTCTTCGGAGGCATTCTCCAACTAGCGCTGGTCGTACTTTGGTTCTTGCAATGGAACAGTTACCTCATTATCAATCCGAACGAAGCACAAGCGTTACAATTCTTCGGCACCTATGCTGGAACTGTTCAAAAAGAAGGGTTTCATTTTCTCATCAACCCTCTGTACCAGAAACAAAAAATCTCATTCCGAATCCGTAACTTTGAATCTGCAAAACTCAAGGTGAATGATGTCAATGCCAACCCAATAGAAATTGCAGCCGTCGTCGTTTGGAAGGTCGTCGATGCTGCTGAAGCGTTGTTCGAAGTTGATAATTACCACGGCTATGTCCAAATTCAAAGCGAGGCTGCACTGCGTGCCATGGCCACCAAATATCCGTACGACATCATCGAAGACAAGGACATCGGTGGCGTAGCCCTCTCAAGTCATCAAGAAGTCATCGCACAGGAGTTGCAACTCTCTGTTGAAGCACGTCTCAAGCGGGCAGGAATCGAGGTTCTCGAAGCACGGATAAGCCATTTGGCTTACTCACAAGAAATAGCACAAGCCATGCTTCGACGGCAACAAGCAAGTGCCGTTGTCGCTGCACGCAGTGAGATTGTCAAAGGGGCTGTCGGAATGGTGGAGCTCGCTCTTGAGCAACTTAGCGACAAGAACATCATCGAACTTGATGAAGACAAAAAGGCAACCATGGTGAGCAACCTCCTGGTTGTTCTGTGTTCAGAAACCGATACGACCCCCGTAGTCAACACCGGAACGCTCTACCAGTGAGGTGGATGAATGGAGAAGTCACTGTTCTCCGGACTGGCCCTACCGCTCCTGATTTCAGGATTGTTGTTCGCATACTCCGGATACTGTTGGGTGAACCAAAAAGTGCTGGTACGTGGAATCGGGTGGAAGTCGAAAGAAGAATATCCAAAATCGTTCTATTTTACTATCGTCATACTGGTACTTCTTGGAATATTTCAACTGTTCACGACTGTCTTTTTTTACTTCAGCGATTGAAATAATGGCGGTGAAACATTGGCTGAATCAGAACAAAACACTGCTCTAAATGAAACGTCAGTGAAAAAACCGAAGACGATCAAGAAGAAACTTCTTCTTCGGCTCGACCCTGAGTTGCATGAACAATTACGCCTTTGGGCGGAGCGAGACTTTCGATCACTCAATGCCCATATCGAATTTTTGTTAAAAAAATCGCTCCACAAAGGGAAGGAATAACACGTGAAAGAAAAGCGAAGTTTCTATTCAAAGTGGTTCGGCTTCAGTGGATGGCGGAGAATGTCTGCGACAACCCAAATCTTCACTCAGATTGTGTACCGAATCGTCTTCCTCATTGGACTTGCAGCGCTCATAATCGGCTACGGTGTGCTTACAGATTCAGAACCGGGAGGTTTGACATTAACGCTGATGATTGTCGGTTGGTACATGGCGTTCCAGGCGATTGTGAACTTCATCTTCGTTGAGGGTTCACGATGAGCTCATTCTGGTGAACGCGGGCCTGTCATCTCTTCCGGTCGCACCCATGCATCAAATTCTTCATTGCTCAGGTAGCCGAGTTCTAAAGCCGATTCCCGAAGGGTGGTACCCTCTTCATGCGCCTTTTTGGCAATCTTTGCAGCCTTGTCATAACCAATGTGGTTGTTGAGTGCTGTGACCAACATCAAAGAGTTTTCAAGATGAGCGGCTATGTTTTCTTTCACTGGTTCCAAACCTTCTACGCACTTTGTACGGAACGCGGTGCACGAGTCGGTAAGTAGTCGAATTGAATGCAGGAGGTTGTGAATCATCATTGGTTTGAATACGTTCAACTCGAAATTACCTTGGCTGCCCCCGACCGTGATGGCAGTGTTGTTGCCCATGACCTGACAGCAGACCATGGTCATCGCCTCGGCTTGAGTGGGATTGACCTTGCCCGGCATAATCGAAGAACCGGGTTCATTGGCAGGCAAGGCGAGTTCCCCAACGCCGCAACGTGGACCTGAGCCAAGCCAACGGATATCGTTTGCAATCTTCATGAGAGATACTGCGAGTGTATTGAGGGCGCCTGATGCTGCAACAACTGCATCGTGTGCAGCAAGTTGAGCAAACTTGTTTTCAGCAGTGCAAAAAGTAAGACCGGTGATGTTTGCAATCTCGTCGGCAACCATCTGAGCAAACAACGGGTGAGTATTGAGCCCAGTGCCAACGGCAGTCCCACCTAGAGCGAGTTCAAACAGGTCATCCAGTGCGAAATCGATACGACGCAGGTCTGCATCGAGTTGAGCGACCCAGCCTGATGCTTCCTGTCCAAGTGTGAGTGGTACGGCGTCCATAAGATGGGTTCTGCCGATCTTGACAATACCGTCCCAGGCTTCTGCCTTTGATGAGAGTGCGTCTCGTAATGCGCGCACACTTGGCAGAAGGCGGTGCGTGATGGCTTCAGCAGCTGCGATGTGCATTGCGGTTGGAAACGTGTCGTTTGACGACTGAGCGCGATTTACATGGTCATTCGGATGGACTGGCGTTTTCGAGCCGAGGACGCCTCCTGCAAGTTCAATGGCCCTGTTCGCAATCACTTCGTTCGTGTTCATGTTCGACTGTGTTCCGCTACCTGTTTGCCAAACCCGCAGCGGGAAATGCTCGTCTAAGCAGTTGTCGAGCACTTCTTGGGATGCGGCTACGATAAGCTCTCCTACTTCAGAGTCGAGTTGTTTGAGAGCAACATTGGTTTTTGCTGCCGCTTGCTTCAATATACCAAATGCTCGAATAACTCCGCTCGGCATCGTATCTTCACCGATGTCAAAGTTGATGAGTGAGCGAGCGGTTTGGCACCCGTAATATTTGTCAGCAGGTACTTCCAATTCACCCATCGTGTCGGCTTCAATACGGACATCGGTCATGCACATTCCTTGTGAAGGGGCTTCTTCACAGTTGGCATTGGAACACTGCCATTCGGGTATGTTTCAACACCAATTCATCATATGCACTTGATTGGCATTAACGCCGCAGCACACTATATGCATTGCGGGTGGAAAGTAGTTCAAACTGCATAAACTAGTGCGTAACGTATATCTTGGGTGTGCCCAAAGGGTCACTGTAGGCTCACACGAATGATTTTCTGGGGTGTTCGTGGGCGGTCGCCAGGCCCCTTGTCACAGCGTTCAATGGCTTGGACAACATCCATGCCTTCTGTGACTTCGCCGAAAACGGCATGGTTTCCATCCAACCATGGCGTTGGGACGGTCGTAAGGAAGAATTGCGAGCCTCCCGTATTTCGGCCTGCATTGGCCATTGAGAACACGCCTGGCTTGTCATGCTTGAGTCGGAGGGCAGACGCCTCACAAGGAATCTTCCAGCCAGGCCCGCCAGTTCCTGCGTTACGAGCCATTGGGTCTGCTGAATGCGGGCAACCACCTTGTATCATGAAGTTCTCAATAACACGATGGAAGTGGAGACCGTCGTAATGCCCACTTTCGACTAAGCGGACGAAGTTCGCAACAGTATCTGGAGCTTCTTCGTTGTACAATTGAATGGTTATGTTTCCTGCGCTGGTTTCCATGAGGGCTTGCATGGTCTCTTCCAAGGAGAGGGGGGTCAAGAGCATTCGCATGCACTGACTCTCGAACAACGCACAGAATTCAGTTCTTCAGCCACGGGCGGAAATGTTGGTCCGCATAGGCTCGAGCATAATCAGCAGGGTAGCCTGCTGCCATCAACTGTTGTTCATATGCGAGTTGTTCGGGCGTGATAGTGGGGTCTGCCTGCATTGCTCCAGCGGCAGCAAATGCCGATTGTTGTTGGTCGAACAGTTTGTCTTCAGCAGTACTGCCGCCTCTGCCTCGAGTGAACACCAACAGTGAAACGAGTAGCAGAGCCAACGCTCCACCTGCGATACCCAACATCGTGAGGGACATACCGAACACGGTCGCATCAGACTCTGCGGAATCTGAAGTGCTTGAGCCGTCATCTGTTCCGCTTGAATCCGTATCGTCGTCGTCATCAATTACTGTTTGATTTGTATCTTGAGTGGTATTATCAACTGGGTCGACTGGGTCTGTATCAGGATCATCCACCTCAACCGCCTGACAACCGTCTGCTTCCACTGTTGCTCCGGCTGGTGTATCGGGACAGTCATCCACCGAATCGTCCACGCCATCGTTATCGCCATCGTTTCCGGTCTGTTCAGGAGGGCATCCATTCCCGCCCACGCCGTTGGCAACACCGGCAACTTCAGGACATGCATCGCCATCGGTTCCGGATGAATTGTCGCCGTACGAATCACCGTCTGAGTCCAGTGCTTGGCTTTCATCAAACGGCCATAAGTCGTTCAAGTTCGAGACACCATCCCCATCAAGGTCTGCACATCCAACACGGTCAATCGTTGATTCGCCAAATGTTTCCGGGCAGTCATCGACAACGCCGTCACCCACATCGGTTGTGTTGAAACCGTCCCGGTCAACGTCATTAGCCCATAATTCTTGTTCGTTCTGAATGAAGAATGGTTCGCCAATATACACGTTGTTGGTTTCGTTGGATTCGACCAGTGTGTCATCGACGTCAAGAGTCAAACGGCAAGAGTAGTTTCCACTTGCTTGCTCGTCTTGGGTGGTGTAGTAAACGAGTTTTTCGCCGAAGGTCGTGTTGTAAGTTCCAGTCACAACGATGGTCTCACTCGCCATTTGTGCTACCTGCGTTCCGGTCTCATCGAGCAAATCGAGATGTACGGTAATGGAAGCCGAGGCAGCATCACCGCGAAGGCTGACCAGTTCCCATGTGATCTGAACCTCAGAACCTGAAGTGTGGTCAGTTGGGCACATTAGCGATTCTACAGCGATATCGGCGGGTGCAGCCTCGAGACTGTTTATGGTTAAATTGTACACGCCAGAACTGCCGCCGGAGCGAACGGTGAGCACATAGTCAATCTCGTCGCCCTCATACTCGGTGTTAATCGAAGTGAACATTTGACCGTACGAGGTGTTATCGATTTCTGCAACGATAACCCCGTTCACATCCTCTAGGGTTGCCGACATAGCGAACATAGGGTCGGCGTCAAACAGAATCTCGAAATTCTTACCATCGTTCACGGTGAACGCATAGACATCGAGTTCGTCATTACCACTGAAGCAGCCTTGACCTGTAATGGTCGGGTTTTGCCCTATGTTGGTTCCTGAGCCTGCGGATGCATCTTGTCCAAGGCCGATGTCGTTTTGTTGCCCGCAGTTGAAATTATTCGGGTCAACCCCTTCTGTCTCGATGATGAGTGTGTATACGCCGAGTCCCGTCCAACTCTGCACGCTGATGTAGAAGGTACCACCCACACCCGCAAATGTTGTCGAGTCTGCGGTAGAAACCGTCTCGTCAGTAGAACCGCCAAGGAAGCCACGGTCGAACCATTCTCCCTGGTCATCATGAATGTACAAGTCGGCATCTTGGTCCGCAGAATTCACCAGTGTCACGGTGAGGTTGAGTCCAGGAGAAACTTCAACCTCATACCAATCGTCATCGTCAACATCTTTGTGGACGCATCCGTTGAGCGTTATCGAGATATCTGTGCCAACAAAGAATGCCGATGCATCGTCTCCTCCAGCATCGCCACCTGACAATGCATCATCCTGGGTTGGACATGCAAGCGCTTTGGCATCAACCAGCAGTTCTTCGTTGCCGACAGCCATGTTATCTTCTTCGCTTTTCTCATCAATCTGTTCGTCAGAATCCACCATCACGAGAATCGAATAATTACCACCCGGGGTGGTCGCAGGAACGGGCACTGATAACTTGAACACGTCAGACACGTTGATGTCCATCGACGGTAGCGTCATGTTGCCCAACTCTACATCATGGTCTGCGAGACCAGAATCAACCGAAAGCCAAGCAGTGAGAAGTGATGAAGGGGCAAGCAATGTTCCTGCATTCATCACCTCGATGTCGATGTCGATGGTGTCCCCGGCACTGGTCTGATTCACCATAGTAACGTTTTCAATCACCAGATTGGATTTCGGCGTAGAATAGTTTGTCCAGACATCCAGTGTCCAGTTGACCGCTGTTCCAGAGCGAGAGAGGTTGAGGTAATACGTTCCACCTATGCCGTCGTAGGAGCCCCCGCTCGAGGAAACTTCAGCGTCATTGCCAAGGAAGGCGCTTGCAGCATCCACGTCGTTGGCAAAAGCATCAGTCAATTGCATTGAAACAAAGACCGATTGGTCGAGGCTTAGAGTGACATCAATCGTATGGTTCGCAGGGACGTCAAATGCGAATACGTCGTTCGATTCGACACCGTCTATACAACCCGTGTATGATGCGGTGACATTCGTTCCCAGAGGTGCTGAGACGTTCGCTTCTTCAGAGGGGGCATCGCCGCCCAATCCAGCATCATCCTTTCCGTTTGGATGCAGGTCATCGCACGATTCACCTACCAGCATAACACCTGTTGACCACAGGAAATTGTTCGATTCGTTGTGTTCGGTAACGTTGTCATAGCCATCTGCAAAAAGCAACCAGTAATAGGTGCCGTTGGCAAGATTCGAAGGAAGGAGAACCTGAGCAGTCGTGGTGCGACTGGTGTTCTCGGACAAGGCTGCTTCAGGCTCGGATGCATCGATAAGGTCGTCTGCGAAATCGTAGGTTTGGTCGGTTGAAAGGACAAACTGAACTTCAAACGCATCGGAAGTTGTGTTGTAGATGTTTTCAACAACGTATTCTATGCTGACCGTGCTACCAGCTTGGCCGGATGCGGGTTCAACAATTGAGGTGATTGTCAAATCTGGACGTGGGGGGGTATTGTTAGTCCAAGTTCGCAAAGAATACTGGCCATCGCCGCTATAGACAAACACTTCAACATAAAAAGTGCTTGACACGCCAGAAAGTGATGTACCCGACGTACTCACTTTCTCAAGAGCTGTAACCGACTCCGAACCATCGAGATAGGTGCCTGAAGTATCAATCAAATAGAGGTCGAAATCTGCACCACTTGGAACTACCAATTCGATATCGACATCTTTACCGGCCGATGTAGAGATTTCATACCAGTCTTCTGGGTCAGCAGAATCAACGCATCCTTGTGTTCCGGTTTGACCGCTGTTTGGATCAGTGCCTAAACTACGAGAAGTGGTTGAACTGTTGCCAGCATCACCTGGTGTGCCAGCGTCAGTTTGTGTGACACATGCTGCACGGCCACTGGTGCCACGCTCTACGTAGGAGTCTTTGTACAGGAGTTCAGTCAAAGGTATGTCCCGTGACTCAATATGTTTCGTCTCGTCTGTAGTTGATTTTTCGAATGAAAACTCCTTGTCGTAAGCAGCAACAAAAGGCATCATTGAAGAAAGCACGAAGAGGGCGACAATGGAAAGAGCCGTTCGGCGGGTATTCTGCATAAAAATCCCTTAACATGCTCCGTTATGAAACCTCGGCCTAAATGCCGATGGTGGGGCAGATACAGAACACTGACACTATCAAGCAAAAGCGCGCTCAATTTCACTTGCCAAGTTATCGAAACGACCTTGCAGTTCATCCATAGCGCCGTTGAAGGCTTGCTCTGGAGTGAGGCTGCCATCGGTCTCGTAGTTGAAAATGTATGAACCTTCGACTGGCTCAAGGGTGATGGCGTCATCGAAATCACCGTCTCTGTTTGTTCCAGGGCCGACTTGATGGAGTGCTTTCTCGAGGTCCATGAGATGGTTGATGTCGGTCATCGTCTTGTCCTTTCCAAAGAGTTTCGCATCGATTGGCTTGCCATCACTGGTGGTAAGCCCGAGGTCAAACAAAACACTGGCCTTCTTTGGCTTGTTGAGTTTGGCGATGTGGTGCTGTCGGAAACCTACTGCAGCCACTGGGGACCATTTGGCATGTTCTCGGCCACGGCCAAGTGTTGCAAATGCGTACAGTTCAAGGAACTGCCCTTTTGAAAGAATAGTGATCGGGATTCGCTTGTGTTCTTCACGGATGTCAAACATTGTATCCGATATGTTGGTCAAGTCGCCAGCATACACGGTACGGTATTCTTCATCGGAATCTTCAGACGGGCCGTCTTTACGAATGTGATAAAGAACTTGGCAGGTCAAACAACCCTTGGATTCTTCGGCAAGATCCTTGCAATTTGGACAGTCTTCAGGGAATGTAATGCCTTCCTCGGGGAACGTAGGGACTGGAATCATTGCCAATCTGTGCGCAATGGTCTCGTCTGGGAGAACGTTAACAGATTCGAAAACCTCTCCTTTGTTGTCTTGATTAACACCTTGCGTGAAATTGACCTTGTCGATAGCGAGTTTGGGCACGTCTGCGATAAGGGCGCGACGGACTGCATTCACTTGTGCTGCATCAGTGTTGCTCAAAAGAATTCGAATTTCATTGCCACGTGGCCATCCATCAACAATTTGTACATCCATATTTTCCACCTCAAAAATCAAACACGGCGGCCTCGGCGGCCACCCTTCTTTTTGGTACCGTCGTGAGCGATTGGCGTCACGTCTTCGATACGAGTGATTGTCATTCCTGCACGAGTGAGTGCTCGAATTGCTGCTTGAGCGCCGGGGCCAGTGTTGTTCGACAGGTTGCCTCCAGGGGCTCGGTACTTGATGATAAGTTGTGTGAATTCCTTGTCTTTCAAGTCATCTGCCATCTTTTCAGCGGCTCGAGTGGCTGCGAATTGGCCACCACTGTCTTTCGAAGACTTGACGACTTGCCCACCTGAGCAGGTTGTAATAGTTTCAGCGCCCGTAAGGTCGGTCGCAGTCATCAGAATATTGTTGTATGAACTAAAGATGTTAACAATAGCACGGCGAGTCATCACTGTTCACCTCCAACATCGTCTGCGGAAGGTGCTTCAGCAGCAGCGTCTTTGACTTCGGTTGCGAAATCTGGAGTCGCTTCTGGGTCCACTTCCTCGTCTTCAACGCCGTATTCAGCGGAAGATGCGCGTCCATCAATTGCCTGTCGAATTGGGTGTTCAGGATTGTTTGCCCACGGGCAAGAAGGATGCCAAGTGAGCGTTTCTTCCTCATCCCTCGAAATTTGGTACGAAGGGATGGTAACCTTTTGGTCACCAATGACAATCTTGCCATGGGTGACGAATTGGCGTGCTTGCTTCATTGAAATTGCTAAGCCCTTGTAGTAGACTTGAGCTTGCAGGCGACGGTTGAGAATATCTTCAGTACTCAGCGACAAGATGTCATCCAGACTTGCATCAGACGAAATCAAACCTTTGTTGTGAAGTGACCGAAGGAGGTCATCCATCTCTCTTTTTCCGTGGGCTTCGCTTGTGTCGACCATACCAATCAAACGCATGGCTTGACGTCGATGTCGGCGAAGTTGCGACTTGGCCTTCCAAATCTCTCGCATGTTCTTCAGACCGTGATTGGCTTGAATTGCATGCTCTTCTTCGATTCGGGCTGCCTTCCACGGGTGAGAAGGTGTGTCAAATTTAGGTCGTGCAAACTTTGGTTCTCCCATACATCATCCCTCCAATCACTTCTTTCGGCTCACACCAAGTGTGAGGCCACCACGACCGTTTGAGCGGCCACGTTGTCCACGAACCTTGTTGCCGCTTGCGTGGCGAACACCACGGTAGCACTTCATGGTTCGAAGACGATTGATATCGTCTTCAAGTGTAAGAGAGACTTGCTGACCAGTGAGGTGGAGTTCATCTCCAGTTTCAAGGTCGCGCTGGCGGTTAAGCATCCAGAGAGGAACGGTTTCTGCATAGCCTTCAATAGCGACTCGGAGTGTTTCTTGTTCTTCCGCCGAGAGGTGGCCGGCGAGAGAAGCAGGGTCGAATCCAGTGTTCTTGCAGATTTGAATTGCAGTCCTTGGACCGACGCCCCGAACTGCCGTCAAAGCTGTCGAAAGGGTCTTCTGTCCATCCATATCGGTATCTGCCATTCTCAGGATATACGAGAAATCGTCTCCTAAATCTTCTTCCTTGGGTCGTGCCATTGTGTTTCACCTCTCCTCAACACGTAGTGTCAAGCAGGTTCCCGACCAACCTCCCCTATATCAAGACCGCGATGCATCTTCGCGATACTGAGGGGCGGAAACAGAGAACAGTTTACATCGGTTTTCCACTGAAACGTGGTACCGTGGTGCGCTCCTATTCGACAATGCAAAGAAGCAACATTTCGTCATCCGGTTGCTGAACGACGAAAGCGTCCCTTCGGCCGTGACGACGCGAAAGTTGTCGATCGATAGCGCCCTGTACGCTTGGTTGAACTTCAGGAGGCATTGAAACCCGGACTGTCAACTTGCCAATGTCATGTTCCAACGCCAGTTCAACCAGTTGGTCAACAGTGTCAACCTGCAGTTCAATGCGGGCAAGAGCTACGATTCTGCCGGTTGCTTGCACAAGCATTCTATCCATTGGTTGGCCGAGACGAAGCGGGTGTGCGTGGTGGATTTGAGGGCGCCTTCCCGCAACGACCCTCCATGAAAATGCCGCTTCCTTTGACACTGTTCTCAGCCAATCTTCCGCAAGACCGCTTTCGACAAGTGCGGCGTCAAGGATACTCACTCGCTCCCCGCGCCGTGGGGGGTGGCGAGTTACAGCGGGCAAACCATCTCCAGCCTGAAGGTGTCGCCCACCCGAAACGACGTGTGCATCGTCTGTAATCGAAGGAGGAATCCGCACAAAACGACGCGCTATGCCTTGCGTAGCTGCGTCGCCGAGCCACAGAGCAAGTCGGTCAACCCGCCCTCTTCCTCGAGATGTCCACACCCAAGTGCGAGCTATTCCCTTCCACACTTCATCGACGAGTGATTCAACTTCAAGCCGCTGTTCATGAGTCAAACGAGGCGAAAGGTCGAGGAGAAGAGCAGGGCCATTGACTCCATCTGAGAGGTAAGGCGACCATCCCTTGAAAACTTCATCAAGTCGGGGGGCCATCTCCTCCAACCCATGGGTTCGGCTGTTGCGGGGGCGAGCAGGGTCAAGGTGAAGCAAAGCAATTTTAGGAAACGTATCGAGTGAGAATGCATCGGCAAAAGCAGCACAAATGACCGCCCCATCCCGGCCGTCGGCTGCCAAGATGCGCGTTCTTTCCATTCGCTCTGTACCGACTTCATTCCGATGCTGGACGATAGATTGGAGGTTGACTGCGCTTGCTTGGGCGCGCTTTGTATCGAGTTCTACGCCAATGCCCGGCCGTTGCAGCATCGCCATGTGAGCGCCCAACTGTATGCCACTTCCACATGCGCAATCAAGAATATAGCCATCAGGTAACTGAAGTTCGGTCAGTAGTTTTGAGCGTGCAAGTGCAACTTGCCAGGGTGTAGCAAGAGGTTTTCCTTCACTGGCGTGATAAAAAATGAGTTTACGAGCAGCGGTTGAATCCGGAGCAAATTCGGTCAAGCCCTCAGTGCCAGCAGTAGCAGGATTGAATATTTCAACCATACATTCGCCTCATTGCCCAGCCACATCGGAACGAGTCATGATGCTCTCAAAATGTATGCCTGCATCAGAAAACGCCTGCTTAGCCCCTTCTTCTCGGTCAACGATGCTGATAACTGCAAGCACTGTGCACGAAGTGTTGTTTTGGATTCGCTCAACCGCCTTAATCGCGGAGCCTCCTGTGGTCGTAACATCCTCTACGATGACGATGTTGCCCCCTCCAGCCAAGGAAGAGCCTTCGATGCCCGGAGGATTGTTGGTTTTACGCCCGCCACGGCCTTTGGCTTCCTTGCGCACCATGAACCCTAGGCGAGGCGACAGTTTCGGCGAAGTCGCCACCGCAATAGCGGTAAGCGGCACGGCTCCAAGTTCAAGTCCACCAACAAAATCAGCCCCGAGGTCGTCCATTCGCTGATTAAACAACATGCCGAGTAGGTGGGTTGACTCGGGGTGCATCATGACCGGTTTTGTATCAAAAAACCATCTCGATTGTCGACCGCTTGCAAGTGTAAAGGCGTCGTCTGAACCGCCATCAATGAAAGCAAGTTCATGAACCAAATCAACAAGTCGCTGCCAACTTGGGTGTTCTCGGACACTGGGATGCACGGACATTGTTCCGTGCTCATGGCCCGCATCCATGAACTTTGTTCCGTGCTCGGCCTACGGCTCCATGTAAATTCGACGCGGCACTGATAAACGGTCGCCGCTAAGATGCAAGAGGTCACATGTCAACAACGAGTGGTGCTGGTCAAAAAAGGGGGCATGACCCCCTCATTGGACTGGATACCGAGCGTCTTGAAGCAGAGATGAAAAGATACCATGAATGGCTTGATGAACACGCTGATGAGGCTTATTTGGTGGCTGAACAAGCCCGCGAACTTGGTTATGACCACAAGGAGTATGTCGAAATCCCGCGTGCTGCTGACTTAGCAGGACGTACAGAAAAACTCCTCATTGAATATCTTGAAGGGTACGAAGTCGCTGATGATATTCGAAAACTTCTGGCCGAACATGACCGAGAATCGACCTCAATCATGATGGCGCAGAGCGTAGCAAGGGGTTTCCGTGAACAGGGCTACGACCTCATCACGGCCATTGATGTTGGGCTGCGCGTTGGACTTGCAGTCTTGACTGAGGCCGTCTTGGTCGCACCCCTCGAAGGAATCAGTGAAGTTCGTTTGCTCAACAATATCGACGGTTCGCAATTCGTTTCCGTTCATTTTGCCGGACCTATTCGGGCAGCGGGCGGTACGGCCCAAGCACTTGCGGTATTGATTGCTGACATGATTCGTCGGGAACTCAATATCGGTCATTATCAGCCAACAGACCCAGAAGTCGAACGGGTGAAAGAAGAATTTGGATTGTATCGTGGCAATCTGCAGTATCGTCCCTCCCCTGAAGAAATTGAAGAAATCGTACGCGCATGTCCAATCATGATCAACGGGGAGTCGACTGAGCGAATCGAATGCGCCGGATATGGGCGTGTTCGCAACATCGATGAAGCAAGAATCCGGGGCGGTGTACTGCTCGTGATTGGAGAAGGAATGTGCCTCAAAGCGCCGAAAATCCAAAAGCATACGGAACGATTGAAGGTGCCTGGGTGGGATTTCATTTCCAAGTTTGCCTCGAAAGGAAAGGCGGAAGACGGAGATGGCAAGGGGCCGCAATTCAAGTCCCGCAAAGTACCTGTCATCTCGAAATATATGAAAGACATCATCGCTGGAAGACCGGTGTTCGGGGCGCCGCTTCAGCCTGGTGGGTTTCGTTTGCGATACGGTCGCGCTCGTCCTTCAGGCCTTGCCGCAGCATCAACAAACACTGCTTCAATGCTCGCCATGGATGATTTCATCACCATTGGCACACAAATGAAAATCGAACGACCAGGTAAAGCGTGTGCAATAACGCCATCCGACGATACAGACGGCCCTTGGGTCGTGTTAAACGACGGCCGTTTCCTCAGGTTAGATGACGGTAGAAGTTTTGCTGCGATTAAAGGGAAAGTCGGCAGCGTTTGGGACAATGGAGAATTGGTG
>JAKMGM010000039.1 GCA_022424925.1 Candidatus Poseidoniaceae archaeon | reverse complement strand
ACCCAAAACTGGCCCCCTGCCTGCTTCATCGCCGCCTATATTCCACATGAAGCCACCTAAATATCGAAATCGTCGTCTTTGGGCAACGGGACGTTTGGTGCCGAACTTGGTTCAGTTTTCTTTTCAGCCGATTGATTCAAGTGTTGTGGTATTTCTTGAGGTTGTGTAGCAACATTTCCAGTTTGGATGTCTGACAGTAGAGCATCGGCAGACGTACGTAATTCGTTCGAACTGTGGTATTCAAGAACTGAAGTTGCGGCTTGAGTCAAACGAGTATCAACGGGTTGACTGGCCTCTTTGTATTCGCCTGAACGTCGCTTGAAAGCTTGCTTGAATTGTTCAGAGTCTATTTTTGGGGTTGTATCGACGACCGCTTCAGGCTCAGAGTTGCTGAATTTGTTCATCCAATCCCCAACCACCTGATCGGGTAGAGGGGCATGTATGGCCTCGAGTTCCCGCTGTTCTTGTAAACGCTGATTCCTTGAAACAATGGATTTGTAAATGACCAGTCCGGAAAACAAAACAGCACCAATCATAAGCGACCAAGCTTTGAGAATATCAAATCCTGTAGAAAGCAAGGCAAGTGCATCGAATGAATCTTCTTCAGGGGTTTCTTGCCATGGAGTCCCTGTGTAGTTTCCGTTGCTTGTATGTACGAACAGTGTGCTCGGTTCAAACTGTGAACGGACTGTCGTATTGACCCACACCGTTCCATTGCTCAATTGGTCTTGCGGCAGCTCAACCCAAGCGCGCAGCGTGAAATTGTACCCAATCGGTATGTTATTGACTTCAAAAGAGCGAAGGTTTTCGATTCCTTCTTCATAGACTGCGATGTTTGGTGGAATAAACGACATTGGTGTCGAATGGGAGGATTGCAGTTGAACAAGCAAACCATCTGCTGTGTTCCCTTCATTGCGCAGTGTCAAGGCAATGGAAAGACGCCCATCACTATCGAACTCTTCGATGACATCGGTGAAGTTCCACTGAATTACGGGTGCAATTTTAACTGGAATTCGAGAAATTCCAACCACTGTGTCGGTGCCCATGAGATGTGTTTCGACGATGACTTCGCCAAGCTCAAAGGCCAGTGACGATGCGTTAGCGGTAATGCTGAGAAGTGTGAGATTCACATACTCACCAGGTGATAGTTCAGTACTGGCTGACAGAAGTTCGACGGAAACAAACGACGGGATTTGGGTGACTGTGTAGGCAAATGCGTCGACAGCATTACCACTGTTGTGTACTTCAATTCCAGCGCTGCAAGAATCTCCGGGCAGCAACGAGCGGCATTCATCGGTTCGCAAATGAGCGCTACCGCTCCTCTCCCATCCAATTGAAGCACCAACATCGTAGGTACGTGTTGCTTCCAAAGCGCCCTCTGCAAACACTCGCAATCGAATCTCAATTTCACCCGAATACTCAAGCGGCGCTTGGAACCCAATTTTGATGGTACGGGATTCGTTTGGCTGAAGGATATTTTCTTCCAAGCCGCCAAACAAGGCCATTGTCCAGCCGTCTTGAGTGATTCGGTCAAAATTTGGGACACCGTCAATTGGCATGCCTTGTTCATCAATTGCTTCGAGCGTTATGTTCAGGTAATTCGGGGAGTTTCCAGTGTTACGCACATCAATCGAGACTCGTTCGACACCACCCGGTTCAATGACCGCATCTTCACCAGCGCTGTCGATTGAGGCATTGTTGAACTCATTCATGAGCATGTCAAATGACCATTGGGATATGCCGCCGTCAATACTTGAAACTGCAGTTATTTGGAACCGAGGTCCAGTGTTGAACAATGGTGCTCCATCGATGACATTAGGTACTTCGACCCACAAAATGACGTACCCGACTGAATCTGGCTGGAGTGTTTCGTAAGCATTCACTCCCACTGAATTGTTCATTGTCCATCCCCACTCCCATCCGGATGTCGAATACAAATTGAATGTAACATCATCGGTCAGTGTTGCATTGTTGGTGATATTCATCGCCACAGATGTTCGAGTGTTGGGAGAAACAATGAATGATGAAACTCCTGTTGCTCCGAAGTTGAGGTTTGAATACGGCGTAACACGAACTTGAAACACTTGCGTTTGGTTCCAGGTAGCGTCGTTTGCCGACGTGAAGTCCATTGAAAGGTTGTATACGCCGTATTCTGCGTCAATGTCCGCCGAAAGGTTGAATTTTACCTGCCGTAAATATCCACTTTCCATCGTTTTTGAGAGCGGTAATCCAGTTACGGTAAGACCCTCGGCCTGTGTCCCAAGTTCAAATGTGAACGTGTCCTCTCCATCACCGGTATTATGCAGGGTAAAGAGAACTTCCACCAGTTCATCGCGATGTACCGTTACTTGCTCTAGTCCTATGACTTCAAGCTGGCTCGAACGTGCGGTTGTCTCCCGAGGCGCCTCTGCTGCTACGCTGAACGCGACCGTCACATGCACAAAAACGAGCAACATAACAAGTGCTCTGCGCATAGACATTGCACATCATCCACCCTTTGAACTTCACCCAACTCCTGCATCAACAGTCTTTCGCAGTCTTCATCAAGCAGAAGTCATTCGACGGTCTATGCCCCCTCTATGGCCATTCGGTAAAAAGAAACAACCTCTGCAGTTGAATGAACCTGAGCCGCAAGCAATTGTGTATCGAAAAGATTCCAATACATCTGAACAGACACTTTCCGATACATCACATCGGGAATCAAACGACTACAAATCTGCGGTGGCATTGTTTGGTAACGGCGCTACGACCGTAAAGAGAGCTGAAGAACAATCTCAATTCTATGAGGGGATTGTTGATTCTGGTACATCTCAGAAAAAGGAGGAGTTCACGTGGGTTCACCACTCTGACGGCTACCATTACAAAAAGAAAAGTGATGGGTCTTTCGATCCAGTTCCGCATCAAAAGCAAGCGAACGGAACATATGTTCCATATACGGATTAAACAGGGTCTTCGAGTACAGATTGTAGCGCTTGAATGTCAAACTCAGCCCCGCTGAGGGGTACTCGTAGTTCATAGTGTGCGCTTACAGAGGGATCCATTTCTCCAAAGCAGCCTACATGTTCGCCCTTGATTATGACTTTCGCACTTCGTCCGGCAAGCCAAGGGCCCATGGTTCCACTGAGTGGTTCAATGGTGTAGTCGGCTTCTCCCAAATCTCGCATAAGTGCCTGGATTCTGCCTCGAACTGCAGCAAATCCACCACCTTGTTCAGCCACAAGGAAAGCAAATCTATCGCCGTTCGCATGGTTACGGACAACCGTTCCAAGTTCATATACCGCCTGAGGGAGGTCATGGTGTCGGTTTGATGCCATAAGCCGGAATAAACCTGGCAAGAGATATTGACGCAGAAGCGTGTGTTCAATTGTAATTGGGTTCGTGATTCTGGTGACTTCACCCATCTCAGGCCAGCGCATGGCTTCAAATTGGTCGACATCATTTGAGAGCGTGAGTGATTGGATTTGCATTAGTCCGAGACCCTGCAATGATTCTCGGATTCGTCTTCGCATGTGGGAATCATCACGTGGTATTGCCGTCAAAGGTGCCCGTGGGACATCGTTCCCGAGGTCCTCATACCCATGTCCAATGGCCACATCCTCAACCAAGTCAATCGGGTGCAGAATATCGAACCGCCATCGGGGCATAGCAAATGTCAGCACAACGTCGCCTTCAACAACATCTGCCATTCGATTTGCAGGGTTTGCAGTGCAGATCGTGGCGTTTTTTCGCCCGAGGAAACGACCACCCATACGGTTTATTCCAATGGCAATCTCTTCATCTGTGAGTGCTCGACCGAGTAGCCCGTCAAGCAATCGCTGCGTCACTTGATGCTCAATTGGCTCGGCCTTTGGAAGGTGTTCTGTTGTACCGTCACATCCTGTGACTTCGACTGATTCAATGGTTCCTCCGCGCTCAGCCAGCTGAAGTGCAACAAGCATGAGGCTTGATTCACACGCACGACGATCCCATCCAGTCACTTCGATGAAAAAGTCCTGTGTTGAATGGGTTACAGTGGTGTGATTGCCATTAATTATTGGTGGGAATGAAAGTATTTTCCCTTGCCTATCAGTAATGATAGGGAACGTGTCCATACCCTCGAGTAAGTGAGCGAAATCAATGCCTTTTGAGTGCGAAGAAAGTATTTCATGAAGCGACATTTCATGTTCCATTCCCAGTGGGACAAAACAGGCGTCTCCAGAGACGGCCTTGACACTGAACGGTGGAGAAAGTGTCGATAAGTCATGCACGCCAATCGATGCTCGACGGCGTCCACGCCCGAGTGCGAAATGCAATTTTTCTTGATGTTCCATGAGCCCTTTGATGAAGGCATCTTTGTCCTCTGAATCTCCTCCGATATCGAGTCCACGAACAACGGCCCCCATGATTACTGGGCGGATGTGTTCTAACTCTGGCTCGACTGACATCGTGAGTGCCCCCTTCACGACATCCAGTGCTGGTTCACTTTGTGTGCCGTGTAAGAACGGTCGGATCGCTCTTGCTAAGGTTTCACCGGACAGCAGGTCAGGTCTGTCAGGAAAAATCTCAATTTCTAACAGCTGTTCATTGCATGCGTCAATGTCCGTGCCGAGTAGAGGTAACCGGTCATCCATTTGTTCAATATCATGTTCAATGCCGTGCTTCTTGAGCAGTTGACGCAGGAGTTCTTGTTCGACGGAAATTGTTGGCATCGTATCACCTCAGCGCGAAAACCAGTGCGGTAGCGGTCGGTCGTACCCGGCCAATCGCAAGCCACTCACTGCGGCTGTCTCGTAATCGAGGGCTCGTAGGTGTTGCCGTTGTAGTTGGTCAATCGAGTCCAAGCCAAGCCGTTTCAATACCGATGTAAGTTCGTTGGAGATACTTTGCAACCAGTGTGCTAAATCTTGGGCATCCTGCATTGGCACTTCACAGCAGACGATATCGATTCCTGATGCACGTAAAAGTGCGAGATCATTCCCACTCGCTGAGAGGCCAAGAAGCATGCCAGTTTGGGTATGCGAACCGGTCAAGTGACTTTTAGTCGAGCGTCCTACCATTGGGAGTGCTGCTGCTTCAGGTAGTCCAGAGCCATCTTCAATACGGCTAACTGCCACATCGACTGAATGATGAGCAGAGCGGACATGCAGCGATTCAACACGCCCAACTGCGTTGAGAAATCCAACGGTCTTCTCCATGCCGAGTAACGTCCGAACTGCAACAATAAAGCCATCCAATTCTTCGGAATTCATGGCAGGTAAATCATCGAGATCCACAAGTAAGCCGTTTGATTGTTCGAGTAGCTCTGGTGCACTGGACAAATTTTCACTGTCCAACAGAACCAAATCTATTGCTCGCGGATGTGCGTGCGTGATGAATGGTTGGGTTGCCAACACTTGCTGTTCGAGGGGGTCTGCATCTTTTGCCATGTTCAGTATTTCGCCGCTGGCCACGATTGGTAGGAGAGGGAGTGGAAGTGCAATTGGTGTGTTTTCGCCACCTCGTTCACCCAGCAGGCTCACAGTATCGCAGGTTTGGTACGCTGCAGCATGATGCAGATCACCCGCAACCAAGCCAACGCTTGACAAATCAGAAGAAGAGACGGGTTGTTCTGGTTGCTCGACGTTCAACTGGGGTGAATGTACCAGACACACAGCGTCTTTGGGAACTTCCATTTCGGGGTCGCTGAGCTCTTTGTTGATCGACTTGACCTCGGCAGCCGTAAGCGGGCGTAATGCAACACCCGGTGGTGGTGTTGGACACCGGCCGTTGATAACGATGCGTCCCCCGGTCATTCCGGCTCCGGGGTCACTCCCAACATCACCGTGAATGACAATAAGTCCATCCTTCATTCCTCCACCGATTCTCGATCCAGCAGAGCCACGGATGAGCAGGAGTCCACCGTTCATCAATGCGCCTGCATCGTCTCCAACACCGTCCATGACGCAGATGCGTCCGTCACGCATAGCATAGCCTGCGTAGTTGCCTGCTAATTGTTCGCACGTTATTGTATTCCCTCGGTTTCCAGCACCGAGGAATGAACCTGCATCACCTTGAATTGTAAAGTTTCCACCGCTTCCAAAGGCCGCTACCCAAGACCCGAGAACGCCCAGCGCCCGCATGCGAGCTCCTTCCGGTAGATTTGGGCATAATCCGAGTTCCCCGTTCTTCGGTACGGGTTCGCCCGAGTTGGTCCATCCAATACGCAGGATGGCGTTTTGCTCAGCCGCAGCAATCAATCGAGGTCCAAGTTTCTTGTTGATGTTGAATGAGCGTTCAACAACCTCTCTTGGTTCGGCCATGTTGGTTGGCTGATGCTTCATGTCCAAATAGCCTCCCGTAATGTGACTTCATTTTGCAACGCTTGCAGGATTTTCGCAACAGTTCATTCCAATTTTTTCAACGATGTGTTAATAGAGGGTCTTCAAAGGCAGGTATGTGAGAACCATGACCATAAAGGTGGCAATCAACGGATACGGAACAATTGGAAAGCGTGTTGCAGACGCTGTGGACGCTCAAGACGACATGGAGATTGTTGGCGTTACAAAGACTCGTCCTGCGTTCGGATGCGATTTGGCAGTCCGCAAGGGATACCCCATTTACTGCACATTTGATGATGAAGACAGAATTGCAGCCTTCGCAGATGCTGGTTATACGTGCCACGGTGGGCTCACAGATTTGTTGAGCATTGCCGACATCGTTATTGATTGTTCTCCGGGCAAGGTCGGTGCTTCGAACAAAGCGACCTACCAAAACGCCGGTGTCAAGTGGATTTTCCAAGGTGGAGAAAAGCATGCAATGACTGAAATGTCGTATACTTCATCTGCGAACCACAAAGAAAATCTGAACGTCCAAGGAACCCGTGTTGTCTCGTGCAACACAACTGGATTGTCAAGAACTCTTGTCCCCCTGTACGAACACTGTGGCGAGCTCAAAGTTGAATGTACAATGATTCGAAGGGCGGCAGACCCCGGGGATTCAAGTAAAGGTCCCATTAATGCCATCAAGCCGGTTTTGAAAGTGCCATCTCACCATGGCCCCGATGTCATGACCGTCAAACCTGAGATACAAATTAATTCAATGGCCGTGGCTGTTCCTACGACGATCATGCATGTCCACGTAATCACTGCCACCCTCCCTGAGGGTCACGGTCTTACAACCGAATCAGTATTGGAAATGTGGTCGAATCGCCCTCGATTGGTTATCATGAATGGTTCGGAAACCGGCATCACGACAACAGCTGAAGTCATGGAGTTCGCCCGCGACATAGGTCGGAAATGGGGTGACTTGCATGAGATTTTCATCTGGGAAGACGGGGTGAAACTTGAAGGAAATACGCTGTACTATTTCCAAGCCATTCATCAGGAATCTGACGTGATTCCAGAAAATGTCGACGCCATACGAGCCTTGATGGGTGTTGAGGATGACTGGATGGCCTCCGTGCAAAAAACTGACGCCGCTATTTCAGCATACAACAATCTCTGATGCCTGCCCCGAAGGGGCACATCCAAGGGGCGTGTTGAAAAGGGTAATTGGTTTCGAAAGCCTATGCAAGGCATACGGCAACCAGTTCTCATGCTCTTCTTGCTTCTCATCACATCGCTGAGTCCTGTACTGACCAACCAACAGTTCGAGGCAAAAGAGTTGCTTTCCGGCGACGAGCAGATGCTTACTGAGTCGGAACGGTTGGTTCAAGCCTCGCAGCATTGGATGGCTCTTGAACCGTCAAGTCATCTGCATGCCGACATTCAGGCTTCGAGTGGAGTTCTACGCTTGCAAGCAGGTGAATTTGACCCGTTGCAGAGTGTTGGCCCTTCACTTGACAAAGCCTTCCTTGATGAGGCTGACCCCGCACGAACTGGCTTGGCTCTCATACAATTGCACGAACACAACGGTGGAATGCTTGATGAATTGGCAAAGCAATATTCATTCACTCCACTGGATTTTATTGCTGATGAAGGATGGCTCGTGCGACTTCCATCTCCACCTCTTGCCACACTCGATGCGCTTCAAACGGATGAACGAATACGCTGGGCTGGAGTCCAGCATCCCGGTTGGCGTGTCCACAGCGATTTACTCAATCCTTCGCCTTCAACATATATCGCTCTCGTGCCGTCACCTGATTTGGCGGTGGGTGGACTCGATACACTCAGTCTCGACTTGTTAAAAATGGGTGCAAATGAAGCCTGGTGCGGTGTTGGTTTGTGTGAACTCAACTATGCACTCAGTGCGCATTCGATTCTTCTTGAAAATTTGATGCACGATGGGCGAATTATCTGGGCTGAACCTGCTTTCGGACTCACCTTGCACAATGCAATCGCTGGCGGCATTGTAGGTCTAGACGCTGTTGATTCTAATGCGTCGTTCACCTTGGATGGTTCTGGAGAAACAATTGCAGTGACAGATACAGGACTTGACCAAGATCATCCTGACATCGTTGGAAGAGTTGCAGGTGTCTATACCAATTTCGGACTTGACCCGTCTCCAGTTGACTCAAATTCGGGCCATGGAACCCATATAGCACTTTCAGTTCTCGGTGATGGAACCGGTGATTCAACCGCAGAAGGAATCGCTCCTTCTGCAAATCTGGTCATGTATGCGCTGGAGCACGACCCAACGGGGGTGTTCGGCAGACTAGGTTCGATTTATGATATCCTTACCGATGCTGAGCAACGAACAGCGAGAATTTCAGTCAACGCTTGGGGTGCGAACGGAAACTTCGGCCACTATACCGCAGACTCACGTTCGGTTGACCAATTTGTCAACCAAAAGGACACCGTACTTCCACTCTTCTCGGCAGGTGACCGTGGTGCACAGGGTGCTTCACAAGTTACAGCCCCCTCTACGGCAAAGAACGTACTATCAATTGGTACTTCACAGACAGGTTCTCTTGCCGGGACAGTTGCAAACATTTCAAGCCAAGGTCCGAGCCTTGATGGCAGGATTAAGCCGGACATCGTTGCGCCCGGAATTGATATTTGTTCAGGTTTGGCTGAAGAGGCTAAATCTCCAGGTGGTTTTTCATGCGGTACTGGTGTTCATGCTGATGGCACAACAAATCTCTACATGACCCTTTCAGGCTCATCCCACGCTACCGCCATAGCCGGGGGAACAACCGGATTGGTGAGAGAGTTTTTGCGGGAACAAATTGGTATTAATTCACCTTCTGCCTCACTCATTAAAGCAGCAGTCATCAACGGTGCGACCGATTTGGGTGCACCTGACATTCCGAACGCTCTCGAAGGATGGGGCCAAGTCAACCTTGAGCGCACCGTAATGCCCATGGACGGTTCAACGGTGCTGAACACCTTTTACGACAACGGTAAGCAAATTGACGCTGGGTTTGGTTTATTGTATTCATTCAATCTCAACCCGACGCATGGCGTCGATATTACCCTTGCTTGGTCCGATGAGGAAGGCAGTGCCAATGCTGCCCAGTCTTCGCCAAGATTGGTCAATAACCTCGACCTCGTTCTTGTTGACCCATCGGGTGTCGAATGGTTCGGTAATGATTTCCAATCTGGTGTTTCGGTTTCTGGCGGCAGTGCTGATACGGTGAACAATGTAGAACGAATAAAAATCGCACCTTCGCTCTCACTTCAATCGGGTCAATGGCAACTCAAAGTGTTGCATTCGGGAGGAACTTCTCAGAAGTACAGTCTCGTGGTTGTCGCCGATGCAACACCAAACCCTCAAGCAGATCTGGCTACCTACGACGGAAGTTTGGTGCCGTCTTCACAAGAGCCCCTCAAGAACGACCTTATTTCACTTCAACTCGGTTGGGTCAATCAGGGTACGCTTGCTTCAGGCTCTTTCCGCGTTACACTTGAGGACTTGACGACGGGCGATACATTGTTTGATGCTGACCGACCTGCGCTTGAACCGGGTCAAATTGATTCAATCCTGCTTCAGCATCAGTTCACCACAACGGGTTCGCACTCGATGCGTCTTAGTATTGACACGCTGAATCAAGTGAATGAAATGAACGACGCTGTTTCAGGTGTGGACAATAATATCTGGGAACAAGACATTGAGGTCACAGCACTTGGTGTTCGTGTTGTTGCTCTGGATGACGCAGGCAACGCGCCTGTATCTGCCGAAGACCGTGCCTTATCGGCAATCCACACTTTTGATGTACTCAATGACTCAGCACTCGAAGTCCCAATCCATATCTTGCATGAGGGGACAGGAGAACAAGCAGTTACCCTTTCTGTCACGAATGTTCAGAAGCCTCAACCCGGACGGCCTGACTTTTTGTTGGCTCCCGATGATTCATGGTCAAAATCCGTTTCTGAACTCGGACCCTATTTTGTTCAAGGTCTCGGTGAGGAGGGCGACTTCAAGCGGCTCAATGTGACTCTCGTGAACAACGATGTCGACTTGAGTGATTCAAGTTCACCTCGTTATGCCCGTGCTGGAACGTATGTAGTTGATATCACTGCTCGTTATCAATCACAGCCGACCGTGTCACATACTCAGCGAGTGACAATCATCGTACCATCGGTGACGGATGTCAACATTGGAGCAGCTGGCATCACAGGTTTGTCGGCAATGCCTGGTGAATCAACTGGATTTTCGATTTCTGTAATGAACATCGGAAACACTCCTGCGCAGTATACGGTCTCGTGTGAATCGGAGAACCGCTGGCAAATTATGCTTGGTAATTCGAACTCTTCAACCCTGGATTTTGAACCCTTGAATATCAAAGAGTCGTTACCAATGTACATCCAAATTTGGGTGCCACCTGTCTCGAACGGCGTTCCAGCATCGGGTTCAACCGATACAGTCACGTGCCAGGTCAGTTCACCGTCAGACCCAACGCTCAATTTCACACAATCTGTAGAGGTTTTGGTTCTCGCACAGGAGTCTTTTGAAAGTGATTTGTACGATGACATAG
>JAKMGM010000036.1 GCA_022424925.1 Candidatus Poseidoniaceae archaeon | reverse complement strand
GTCCTTGACCCTGTCCTTGACCTTGTCCTTGACCTTGTCCTTGACCTTGTCCTTGACCATGTCCTTGACCTTGTCCTTGACCTTGTCCTAGACCCTGTCCTTGACCTTGTCCTTCTCCTTGACCTTGATCTTCGGATTCGCCACCGCCTTCGGTTTCGCCATTGCCTGAGCCCGCTCCTGACTCGCTAAAGTCGGGGTCGTAAGCATCAGGAATACCGTCACCGTCGGAATCGGAGTATTCACCGTCGTTTGGGTCGTTGGGGAACGAGTCTACGTTGTCAGCCTTACCGTCGCCGTCAGTGTCGGCGTTGTTCGGGTTGGTACCCGATGCATACTCTTGGGCGTTGGTAAGTCCATCGCCGTCAGGGTCTGCATTTCCGTCGCCACCATTGGTAGGGTTGAGGCCGTTCGAGACTTCCCAGCCATCTGGGAGACCGTCGCCATCGCTGTCTGCATTGTTCATGTTTGTGCCTTGATTTTGTTCCTCAGAATTGGTGAGACCGTCACCGTCCCAATCGGCGCCACCATCAGATGGGTCGAGTGGGTCAGATCCGTCACCGCTCACTGCAGAAACTGCAGAGAGTGAGAGGAATAATGCAATCAAAACGCTCATTATTTTCTTATTCATGTTTTTTCACTTCCTATTTTTTTTGGTTGTTGTTACACAGAGAACCCGCTGTTCTCTCTTTCCAAACATCCAGCCCACATGATGGGAGTGATGTTTTGGGACTCAAACGATGCTGCGCACTGGAATTCAACGGTTTTCAAAGACTCAATGAGGGTGGTACTTGCGGCAGAATTAGCGCTGCCGCTGGACGATGACTGGTATTCAGTCATGCGTTTTACACTCTCATTCATTGCTTTGTATTGTTCCTCCAAATGCATCGTTTTTCACGGGTTGGTTCTAGGGAACCCAACGTTCCCTCTACACACTGGAACAGACCGACACTATATGAAAGGCGCGACGCAATGAGCCATTCAGCCTTCGAGAGTGTATGCAGGTGGAAGCAAAATAGCAGCCTGTTGATTGAGAACAAACCTTGCGACCAAATCTGCGAGGTTCGCGTCGGCGAACGCATGGAGTCGCTCACTACCGTTGCCAGATGCCGGTGCCCAGAGATGCAATGGTTTTGCTGAACGACTCAGGGCGATCTTTGCAGCACGAATTGCGTTTGACCCTGGGAGGCCTACGCTCCCAGTGCTGTCAAGGCCAAGATGGTGGATAAGGCGGCCTTGACGAACGCCTTCTTTACCTTCAAGCGCAAGCATACCTAGAATCGTGAATTGGTCTCTTTTCGAAGCATCCCAGCGGGTATAATCTCCTTCAAACCGAGATGTCAGATGATGGAGGAACGAACTGTATTCTTTCGGAAGTTTATCGTATGAAATTTGTTCAACCGTTTTCCGACGTGGGAGGTGGGCTTCTTTCGGTAAAATTTCTTTGAATTCGCTCCACTTGTGAGCTGTATCAATCCAGTTGGAAAGTCGTTCAGCGAAGAAAGGGTCTGCGCCTCTCCAATTCCAAACGCTTCGTTTAATCAGTTCAGGAGCGACATTTGAAAACCCTTCAGGGTCTCTTTCTGCGAGTGTCTGCAGTGCTTTCAGATACTTTTCGTTCTTCGCCTTCTGCAAGGTCTGCTCTGCCGGCATCATGATTTCCTTGTTTCCGGTTCCATAATAAGGTTGTTTCTTGTTGATTTGCTGAAGTTTCATCGTATCTCCTCGGTTTTAGCGTCATTTTCCCGTAAAACAGTAATATCTCTACCAAAAAATGATGCAGCGGGTTTGTTTTGATTTCGAGGAGTTTACACTCCTCCGTCCATATATCTTAGAATGGCAGTTTTGTGACCGTATATGAACGATTCATGTTTCGAAATGTTTCATCATTGACCTATGTGGACCGATTCCGGAAATTGAATACGGCTCATCGACAAGATTCCACCCTTGTGACTGATAAAATGGAATCGCTGCTTCACGAGCCTGAAGGAGTCCTACTTTCGCGTCAAAGTGATGTATTGAAGCAAGTTCAAGCGCCTTTAGAACCTGCGCAGCATGGCCGCTTCGACGGGCTTCTTCACGCGTACCCATCTGACGAATTTGTATTGCAGGACGGTTTCCTGGATTCGATAATGGGCCAAAAGAAGGACATTGCGTTGCCCCGGGCCCTGCATGGTCTGCTGCTGAACCATCGCTCGATGGTGCGATTAAATGGGCCCTCCCTACTGAAACAACGCGTGCTCCATCTTCCACCCAGGCGTGAATAGCGTGTTCGTCATCAGTAAGGAGTTCGGCGCCTCGTTGAAACCCAAGTGGCTCCCTTAGCACGGCAAACCTACAATCGTAATAGGTTGCAGCGGGAGTTGAGGGAGGGAGCAGTATGTGGGCCTTAGGCTCCATAGACAACGTTTTGTCGACCAGTCTTAAGAAATATCTCTTCGGCGCAATAGCACTCTTCTTGATGCTGAGCACATGCTCAAACTGGTTCGGTCGCGTTGAAATAGAACTGCCCAATCCGAGAAACACTGCACGGGTGTCGGAGCGGCTACGTCGGGGATTGCAAATCCTCTTACCTGGGTTCAAATCCCAGCCTGTGCTCTTCTAAATACGGTTCAAAGGTGTTTATCACGCGCAGTCTTGATATTCAAGGAGCGTTTCGTTTCTTTTATCACATAGACGTTGTCTATTGGGTGGGGATGGGTCTATGCCACAGATGAATCGTTCATTAGAGCACGTAGGTATTGGTTTTGCTGCCTTCTTAACACCGCCAGGACCTGAAGTCATACGTTTCACGGTTGGGCAGCCTGATTTCGATACGCCAAAACCCGTTGTCGATGAAGTGAAGGCGGCATTAGACCGTGGTGAAACGGCTTACACGCGTACACAAGGCTCTGTTGAATTGTGTGATGCTGTTGCACACCATCTTACTCGACACAATATTCAGGCACAAGCCGATGATGTGCTAATCACTCCGGGGTGCAAACAGGCCATCCTGTACGGCCTAATGGCAACGCTCAATGCGGGTGATGAAGTACTGGTCTTATCTCCTGCATGGCCATCCTATGATGGGATGCTCAAGCTTCTGGACTGCGTTCCAGTACATGTCCCCGTGAAACGTGAGAATTATCACCCCGATTTTGATGCGTTGGAAGCGGCGGTCACACCCAAAACAACCGCCCTGTTACTGAATTCTCCGAACAACCCTACAGGAGCAGTCTACGAGCCTGAGGAAATCCAACGCATCGTTGATTTCGCCATCAAACACGACTTGTGGATACTTGACGATATGATCTACGGCACACTTGTCTGGACCGATTACCCCTATACATCTCCGGCATCCCTTGCTGGTGGCGCAGAACGAACCTTAACCATTGGTGGCTGGTCGAAAGGGTGGGCAATGACTGGATGGAGACTTGGGTGGATAACTGGACCTACGCAGGTGATGGATGGTGTCAAGAAAATCAACGTAAGTGCTGCGACGCATGTGCCTACGTTCATGATGCCGGCGGCAACCGTCGCTCTTGGCCTTGAGGAAGAGACCGCTGTGATGGCGGCATCCTTCAAACAACGGCGCAACTTAATGCACTCTTTACTCACAGAACTACCGGGTATCATCGTACCAAAACCTGAGGGAGCTTTCTATGCATTCTGTGACATTACCGGTACGGGAATGGATGACCTTGAATTTGCGACGCGTGCACTCGATGAGGCAGGCGTTCAACTCATTCCCGGTTCACTCATTGAAGGAGGCGAAGGGTTCGTTCGAATATCCTATGCTGCGTCAGAAGATGATATTCGTGAGGGTGTACGGCGTTTGAGTCAATGGCTCAACTCGCTGTGATGCGATAGAGTGTCCCGCCGCCGCCAAATGTGGCGTAATATAAATCTCCATTTGGTGCAAAAATTAACGGCAATGGGGTACCAACATCTGTTGCAAAACGAGTCACCTCTGTGTCCCATTGCTCGCTCGGTAACAAAGCATCAGGTTGTGCTTGAGTAAAGTCAATCCGAACGATTTCATGACCTTGCGGGAGAAGCGTGTTCCATGAACCATAAACACTGGCGTAAACTGTGAATCCCTCCGTTTCTGAGAGGCCGGGCAAAGGTGAGTGGAGAGGCCGTAAGGCAAGGCCGTTGAGCGATGTGTGAGGCGTCCATTCAGCCACGGGACCGAGTGTGCCTGCAGGTATCGGATGGTCAGGGTCATCGTCAGGCCACCCGTATGCTTCCCCTTCCACCAACAAGTTGACTTCTTCATTCGGATGGTCGCCATCCCAATCCCGGCCGTTGTCTGAGAACAAATAACCAACTTCAGGAACCCACACGCCATCGAAAGAATTGCGCACACCAGATGCCAAAACGCCGTGCTCGCCGGTTGCAGGGTCGACCCACAAAAGAGCTGCATTTCGTTCATCAGGCTCTTGACAAACATTGCATCTTGAACCACTGTGCCAAATCAAAGTCCCGTTTGGATAGGCGTTGATGGCGTTGGTTTGGTGATTCCCCGAAGGAATACCATCGACCAGTACAGTCGGTTCCGTGAACGACATGTTCGCACGATTGTAGCGGGTGAGTTTACCTTCTTCTGATACAAAGAGATACTCTGATGTGAGATGGATATCGTGTGGATGGTCGAGTCCGGAAAGCAACGTTGTAGAACGGAAGCCATCATCAATATCCAATGCGACCACTTTTCCAGAGTCTCTATCACACATGAGCAGGGATGTATTGTCTGCCCATTCTAAGCACGTCGGTCCACCAAAACCAGTATCGATTTTTTCGATTGTAAAACCGTCAGGAACCTCACTGTTGAGAGGTTCGACATACGGATAAATTTCCCGAGCGATAAGGAGGAAAAGCATCAACAATACAACGGGTAAAAGATGCCGTCGTACGCCCATGCTAAATTGAAGTGTGAGGCGTGTATGAACTCTCGCTTCCGTTTCGGTTTGATTTACTCGGATTCAAGTAGTTCTGTGCAAGTCGCCAAACATGCCTCGCATTGACCGACGGGTCGCACTGATGGCCGTATTCATGGTGTCCATCGTTTCAGTTGGATATGTGGCAAATTTCTACACTTTTGAAGATTCTTTGGGGACGGACAATACGCTCCATGCCGAAACAGGCCAAAGTTCAGATGCCAAAAACGATGAGTTGGCGCGTCTACATTTCGCGCACAATGCAGAAAATCTCTCTTGGAACTCGGTACAACTTGCAGTATCTGTCGACGGCGTTGAATACCCGTGCATGGTTGGTGGATTGAGTTCAGTAGAGCAGAACAACGGAACGGTGCAATCAAAACTCAACGCAGATGGTCGAACATTCTCGATACATATCGACGCTACTGATGAAGAAAATACACAATATATTGACCTACATACCATGTCGTCCTCAAACATAACTTCGTACAGTTTCAGCGTTGCAACAACCACCGTACTGCTTGAAAACAATGTAACTGGTGTTGCCTTACAAAGTGAATTCAGTGAAGTGGAAAACATCTCCAATATCGTATATGACGAATCGAGTGAGGACAAACTTGACTGGTACACATATGACTTCACGAATCATCACATCATTCCAGATTCAGAAACATACGTCATTGAAGATAGAGGTGTTGTGTTCAAAGTACAGTTTCTAAGCTACTACGATTCAAACAACCAGGCGCGTCATTATACCTTGCTCGCAGCGCCGCTCAACGATGCACGTATAGCCGCATTAACGGATGACACAATGGTGCAAGCAGCACCCTGCAGCATCCTTGAAGACGGAGACAGCGTTTGGAATGCGAACGAAACTGTAGCGCTAATCGAAAATGATTTTGACATCTGCAACGGCACATGTTCGTTCAGCGTCGTAGCACTTTTTGAAGAAAAGAAGATTGCTGGCCTAGAACGAGTCTACCAAATCAGCTGATTAGACCATCATACTGAGCCATCAAAGATTCCGCTTCCGAATACAAGGAACAGAAGTCCATAACCAACTACGGTAATTATAGCGAGTATAATCACAATCCATGAAATGATTTGGGCAGCTCTTGCCGTTCCCGAATCGGGGTGACCCGGCATAGAGTTCGTCACTTGAAGCGCATTATTGGCTAGAAGGAGGCCGGGAATTGCGGTACAAACCGAGCACCCAATGAACCCCAGGACTCCCAACACAAGCGCGAGCACGGCTTGAGTTGGCGGGTAAAAACCGCCCATTTGCATTCCTTGATTTATCGGTATCTGAGCGGGCTGTTGCGCCCAAACGGTCTGCCCATCACCATATTTCGAAGCGACGCCAGAGGGTTTCATTGACTGTGGTTGTTGGCTGCCTTGCATGTCGATTCCTCAATTGATGTACGGGGTTCGGCTCTTCAACTTACTCGTCATACGATATTAACTTCACAATGGGCAAGGCACTTTCGTGCTGTAGCATTATCCGGATCAATGGCGAGGACTGAGCGCCATGCGGCTGCTGCTTCATCGTGGCGCTCTCTGTCGTGAAGGGTTGCAGCGATATGTATTCGTGAATCAAGATGGTTGCCGTCGCATCGAACTGCGGCTTGGAAGTCATCGAATGCAGCATCGGATTCATTGAGGTCAAGATACAGCAGTCCTCGTTGATGCCATGCCGGCGCATGGTTCGGGTTCAGTCGAATGGCTTCGTTTAATGGCCCTTCTGCACGCTCTGGACGTTGCAGAGAGAGATAACACGAGCCCAATTTGGTGAGAGCTTGGTAATGATGAGGTGCGGATTCCAGAACCATTTTCAAGTCGTCTCGCGCTTTTTCCCATTCTGATAAGTGCATGTAACCTTCCGCTCTACGGTACCGTGCAAGAACCAACGAAGGAGCTAAATCCAACAAGATTTCGCAATCATCGAGGACTTTACGTCCTTCATTAAGCGCTAACAATACGCCGCTGCGATTCATTCGCGCTCGAATGTGTGCAGGCTCTGAAGCGAGGGCTTTGTCGTAATGCATCAAGGCTTGGTCGAGATGGCCTGATTGTGCTGCAATGTTGCCACGAACGTAGTGGACTGTAGCGCTGTGCCCTTGAATTGCTGCGGCCTCGATGTACTTCGATGCGGCGGAGAGGTCGTGAAGGTCAAGCGAGAGAAGAGCGGCTTCCGAAGATGCAGACGGGTCATCATCCGAAAGAAGCCGCAAGGCTCGACTGATGTCTTCCTGTGCCCCATCAAGGTCGCCTAAAAGTCGCTTGGTGCGAGCGAGACCCAGCCAAGCCACGCCCGACTCCCTGTCAAGCCGCAATGCGTCATTGAATGCAGTGATAGCCTCGGAAAGGAGGGTTTGATCGGTCTCTCCAGTACCGTCTCTTTGCCGGTCGCCGCGAGCGAGATGCAGACGGCCCTCAATGACATGAAGAAGTGAATGATCGATTCCTAAAGGAGTCTGGTCGAGAAGTTCCTGTGCCTGTTCAATATGCCCGCTCATGAGTTTTCGACTGGCCATGCGTGCTCGTAATTCTGCATTATCAGGCATTTCAAGTAACGCACGCTGGAGCGCTTCTTCTGATTCTGTAACCTTTCCACTGGCCATGAGGAGGTCAGATTTGAGGAAGATGAGTTTCGTTCCGCCAGCGGAGAGAGCAACTGCGTGGACTGCTGCTTTGAGGGCTTCATCCAACTTGTTCGATAAGGGTGCGAGCAACTGAGCCAGCAACCCCCATGCCTCACCGTTTTGTCGGTCGATTTCTAGACAACGCTCAACCGCTTGCTGTGACTTTCCAAGTTCACCATCATCAAACAGTAATTTGGCATAACTGCACCAATCTTCAGAGCGATTTGGATTCTCGGCCAGCGCCAATTCAATTGATTCAAGCGCTTCAGAACGCGAGCCTGCTCGGGCACGCAATCCAGACAGCAGTGAACGGTCGGCAGCCGTCTCCACACCCAAAGCCTCCAAACGACGGACATCGCGTTCAGCGCCTTCATCGCCAAGTTTGGCCAGCAAGTGGGCATGCGCTCGCAACAGCTCTGGCTGATCGGGTGCAACGGTCATCCGAGCCTCCAGCCAGTGACGGCGAAGTTCGTCGTCACCACGCAGAACAGCAATGTGCTCCAAAGCTTCGAGAATATTCATGTTCCCTGGCGATGAGCGGTACGCTGTTCCAAAGCATGCTTCGGCCCAGTCGTACCGACGAAGGTGAAGGCAGGCGTGACCGAGACGATGTGCTGAAACCGGACCCAACTCGAGCGATTCAGGAGCAATGTTTCGAGTGGCAAATACGTCCAGAAGGCGAGTAAGTAGGCTTTCAGTCGTTGATGACAATACGTCCTCCCCGCCAACGGTTGAATCTGGTGAAATTGGAGAAATCAAGGTCTCCAAAGCCGCAATTGCATCATTTTGAGTCGTAGCCAAATCGAATGAAGCACTGCTTTCGTACTGGTGCAGGACGGTGTGAACAAGCAAAGCACCATCGATTTCAGGATGCGTGGCACGTAGCGCATCAATCAACTCACCCATGCCTGAAACCTGTGAACGCAGTGTCTTGACTTCGTCGTTCAACTGAGAAAAGTGAGCGGCTTGTGCTTGTTGTAAAACAAGAGTTGAGTCCGAAAGGGATTCGAGTCTGCTGTCGGCCTTCCTCAACCAGAAACCAGCCCCAGCGCCAGCACCAATACATGCGAGTCCGAATACTGCGGTTAAGGGGTCCATTGAGCCTCACCGGTACTTTGTGCCTTTATGGTCTGCGGAAGATTTGACGCGTAGAGAAGGGTTTTCGACACCTCTTGAACGCACCCGAAACGAGCCTTGTGTCTCGTGGTTACGACAAAACAGGAATCAAAACCATTCATGAGGGTTGATTCTTTGCTCACATTGAAAGGCTCTCGTCGTTCTTGGAGTATCGGGGTCGAAGGCATGGAGAACAGCAAACCCGATTCGGATGACCCATGGTATGACAAGCGCATACGAGACTTGGAACTCGAAGGCTGGGACATCCATTCGATTGAATCGTATGTTGAAAAGGATGTTTCGCTTGCAAGTGAGCGGTTGGTGTATGTTGATTACGCTGTTGAACTTGCACAAGAGCTCCTTGAACGAACGGGGTACCTCGGTGAAGCAGTCGATGAACGCTCTCTCGAACAGAGCCATGTCTGGGAGCAGGAACTACGCGATCCTATGAACGCTGAACGCATTCACGAAGAATACCGTGCGTGGGCCAAAGAATGGAGGCCATGGGAACTTGAACTCAATACAGGGGCTGCCGCATGGCAAACTGCGGGACTCGAAGAGGAGCATGCTGCACTCCTGGCGCGATTTGACGCACTGGATGCTTCCTCATTGCCCTTGGCACGTTTACTTTCACCGTTGTTGTCTGACCCGGAAGAAACTGAAGAGATACACCGTTCTCTGCGTGACCTAGAGGACGATGAAGTCCGACAGCGAACCGCTATTCGGAATGCTGCATCGATGCTTCGTGAATCTGGTTTTGATGTTTCTCAAATCGAAAGCATGCCGATTCTTGAAGGGTTGGACTGGATTACTCAAATGCATGAATATCACGATGTGCATGAAGAATTACGGTTACTCATTTTGGAACAAATCAGCGTGTTTGACCCAGCCCTTGCTCAACACCATGAGGGGCGAAGAAGAGAATTATTGGATACGCACTCACTCGAAGAATTACGGAAATTTCGATTACAAATGGATTCCATTGCGGACAACCTGCATCAGCGCCTTGCTCGACTGAACGACCTCTTGAACGAATGGAGAGGGCGTGGAATTCAGTTCCCACACAGTGACAGCGTGCGCACTTCAGAACTGCTTGAATGGGAAACAAACCTCCCTGAGATTGAAGCGACACTGAATCTCCACTTCCAGGCACTCGGGCGGTGGAAGAGTATTGTTCGAACTTGGCCGGATGAAGAAAATGCAGGAGCCGAATACGCAGGTGTACTTGAGCAAACAGAGACGTTCATTGACCATGTCGATCATCTTGAGCAAAAATGGAAGCAATTCGAAATTGAAGCACTTATGCTCATTGAGAAGTACGAACAGATGGGGATGGCCATGGGGGATTGGGCTGAAGAAGTGCAAAAAGACCCGCGAAGTACCCTCAACCAACTAAAAAAGAACGCACACAAGTTTGAACTACGATTCCAATGTATTGAAAAACTCGCAAAAATGGATACTTCATTCGAGGGGAAGGAAGCGGTTGATGAACGAATTGGGTTGCTCAAAGAACTCGACGTAGACCTTGAAATCTTAGAAGATACCTTACAACTTGTTGATAAAATGAGCCGCAGAGGTGCGCGACACAGAAGAATGTTAGAACAGGATTGGCGTCAACTTGTTGCTGAAGGCAAGGCAAGTGATTCGGTGGCTACATCGAGTTTAACGCTAGCTGGGTTTGAAAAAGAGGTGGCGCATGTCCGTCAATTTGGCTCGTCAAGTTTGGCATCAGGACTAGGGGGTTCAATCGTTTCAGGAGAAATCCACCAGCGACTGATTCGCAGAACACAGCAGGAATTGGTCATACTGCAATCCGCCGGGTGGAATGTACACCAACTCTTGACTGATGTGGAATCAGACCCTGTGACGGTCGCTCAAAAAATCAATGCCTTTCGAGCGTATGTGGCGTCGTATGCATCGCAAAGTCAGAGGCTTGCCCGATTGCCATGGCATCGTGACGTTACGCTCGCTCTTGAACTCCAACAACAAATTCGCGATCCAACCCAACTGAGTTCTGTCTTTGGAAACATTTCATCACTAGCAAGGCACCTTTCAACGCGAGACAGCGAAGACGAACATTACGTGTTTGATGCCTGGATGCCTCAGCCTGCACGGCAAACACTTGTTCCAGTTCCCGAAAACACGCGCCGACAAACGATGGTACCCAAAGATGCCTTAGGCGACGCTTACGAAGCGATGCTCGAAGCTGTAGAAGACGCTGCTGCAACCGCTACAACCGCCGATGTTGCTGAAAAAGAGGTCAAAATTCAACCAGCATCCCGTGTACTCCATGACGTGGAGAAGGAAGATACCAAAGTCGATACCATTCTGTCTGAAACTACCGAGGACGTTGAGCGCAAAGCGCCATCGCCTCGGATGGAAAGAGAGGATACGGTCAAACCGGTTCAGCACCAGAAACCAGCTGTTGACCTCAAAGCCACTACTACGCCTCCAGCAGTGTATGAGAACATCGTGGCTTTGCTCCAAGCATTGAACCTCAATACCTACGCTGATGATATGCTTCTCAATGGTGCCGATGCACTCCCAAACATTCGCCGGGGATTAGCAAAACAGGTCGGAATAACACCACGCGATACGCGTATTGACCGTATGCTACGACTTGCATTACGGTTATTGCCACAGAACAATGAATTGGACGAGGCAAAAGCAAAAATGCTGCTACATATGGCTGAAAACACAAAATCCATCCAAAAATGGATGCGTTCCCGTTTAGAGCATCGCCATTCCGGCTCAACCGACCAATTCCTTGACGATGCACTGAATCTTGGCATGGCGCTAAAGCGTATACCTGGGCCTGGCTACCCCGTTCCTTTGGTTGCTGATACGTACGACCTGCCGGATGCAAACGACATCGAAGGGTTAAATCAAGAAGTTTTGAAACTCGTTAAACATCTCAACCTTTCGACTGCCGGCGGAATTGCGGGATAATTATGAGAGTTCATTGAGCAGGTCTTTCTGCTCTTCTTTACTCAATGTATCTTCAACAGGCGAAGCGGTTACGGCAACTTCGGGAGCGTTTGGCATCGGTGCATCGAGCGGTATTGGCGCACCTGGTAAGCCAAGAGGTGGTGAGAGCGTCATGCCGCCACCGTTCATTGGTGGAGGCGGGGTTGGAAGTGGTAATGGAGGGGACGGAAGTGGAGTTGTCGCTGGCGGGCCGGCCATAGGAGTTGAGGGAATATTTTGCGGCGGGGGCGGAATGTTTTGCGGAGGCGGTATTGGCGCTGGAGGTAGGGGTTGAATCACTGGTGGTCCAGCCATCGGCTCAAGTGTGCTTTGTGGAGATGGTAACGGTTGTTTCTCCGGTGCTGTCGCAACCAAGGGCGATGGGGCAAGAGGTTGACCAACCGATTGGTGTTGAACGGTTTGAGGAATTGGAACCACGACCGTAGACGGTTTAGGTTGAGGGGGGGCTGCTAACGTAGCATGAAGCTCTTCCACTGCAGAGGTTTCGAGTCTACCTGTCCGCAACAAATTAGCCATCTCTGAACCAAGATACGCCATGCTGGCTCGGAAAAACGGTCGGTCGGTTCCATACCCGCGCAACGTATATCGCAGAACACCGCCGGAATTGGCAAATTCCAAGCGATGGGTTTCAAGATGCATTTTTGTCCAATTCCACAGCCCCGCACTCACACAGACGAGACCGAGAAGCGTGAAGACAAGAATGCCGGTTAACAAAAATACACCGCCAAGGACAACAGCGCCTAACCAAAGAAATTGGTGTTTATGCATTAATTCATTGTGATCATGCTTGAAGCCTGTGAGTTTTCGCTTCATTGAAAGTGAGATGCTCATTCTTCGTTGGCCATCAGAATCCAATCTCGTCTCAATGATTCGTAGGAGGTCATCATCCAAAACCAACGACGTACTTTTCCGACCATCTGTTGATTGCTGGAGCGGGTATTCTGTAACCTGTTCATCGTGGAACTGTTCGAGTAATGGCGCTGCACGAACTGGAAGCGCCCACTGGTTTTCCGGTGCCAGAGGTGTTTCCTGAACGGGCTCATCGGCCATGGTGTCGGTTTCGGTTTCGGTTTCCACTACAGGATCAACCTCACCTTTATCCAAAGAAAATTCTACGTCTTTCGCAGGATTTTCAACCGTTTGCTCGGATTTAGGTTCGCCAAAGAGTGGTTCGGTATCATCCGGCCATTCTGTCGAACTATCCTCGCCCATGAATGGACGAGGTGTGATGCATTAGATGAAGGTAACAGTCTTCAACGGTGGATTTCCGCGAGCCACGATTTAACATCGTCTCGCTGTGCATACCCTTTACCTGCTTTCGTGCCGATAACTGTTTCAATCGCTGATTCTGATGCAATTTCCAAAGTACGTTCACTCACAGGGCCATTGAAAACAATAGCAACAGCGCCATCTGCACTGCCTGCTTCCTTGGATAGTTTCGAAGGGCCTACAGGCTCGGAAATACTTCCGTCAACCATAACGAAAACCGCCTTGTTCTTCTCAAGATCGTCGAGATGGTCAAACATCTCTTGAACTTCGGCAGGGGCTTCAGCAACTTCGTATTCTTCACCCATGTCTTCTGCCCAATTCTTGTCAGGGACGCCTGCTTTCTGGTCGTCTTCTTCCTGCTTCTTCTTGAGGGTGTGAGCGAATTTGGTCGCTTCAACCTTCTTTTGGAGGCACATTGTGACTGTCTTTTGAGGTAAGAGTTCCCACTCTTGGCCGACTGGGGCTTGTGCGACAAAGTCGACTTTCATGGTGTCGTTGAGTTGGCTGAACAACATTTCGCCTCCTCTGTCACCATCAATCGCTAGAATAACCGTTTCTTTTCCATTGGCTAGGTCAATGAGCTCTTGTTTCATTGTACCTGCGCCGTCTGCGCTGATTGCGTTTTTCACGCCACAGTTGAGAAGGTTACGAACATCATTACGACCTTCAACAATAATGAGTGAAGAAGACGATTCGATGTTTGGGCCACATGTTAGGCCGTGGAAATTGGTTGCTGTGCCGGTTGTCATCACCGAACGTACTTCTTCAATGATGGTTTTTGATGCTGCTTCACCAGAATTAACGAGACTAAGCAACAGTTCTTTCGCTCGGTCAACGACAGCGGTACGCTTCGTCGCACGAATATCCTGAATTTCAAGAACCTTGATGATAGCGTTGCATGGGCCGATTCGGTCAATAGTTTCGAGAGCTGAAGCAATAATTGCTGTTTCAACATTATCGAGGCTGCTTGGAATCAAAATCATTCCGTGAACCTTTCCGCCTTTGGTTTCGGTTTCAACATCGACGTGCCCAATTCGAGCGGTGCGTTGTAGTTTACGCAGTTCGAGTTCATCGCCAAGAAGGCCTTCTGTCTGACCCATGATGGCGCCAATAATGTCCTTGCGCTGGACCGTTCCGTTTACTTTGATATCGGCGCGGATTTGATATTTCATTGCCTTGCCTTGCTTTGAACCGCCTGAGCGGCCTCCTGAGTTGTGTTTTCGAGCCATTGTAATTTCTCCTCTATCGACATCCCGTTCCAAAGATGATGGGCCGGAGCCCATCGCACATTTGCTGCACGAGTGATAAATCACCATGCGTGAAAAGGAGGTGGATGGTCAATCCAAAGGCCGACTCCTTTTGAAACCTCTTACGCTCTACACGAAAAATCAAACTTTAACCATACAAGAGATTCAAGAACAGGAGTGTCCTGCCGTAAGCGTGACGACCTCGAATTCTCGAAACTTAGACGTGTTCCGTAGCACCGTCGAAGTTATGCTTGAAGATGGTCGATTGACCCGCGAAGAAAAAAGACTGATCATTAAATTGGCAAGTGCCCTTGGACTGACCGAACAGCAACCCGCTGACATTTACAGGGCGATTCAAAACAAAACTGAATCAGAGCAGGGAGAGCTTGTTACCATAGAAGAGGCGAGAGAGGTGTACACAAAAGTGTTCGAGGTGGCCATTGTGAACGCATCGTTGTCACGCGATGAATTCCGTGTTCTTGCCCACTTGCGATCCGTGTTCGAAATTGATGATGAAGAACATGAAACTATCGAGACGCGTCTACGGGAAATCGTCAAAGAGAAATTCGAAGACCCGGGCGTCGTCGATAAAATGCTCCATACGCTGAGAGATTCTGCAGGATTGGTCGGAGACCTTTTTGAAACTGTGAGGAAGAAAGCCACTGACGGTGGTCGAAGTGAATGAAAAGGTAGCGGCATACCTCGGCGAACCGCAACCTCGATTACTCCGCTCAAAACGAAAAACGCTTAAATTTCTACGAGGCGCTTATGCTGTAGGCGTTCCCGGGATGATGGCAAAACCTTCGACCGATCTTCTCACGCATACCGGTGGTTATGCGTTTCACTATGGCTGTCCGAACCCAGAACTACGCGACATCGCATCGTGGGTGCTCACCAGTGGTGAAGGGCAAACTCGACGAATAGCCCGATTAATCCCTGCTTTGTGGAAACGACACGGCCAAGAAGACCTGGTTTTGGTCGGGCTGCTGTTGGCGAACATGTCAGAAGAAGAACTAGGAGAATCGCCGTGGATGGCGCTCATCCACATGCTTTCAGATCGCGAACCGCTTGGCGCTTTGTTGGAGATAGGTGAAGAGATGCTGCGTGGCGGCCATGACATTCCAGACGATGCGTGGCTCATTGCTATGGCAAACCAAAGTAAACTTTGGCACCAAGTGGCGGTCTTGTTCATTTCACTGCGAACAGGCCCTCTCGGTTCGGTGCGAGGCATCGTAACGACGGCCCCGGCAGGTGGAGAACTCTTTGAAAGGATTCGAAATCGTTTGCTTTCGCAGGAGAATTGAAGCCATTGCCGCACTAGGGGTTGACATGAGTGAGCGGTTTCTACCGACCGAAGACCCGGTTCTTGAGTCCGTCTTACGATGGACCGTCGAGAGAGATGCGCAAGATGTCCGTCGTCTGTTGGAATGGTTGCCAGAGGCACGCTCCAGTCGCGAAAGAAAGGCGCTCCTTGACAGGGTTCGAAGTTTGCTCGCAGAATTAGAATCTGCGCTCGACGGGCTCGAAACGTTGAATTGAGGTCGGCCAATGGTAACTGTATTACTGCTTGCGGGTGGAAAAAGCAGTCGGATGGGTGCCGACAAGGCGACCATGCGTGGTGGCGTGTCTCGGCTGAAAGATGTGGCATCTCGATGTGGTGTCGAGCGAATCATAACATTGTGCGGAGGAGAAGAACGGCGGCATTTATTCGATGGAGAAGTATGGTCTGACCCTCCGTTTTGCAATTCATTGCCGGAAGTTCTTGAGTGGGCCATTACCAACATCGAAGGCGACATTCAACTGATATGCTGCGATGCTTTTGATCTGCAACAAGACGGTTTTCAATTCCTGCTCTCAAGCGGTGGAGGCGTTCCTTTGGATGAACGCGGGATTCGCCAACCGCTCTTAGCAAACTGTCCAAACGGATGGAGGAAATCGCAAAGCGATGGTTCAGTTTCTTCCATCTTTCAACATTTACCAAGTTTAGATGCCGCTCTCATGGCATCGCAAATGAAAAATTACAATTCGCCTGATGATTGAATGTCTACTTGACAAGTCGGTCAACAACTTCGGGATACAGTTGATGCTCTTCAAGCTGTACACGTGCAGCAAGAGAATGTTCATCGTCGTCAGAGAATACTGGAACTCGGCGCTGGGCAATGATTGCTCCAGTGTCCATGCCTGCATCTACAAAGTGAACGGTACATCCAGAAACGTCCACGGATGATGCAAGAACGTCCCTGTGCGCGTGCGCACCGGGAAAAGCTGGTAACAGTGAAGGATGGATATTGAGTAGATATGGAGCCCATCGCTCAACAAATGAAGCAGACAACAGCCGCATATATCCACTTAACAAGATGAGTTCCACTTCCATTTCTTCGAGGAGCGACTGGATGGAATGTTCGTGGAGACGGCGGCGTTCTTCTCGATTGGTATCGGATGGAACGGGTACCGTTTTGGCGGGTATGCCAAAGTTACGTGCCTTCTCGAGGCCCAATGCATCATGGCGGTCGGATATGACCACGGCGGTGGTGTGGCCGCAATGTATGTTTGATTTTTGATGGGTGAGCATCGCTTCCATACCTGAGCCTGAACCGGAGATAAAAACTGCACACCGTATCGGATCAGCGGACGAGCCTTGGCGTAAAGTCCAGTTTTGACGGCTCATGCTGTAGGGTAGGGCGAGAACTCCTTGAGGTCTTCGGATAATCGCGCCCATCCCTTTTTGGCTGTCCACTTGCAGGCCGATTCAAGGAGAAGGCGTGTATGGTAGGTGCGGACCACTCCCCAAACTCTGAGAACGGGAATGTAGATACTTCACTTCAGTACGCAAATCTCACTGAAAACCAACTGATTGAAGCAATATTGAATGAACACAAGCCATCACGAAACCCGTTTGTACGCGGCGTCTGGATTACGATTGGGAGCATTGGAGTTCTCTTTGCAGTTATCGGCATCTTCGTGCCCGGATGGCCGACGACGTCATGGTTGGTTCTCTCGGCTTACTGTTACGCCCGTTCAAGCCAAAAGATGTTCAAATGGCTGCTCACCAACAAACTGTTCGGAGCAGGATTACTCGAATATTACAGAACGGGCCGGTCGTTGCCCTTCCACTCGAAAGTGGTCATTGGGGGCATCATATGCATCGCCTCTCTTGGCTCCATATACATCATAACAAAGGCAGGAGACCCGGGTTTCGGTCAAGCATTCATCGCCATCGTTGCCATCATTGGAATATGGTGGGTGGGGTGGAAAGTTCCAACAACCGCTTAATCTTCTTTTGGCGTACCCGTGTATCGAAGAACTGTAGAGTGACCTGCTTCAGTATCGAAGTCCGGCACAATGCCGTGAATGAGTAGACGAATGCTACCCAAACCGAACCAAAAAGCCATCTTCCAAGCCTGTAGGAGGTGTTGGAAATAAGAGATGTTCAAATCTTTGAGGTGTCCCATGGTGTAACGGGTTCGGGCATAGGACTTAATCCAAGGGGTTCAATGTCGAAAAAGACGATGACCTGTGAACAGCATCGAAATACCCTTTTGGTTAGCAGCATCAATGACTTCGTCATCGCGTATTGAACCGCCCGGTTGGACAATCGCTGAAGCCCCGGCGTTTGCTGCTTGTTCAAGTCCATCCTTGAACGGGAAAAACGCGTCCGATGCAAGAACACAGCCTTCCGCACGTTCGCCAGCACGACGGGCTGCGATACGGACCGCCTCAACACGACTGGTTTGACCTGGGCCAATTCCAACTGTAGCGGTTCCTTGAACCATAACAATTGCATTGGACTTGACCTGTTCGCAAACCCTCACTGCAAACTTCATGCTTGCAATTTCAGATTCGCTTGGAGCCTTTTTGGTTACGACTTTCGCCTTTTCCCAATCGATAACCGGCGCTTCCTCTGTTTGCACCAACCAGCCGCCTTCGATTGGTTTTCGCACGAGTATGCGTTCAAGTGAAGCAAGCCGGTTGTTCGGCGATTCAATCGTTAGAATTCGACGGTTTTTCTTTTGCATGACGATGTGTTTTGCCCTTTCTTCGTAAGCAGGAGCCATGAGAACTTCGATGAACAGTCCTTCCATGGCTTGTGCAGTATCGACTTCAAGTGGTTCGTTAAAACAGATGATCGAGCCGAATGCTGACTCAGGATCGCTCGCAAGTGCAGCCTCATATGCTTCTTTTTGTGTTGCGCCAAGTGCTGCACCGCAAGGATTGTTGTGCTTGACTATAACACATGCGTGGGGTGTGTCCGGCCATTCGTCGGTGGAAAGAGCCCGGCACAAACGCAAAGTTGCGTCAGCATCAGAATAGTTGTTGTACGACATGTCCTTTTCTCCTTCGACGTGAGCTGTAACCAGAGTCGAATGCTTGCCGAATTCTCGCGGGTCGGTGTACATTGCAGCTGCTTGATGACTGTTTTCACCGTAGCGAAGAGCGTGCGTTTTCACGGCCGATGCAAGGAGTGTAGCTGGCAGTCGTGAGATTTGGATGCGCATGTCATCGCTCTTCTCCGGGCGTCCAATCCAGCGAGCATGAAGTTCATCGGCGATTGCAGCATCGTACGCTGCAGTGTGTTCGAACGCGTCAAGGGCAAGACTCCGTCTCAAATCGATTCCAACGCTTTCAGCAGACTTCGATGCTTGTAGTGCAGATACTATTTCGTCATACCTTTGAGGGTTACAGGCAATGATGATGTTTCGATGATTTTTCGCTGAAGCACGAACCATCGTTGGTCCGCCAATATCAATCATTTCCAAAAGCGCCGAGTCTTCGAGCGGCGGCTCTTGTGCTGCTGCCGATGAGAACGGGTAGAGGTTGCAAGCCACGATTTGAATCGGCGGGTATCCAAGTTCATCCAACCCTTTGCGGTCTTCTTCCGATTCAAGCCGAGCGAGCAGTGGTCCATGAATCGCAGGATGGAGTGACTTTACACGCCCGTCGAAAATTTCCGGATGTCCGGTAACATCCGATACCCCAATGACTTCAAGACCCGCTGCGCGCAATGTTCGAGCAGTACCGCCCGTTGAAACCAATTGGAATCCGAGTTTGGAAAGTGAAGTCGCAAATTCGACGATGCCTGATTTGTCAAAAACGCTGAGGAGAGCTCGGGGTGCGGGGTTTGAGGTTGTACTCATTGAGATTCCCGTTATCGAATGCATTGGTCCGATGATATTGAACATAGCGCCGCTCAAAAATGAGGAGGGATAGACTCAATCGCCTCGTGCAGAAATCACTTGGTCGACTCGAAGTAAGCCGCATGCAGTATCGCAAGCCGCCTCTAAGGCGTGTGCAAGCGTCTCAGCACTCGCCCACGCATCGACAATTGGACCGCAGAGACCAGTTTGCGTGACACCGAATTCGGAGTGGCCTTGTCGGTGTTGGGCTCGGAGTTCCAACAAACGGTCCAATTGATCGTTTCCAGAATTCGATATGAGCGTTGAAGGTATACTCTCCAATGCTCGAGCAAAGGCTTCCATTGCAAGGCGTTCTCTTCCACTGCGTTCCTCTGCAGCGTCCTTGACAGCGAGGCTGGCTGCAATATACAGTGTCCCTCCGCCGAGAAGGACTTCGCCCGTCTCCATGGCGCTGGTAACCGAACACAACGCATCGTATAGCCCACGAATAATTTCTTCGCTCGCTACGCCGTCACCGCCGCCAACGTCAACTGTTGCGATACCAGCGTTCGGACCAAAATCAAGGTGCACCCGCTCCCTACGAGCCTCATCACCCTCAAGTGTCTCAACACGCATAGAAACAAAATATCCGAGTGTGTCGACTTCAAGGTCATCCAAATGATCAATCATACGGGCACTGGAGGCTTTCGCCACATCTTCAGCACCGGAGCGCTCTAAGCCTCCAAGTACAAACAAGCCAGCATCAACAAGCGTGTGGAGAATTCGAGCATCAATCTCCTCTGCGCACACAACGACGGTTGCCCCAGTGGAAAGAATCTGTTCCGCTTTCTTGTTGAGGAGTGCTTCTTCTGCATCCATGAAAGCGGCCCATTGATCGGGTGATGAAATCTCGATTTCAGATTCGCGACTGCTCTGCTCAACTGCAATCGGGCATGAAAGCACCGCCACGCGACCCGAGGGTAAATGTCGGGGCATTCGGTCAAGCTCAAATCGTCGTTCTAAGATGAGTCCTTGGACTAACTCCGTGTCAGCGAGGCTGCCAACGCCCTTTTTTGTCATTCGAACATCTTGAGTTCGAACGTGGAGAACACCTTGTGATTCTCCAGCGACAGTCTGCGCAGCATTGACAACACAACGAGCGAGGTGTTCGCCTCCGGACTCTGCTGAAGTTCCAGTCATAGCCGTCTTTGCAACCCAAACGAGTCGTTCAATCTCTGTCGGAGATATGGTGTCAACGCGCAAATCAAGCGTTTCAAGCGTCGTTTGAAGTGCTGCTTGATAGCCTTCAACCAAAAGAAGAGGGTGGAGGCCTTTTTCCAACAACCGACCCGCCTCGCGCATCAGTTCACTGGCAAGAATAAGGCACCCTGTAACGCCGTCACCACAAGCATTTTCTTGAGATTCAGCGAGTTGTACAAAGGCCTTTGCTGCGGGGTGTTTTACCAAAAGTTCTGCAACAATCTTAGCACCATCATTGGTCACTGCGGTATCGCCACTGGTCTTGTACATCATTTTGTCAAGGCCGTTCGGGCCAAAAGTTCCTTTCAACAAATCACCAAAAGCAACGGACGCACTCACGAGTTTCTGTGTGACTGCAGGGCCACTCGTGACGGACGTGGTCGGACGAACTATCGCAACGGGTGCGCGACCTGAGCCGTCGTTCGGTTGAGCCATCAAAACTACCGGCGTGAACGGTATAGATGAACCCTTCTTCAGCCAACTGAGGAGAGAAAGAAGGCTCGTTTTATCGCTCAAAGGAAAGCAAAGGTTGCAATTCCTAAGGCTACCACGACACCAACGACTACAAAAAGAACCATTCTGTTGGTTGGCTCATCTTGTACCACGGCAGGTAGAGGTTCAGCGCCCTGCAACGGCGGGAGGTCTGGAACAATTTTACCGGCGGATTCGTCGTTCTCCGGTTCTGGAACAGATTCGGGCAGTACTGCCTGCGATTCTTCAAGTCTGAGTAACTCAAGTTCAGCTTGGCGTTTCGCTTCTTCAATTTCAAGTGCAGCTTGGCGCTTCGCTTCTTCAAGTTCTTGTTCAGCTTGCTTTCGGGATGCTTCGTCAATTTCTAATTGAGCTTGGGCTTGTTCTGCGGCTTGCTGTGCGGCTTCTTTAGCAGCAGCCAGTTCTTGCTCTGCTATTCGTTTCGCTTCTTCTACCTCGAACTCAGCCTGTCGTTTCGCCTCTTCGAGTTCCTTTGCTGCTTGTAGGCGGGCGGCTTCTTCGGCTGCACGCGCTGCTGCTTCCGCAGTAGCCCTCTCGGCCTGATCTTTAGCTTCTTGAATCTGAGCGGCTGTTTCGGCCTTAATACGAGCGGTTTCCTCCAACGCTGCAGCTTTGGCTGCTTCAATCTCGGCAAGAGCATTCTCATGTTCTTCCTTACGGAGTTGGGCTCGTGCCTCTTCTTCTGCCAATCGAGCCGCTTGTTCTGCTTCGCTTGCAGCCTGTTCTGCGGCAATTTTTGCCTTCTCCTCGAGCAATGATTCCAATTCTTCACGAGATGGTTCGACGGGAGCTTCTTCCACCTTCTTTTCACGAGCTTCCGCCTCTGCCTTGAGACGATATTCTTCTTGGACTTTCGCCCTGGCTTCTTCTTCCGCTAATCGAACCATTTCAGCCATTTTCTCGGCGGAACGTGCTTCAGCTTGTTGCTTCGTTTCAATCTCCATTCGCTCTTTCGTACTGATTTTGGACAACACAGCTTTGCTGAAGGATTCAAATTCTTCGTCGGTAATTTCACCGGACATCTTGCCACGTGCTGCTTCCAGTAGGCGTTGAATATCAGGTCCCATGAAGGCGCCAGGGTGGGTATCCAGTTGTTCTCGGAAGGAAATGTAAAATGCTCGATGGTCGGTTGAAATTGTCCCGTCAACGGTGATTTCATCTTGTAGAGATGAAAGAATCTCTGTAAGATTGAGGGACGCCGACACGTAACATCAACTCAAGAACTCATGTGATTATTTTTTCAATCCGTGAATCTTTCGCGATTCGTCGTTTGCCCAATGGAATGCAAGTTTCAACAAGCGCAAGTAGTGGCCAAGGCCATCTTTCTCCATACGAGAATGAAGGGTTTCGTTCTCAATGAAAATGTCGCCCCACAGGTTTGCCGCAGTACCTTTGTTACCTTTGGGAAGGTCAAACACTTCTTTGGTAGCAGGTTCGAGTAGCGAACGCCAAACCCGAGCGGGGTTCACGGCCATTGTGACTTCAACAATGATTTCGTTCTCGTTCAATCCGGTTCCAGTCTGCCACGAGTCTTCACCCATATCAGCAAGGAACGGAAGACATACATCCTGAATCGAAAGACTGGTCATAGGGTCTGCGTTCGTTAGAGCGGTGAATGCCTCTCGCATTCGACCACGGTCAGCACCGCGTGCACCGGTAATGTTGCGGAGTTTGTCAATCGATGTCGGTACGAGGAATCGTATGTCTGTATAGTAGACCAGTGGGTTGTCATCCTTCGAAGCGAAGATATGTGAGTAAGGCGCAGAATCAGCCGTTTCACCAAGTTCAGAGAGTGGATAGACGGTCTTCAAGGCGTTTGTAGCAATTGATTGAACACATCGGCGCATGAGTCGGTCAGGGGCGGCTGAAATATCGTTGAACGTCTGAATATATTCATCCATGCTCATCACATCATAACCGCGTACTGAAAGAATCGAGTGGACGTTTGGTCCAACCTGTTTCTTTTCACCATCATGGAAATCAGCTTGACTGATCCAACGGGAACCTTGGGCTACATCGCTTGCAGCAACAAGGTCGGCATACGCCTTGAACCGTCGAGTGACTCTGTTCATGAAATCAGCCTGGTCGAGTTTGGTGAAGACCGTGGATTCGTAATTCGATTTCAGTGCGTGGTCAGCGACTTGGCTGGCGTTGACGCATGTCAACAAATTTCCCTGGTCGCGTGGATATATCAAAAGGCGGCGGCGCTTTGCCCCTCCACCGAGTCCACCGATCCACGGGTCAGTAAGCATGTATCCGAACGAAGCACAAACCTCGAACAAACGAGCATACTTGTCCTCATCGCTAGCACTGGCAATCCATTCATCCAACCCTGGTTCAATGCAGTGGAATTCAAGAGGTACCATTTCAGAACCGGCGCCGAACATTTGTCGCACGGTGGACGAGCTCATCATGCCCATAAGGCTGTACAGTGAGGTTTTTCCTGTTGTCATAAAGACATCCGTGATTCCTTCCTCACCAAACGAAAGGCGACGGTCAGGCAGGTTCACGAGCAAATTGAATGCAGTAGGTGATTCACGGTTTCCGTTGACCGCTGGCCATATCCATGTTCCTGGTCGTGTCATGATGTAGCCGCTGGCATCCTTGCCGAAACCGGCGGGCGAGTAGCGTGTCCAACCCAGTCGGTTGTTGAACGAAACATTTCGGTGCATCAAGGATGGGTAAAAGCACTGGTCGAGTGGATCCGAGTCAGGCACAACACCGCGGTGGCCTAATCCCCAAAGGATTGCTTCCCACTCTGGAAGTTCGCCTTCTGCAGCACCAAGGAAAGGATGGTCTACACTTGGTCCGTCTCCGGTCAAAAAAGATCCGCCCATGCGCTCTTCGTCTCCAGTCGAGCAGAAAAACAGCGTCTGCGTGGTTGAAAGTTGCTTCGGAGTCCACATGTTTGCATTTACAATTGTCTTTTGCTTGAGGAACTCTGATACATTTGAAATCCGTCGCTCAAACTTGAAACGTTCTGCTTCAATCCACGTCGAGCCAAGAATGAGGTTTGTGTTGAGCAACCGAGCTCGGGCTGGCCCGATATAACGGACACGAGGGTCTGATTTCGTGGTGTCTGAAGCTGGTAATTCTTCCCAAGGACCTCTTTGAGGGACATACTTGAGGAATGCTTCATGGTCAAATTCGTCAACTTGTGCTTTCGATACCGCCTCTTCAACGATATCCATCAAGCGGACATACGTTTCGCTTGGGCGCATTTGCTTGGTTTCTATGTACGCTTTGTTTGATACTGATCGATGTTCCCACATATTATTCACCTTAGAATTTCTTTCGTTGACCGGGTTCTTCTGTCGACGGCTCGGTTGCGCCATCGGTCTCTTCAGCAGATTCTCCCGCTTCTGCTTCTGCTTCAGCCTCTGCCTCTGCTTCTGCCTCTGCTTCAGCCTCTGCCTCTGCCTCTGCCTCTGCCTCTGCCTCTGCCTCTGCTTCTGCTTCTGCTACTATTTCGATAGCACGCTTTTCTGCAGATTCTTGAATTTCTTCTTCCTTGACTGCGGAAATGATGAGTGCGGCTGTTGCCTGCATCGAAGCATCGACATAGGGCGCAGCACGGTAGAAGTACTGAATCATAATGCCTACTGTGCCAAAAACAGCACCGAGCCCGATGACCCATCCGTTGTTGATGTTCTGTACATTCTCTGGGTTGTTGTAAAGTTCGGAGGCTGGAATGCCAGTTTCTGGAGGCCACCAGGTGGCGCCTGAAGCGTTGGTTAGTACTTCGATTGTAGCCCATACTGCGTAAACGATCATCAAAATTGAGAGGTAGTTCACCAAAGTTCGGTTTTCGAGAAGGAACTTTATGAGCGCCCGTTGCTCTCCGCCAGTTGGTCGACTATCAGCAGTCATGAGTCAAATTGGAAATTACTTATATTTAATGAGACACCCTATATTTTCCATTTGGGCTCTGTTGCAGATTGCTACATTGAAGTCGCAATCCGCGAATTGAATCACCGCCGATTTTTCTTTCCCTTGTTTTTACGGCCTTTGTTGCCTCGATTGCTGTACTCCCATGCTCTGCTGTCTCGACTGCGTTGGTCTGAAACATCTTGCCAGTGTTTGTTTTTGGGCATAGGCAGTGATTCCGGCATTTCATCAAAGGATTCGATATTGAGTTGCATGCCGCCAAGTTCATCTTGCAGTTGACGAACGTTTTCTCCACCCTTCCCAATCAATGTAGAAATCATGTTTTGTGGGGCGTAAATCGTCGCGCTTGATTCGCCCTTAAACTGAACTTGACACTGTACACCAACCCATTGTTGAATAATATGCGTCAGTTGGTCTCGTGCGAGCATCTTGACAGGCGAGATGGTCCCTTGTTGTCGGCCTTCAACCGGCACAACAGCAATTTCAGAGCCAAATGCAAACATTTCATGTGTGATTTTACCGCTGGGGAATTCTACGACTTCAATGACGGGTCGCGCAAGCTCTTCTTGCATCCCAGTAGGCGGTTTTACCGTCATTTTCAGTTCAAGTACCTGTTGTATTTGCCCCGACTCCACATGAATAATGGTGTCCAAAACTTGACTCACAAGTCCGAGTTCTACCTTTCCAATCAGCCGTTGAATTGCTTCAAGAGCAGAATTGGCGTGTGTGACTCCGAGCAGACCCACTCCTGCGAGGCGTACATCGGCAAAAATTTCGAAATCACGAGCACGTCGAACCTCATCAAAAATTACGAAGTCTGGCCGCACAAGGAAAATAATCTCTGCAGTTTTCTCGAGGTCGCCTTCAAGGGGCGCATACTGGGTTATTCGGTCAGCGAGTTGTAAATCTCTTGGTGCTTCCATCGTTTTCACCATCGCACCAACATCGGTATCGAGATATTCGGCTATCGCCTGCGCAAGCGTCGTCTTCCCCGACCCGGGTCTGCCGCAAATGAAGACACCTCGATGATGGTCGGCCAAACGGTCAATCAGTCGTTGGTCAAGGTCGTATTCATTCAGTGAGAGTTTTGCAACGGGGCGTACAATAGTGATTTCACGTGCATCAGCAAATGGCGGCCAAGCACACGAAATACGGAGGTCTCCAAGTTGAATTACTTGGCACCCTTTCCGATCGATTTCCAAAAAACAATCGCTCCGATTGCGGTTTTGTTCGACAAGTTCGACCAGTTCCTCTTGGAATGCCTCCAATCGAAGCGTATCCCAATTTTGTTCAGACTCAATTTCCATGAGTTTGAGTTGCCCGATAGAGCCTTGTTTGACTCTCGGTGGGCAGTCTGCTTTGAGAAAAACCGTGTGTACTTGCTCCATGAGCAAGTCCTCGAGTGGCTGGGGTAATGCGGGGTGGTCTCCAAACTTCGCCATTGCAATCGAACAAAGGTAGTGAGGGGGGCTTTTCACCCTTCGCCCCAAAGAGAACAACGCAATCAGTTGTTCCGAGGTTGAATAAGGGCCCCTGTCCACCAAAATGAACCGATGAAAAAGAGCGACAGGCCATAGGAGCCAACCGTTGGGAAATCAAAGACTCGGATGCATATTTCGGCAAAAACTCCAATCGAAACAACAAAGCTAAACATAACAAAAATGCCTTCTGGATTTATTCCCAGTAAATTGAATGTGAGGTCTTTTTCGGATAGCCCCCATACAACGGCCACCAGGAATGAAAGTCCAATCAATGTTAGGGCAGCGTCCATAGCACTGTCTTGCAAAATCCATGTTAAGGCCGCAGCAATGAAACTTCCAAGAAACATCCGTTGAACTGCAGTAAAAGAGAGGCCCATGTTTGCCCGAAGGGTCAATGATTTTTGAAGACTCGTAAGAGGAAGGTTCAGTTTCATCGTATTCGAAAAAATCTATTTCAACCGATTGAACGCACGCTGAACAGCCATAGCAGTGGAAAGGTGGGTCTGTGAATGCGCTGTTGATTGCTTCGACTGTGTGAGAATATGTTGGTATTGTGCCTCGAGTGGGGTCATTTCCGTTGAAACCTTGATTTTTTGAAAACCATTCTCCAACGTCCCAATTTCGATGAATTCGGGTTGCTTCAAATCAAAACGCAGCGTGTTTTTCGTACCCACAACCGTGATGTGCGAGCGTTCTGGCTGCTCCCAACCGACTGCGACTTCGGCATAAAGCGGGCCTATGCCACCATTGCGCGCGTAGGTTGCATTGAGTTGGCATTCCCGTGCCTCGTCCAGGGATGCGGATTTTTGCTTCGTCATTGTGGAAAAATGCGTGAAGAACGGTAGGGTGTCCACCCCGGTCAAGTAGGGGACTGTGTCGAGGCCGTGACTGGCCAGGCCGTCTATAACGTTGCTTTCTAGACTCTTTTTTCTTGACGTGAATTTGACATAACGGATGGACTGAACAGCGCCAATGTTGCCGTTAGAAATGCATTGCCTTGCTTTGAAAACGCCCGCCTGGTAACGAAGGAGATATCCAGAGTGCAGGCGTTGCGAGGCGTGTTGTGCCGCTTCAACCAACTGCTTTACCCCAGAATAGGTTGTCGAGAGAGGTTTTTCGACCAAGACTTGGATGCCGCGTGAAAGAAGGTCCATTCCAATGGAGACATGCGTCGAATTGGGTGTAGCAAGCGTCACCAAGTCAAGTTGTGTCGCGTTGCACATGGCCTCGAGAGAAGTAAAAAGTCCGTCAATTCCATTGGGTAGGCTAGCCAGCCGTTCGCCAAGAATATCGCAGGCAACGATGTGTTTGACAAGACCTCTTCGCTTCAGTTTAAGCAATGTGTGCAGGTGTGCTGTCCCCCAACGACCGCAACCAACAACTCCAACTGTGTAGGCCATTCAATTGCCTCAGCGGTATGAAATTGGTTCGATTTCGCCGATACTATCGTCTTCAAACAGCAGCAATCGGCTCATGCAGCGAACACTGCGTCCACCAATATCAACCAACCGTTAGCACTGCACATCATGCTTGGCTCGTGTCTTCACCCGAAGACGCAGGTTCATCAGAAGGAGTCTCAGTAGCCTCTCCGTCCGATGCATCGGCCTTATCATCGCTTTCCGCCGATTCACTGACTTCGGCCGTTGAACCGTACCAGTACGAAGAATATGGGTTCGTATACGTCAGTTCGATGCTCGCACTCTCATCCATGGTTGTGAGATTCGTTGCCGTGATTCCTGCTGACGATAACGCATAGACAAAGTCGCCCATGAAAATGGAACGGCGAATGTTGTATTCGTTCCAGTAGGTCGTGCCGTCATCTCGGTCATAGAGGGCTGAATGGTCTACAGTGCCGTGAACTGACAAATTACCTGTTTGTTCAGAAACGTTGACCAGTATCAACTTAGAGACATACTGGTAATTCCAGTGGTAGTCTCCAGTGGAATCCGTCCAGCTTTGATATCGGTACGTAGAAAGAGGTACTGCAAGCAAACCTTTCGGCGCCCAATACTGGAAGGCTTTGTGCTCATAAGAAGCCTCAGAGTACGACCACACCCATGCTGTATCCGATGGATCGGTTACTGGAGCGAGGTTGAGTGTATCGTCAACTGCTGGAAGGGTTGGGTCGCTTATGTTGAACAATGAAAGTCGCGTTGAAGACCAATCCAACCCGATACCGTCTTCGCCTGGGCCCATGCCGATGGTGAGCAGATGGTCTCTTGAAAGCGGGTGGATATAGGTCGATACGCCAGGAATCTCAAGTTCGCCGAGTATCACTGGATTGGTTTCATCAGACATGTCGATAACCCATAGAGGGTCAATCTGACGGAACGTCACGAGATAGCATCGGTCTCCATCGAAACGAGCACTCCAAATCCGTTCTTCTGGAGCGATGTTGTCAACCCTTCCCACCTCAGTGAGTACTTGTTGGTCGGTCTCGACATCGACGCTGCGAACAAATGTGACAACGCTCGAGCTCATTGGCTCAGGGTTATCCATCCACCAACGCGCCCACTGTCCGGATGTTGCAGCAACGCGAAGAACGCCAAGATGCTCGGAGATGGAGAATTGGTTCAAGACTGTGCCGTTGACGCGTCCGGAGCCGGTGTAAACTGTATCGTTTGGGTTGGAAATGTCGAAGGTGTGTATATTCGTGGCCTCGGTCATGTTATCATTGCCCCAAAACCACCACCAATCCCATGCATTTTCAGTAAGAACGAGAACATCTTGTGAAGCATAGACCATCGGATAGTTCCCAACGATGTGATCTGCTTGGAAGGCAAAATCCACATCGTTGAGGTCGAAGGTGAAGATGCTGTTGAATCCGCGGTTTACGCTATCGGTTGGCGCAACAAAGTCTCGGCATGAATCGTCATCCATGGTGTGTACAGTAAGTTGGCCGTTCACTCGCTCGTAGACCTTTGGTAGCAAATCAACCAGTTCAAGTCGCTCAAGGTTGGCTTGGTTGTCGAGAATGGTTTGGTAGCCAACTTTTTCGCGTATTTCGAGTCGAAGAGGGTCATAGTAGTCCAAATCCCAGTACCCTGCAGGAAGGTCCAACCAGGTTTGAAGTCCTGGAATGTTCATCCATGCATGCGTTACCGTACGCACCGTACCGCCAACTTCACGTGCAGTCATGTAGCTCCCTTCCAAAAATAATTCTTTATCGATATCCGGTGAAGAACGATTTGATATATCGAAGACGGTGAACTTTGTCAACGAATTGGTGCGCCACATGTTATCGTCATCCCAACCTAGCTCGATTGAAAGCGGGTCATTGTTGGGAATTGTCCAAGTAGAGACTGATGAGATGACCACCAATCTGTCTCCGTCGAGCATCATGGCCGATGGGACGCCTTGCAGCGTCGTACTCGACAGGAGGGTGAGTTCGCCAAATTCAGGTACACCAAAAATAACGAGGTTTTTTCCGTTAATGAAGTAAATATTGTAACCGTCTGTTTTTACGAAATCTGCTTCGTCAACGCCTTGCTCTTGATTGTTTGTCCCGGAATAATCCGTGCCTTCAACCCTACGCGGTGCCGGGGTCGCATCCGCAGAACTGCTTTCAGCACCGTCCATCATTGCCATATCATCTTCGAGCCACATTCCGCCGTAGTAATACTGTTCTTCGACGGCTTGGAGAACTTGGGTGCGGGCTTCTTCTCCAATCGACATCTTCAGCGCACTTTCAAGGTCATCACAGTCCGCATATTGGCTCAATTGAGGGTTTGAAGTGGTTCGAAGAACAGTCGTTGACCAGTCTTCAGGCAATTCAATTTGCGGAATTTCAACTGCTGGGTCAACAGCCGTTAAACAGCCAGCGCCAAAAAAAAGCCCTACGAGCAAACATGCAAGTAACGGTTTACCGTTCATACAGCCACTACACGACACGCGGTTAAGAAAGGCGTGGTAACATGTTCAACTGCCGCGTGCTGCAGCGGGTAGGCAGTGTACTGGGGGACTGAACACCCATTGTACTCCTCCATAATGTCTCGAGGGGTTTGCAAGAACCCTTACGATTTCGTGGAAATGATATGTCGGAACTGTTGATTTCACTAACAATTGTGA
>JAKMGM010000007.1 GCA_022424925.1 Candidatus Poseidoniaceae archaeon | reverse complement strand
TGGTACGATGCATCGCTCATTGGAAACGTAAGCGGGGTTTCTATGGCAGACATAGAGGCGGGGCTCAATGCAGACGGCGCTGGACTTGGCGCATATTCTGTTGAAATCTCAGTGGATGCAACGGTCGGTGGCGCTGCCGGTTGTACGCATGAAGACAACGGTGAAAACGTCGAGTATATCGTTGAAGTTATCGTTCTCAGCGACTACACTGTCACTGAAATTACAGCGTGAACCGTTGACCTTGGAACGCTACTTTCCAGCCAAGCGAAGTAACGTGTGCCATCTGTTCACCATCGTAATTGTACAGCGGATTGGTGTGGTTGAGGTGAGTAAAGTACACTTCGGGGTCACCCTGTTCACGGTTTCCAAGCATGTCCAGCGTTTGAAGCACCGGTGGGTGTGGTACCTTCGACTGGTCTCGCCCCCCGAGTTCATCTGCAGACCAAAACGTTCCATCGAGTAGGGCGAAATCAACTTCCAATTTGGAAAGCCATGCGCGTATCGAAGCAACGTCATGGAGCGATAAGGTCTCTTCCCACGTGTCATGATCGGGCAAGAACAGGAGAGATTTATTCGGCCCACGAAGAATGAAGGCATGCATATCTGACAGTTCGTCTCGATGAGGAACTTGAATGGTTTCAACGGACAGTGAACCATCATTGAAAACCGAGGTGCCGGATGCAAACGTCTGAACCTGAAATACGCCTTGCTGAACCATAAGGTTCCATTGTGGCGTTTGATTCACAAGCTGCTTCATCGATGCCGAAACATGGAGTTGGATGCCGCGAGAAGCCAGTGTCTCTCTGCCAAACAAACCGAGGCCATCGATGTGGCCAAAATGAGCGTGTGTAAGCAGCAAATGGTTGACTTCGGTTTGCCCCCAGAGGGTGAATTGGTCGCCCAAATGCCGTGTGGCTTCGATGAGAAGGTTGGAACCTTCGTCACTGCGAACGCCCAACGAGACCGGGTAATGTTGGTCGGCGACATTGGCGCAGCACGGCCTCAAACAGCCCGGCTGGGGGTGGCCGCCGTCTTGGGCAACACCGAGCACCATGACCTCGACCATGGTTGTCCCAAAACGGCGAGCATCATCAATCCATCAGTTGGATTACTGGACGTAGACATCTGCTTTGGCTTTGGCTTGTGGTGGAGCGTAAGGTGCGACTCGATAGGCCATACCTCGCCGTTCCATGACGTCTTTCAGAGAAGCGAATAGTTGTTCTTTGCCAATCTTGGCTTTGTCTTGGCTCAGTGCAAGAATGAGGCTGTCTTGAACGACTGCTCGAATCCATGCACCAGTCAAACCTTCAGTCATCTTGGCTAACTTTTCCTTGACTTCAATGGTAACATTCCTGGATATATCGAGCTTCTTGAGCAAATGGTGGAAGATGTGGAAGCGTTGCTCCTTGCCTGGGAGGCCAACTTCGATGATGCGGTCAAATCGGCCTGGACGGTCTGCAATAGCAGGGTCAATCTTGTTTGAGTGGTTTGTTGTTGCAAGGGTGATTACGCCGTGGTTTGGAACCACGCCGTCCATGGATTGCAAAAACTCGCCAAGTAATGGATGGTCTGAGGCTCGACGGTCAAGAGCCCCTGCAGTATCGATATCTTCGATGATGAGCAGGGTTGGGGAAAGTTTCCGAGCCATTTCAAAGCAGGACTTAATGTCGTTGCGACCGGTTATCATTTCGGCTGAAATAAGAATGCAGGTGATATCTGAATGGGCTGCGAGCCATTTGGCTATCATGGTTTTTCCAGTCCCAGGAGGCCCTGCAAGGATGACGCCTCGTGAGTTTGGAACGCCAGATTCGCGCAACTTTGGCATGGCCTTTTGGAAACCAATAATGTCCCTCCACAATGTCTCCTTAATGTTCTCGTCCCAAGCAATCAAGTCGTCAATCTGCTTGTCGCGAGCAATGAAATTGTATTTCAAGTCGAAAAAGGCGTTTTTCAGTATACCGTTTTGATAAAAATCATTCTCCACATTGCTGATGAGTTCATCAGCGCTCTTGCCGTTTACGTAGACGGTTGAATCCGACGGAGTGTAAACGGAAAGTCGATGGTCGCCATCATGGTCAACGCCTGAAACGATGGCGAGGTGATGTTCGGGAATCTTTTTGGATTGATAAAAACGAGTACCTGCTACCAAAAACCGTTGCCGCTTGCCTTCATGCAATTCTACGCTTTCATGGATTGCTGCACGGATTTTACCGTGGTCGACCATGAACTCTTCAACCACTTCATACTCCTCGCCAAGGTATGTATCGAAGTGAATCTTCATCAAAATACCGAGTTTACCGCTCCAATACCGTGAGTCTCGCTTGTGTTTTGAACCGATAAAACCGTTCATCATTTGGTCGCTAAGTGGAAGTTGAGAATCCTTTGCTCGTGTAGCGGCGACGGCTTTCTTAGCATCATCAATTTGCTTCAAATCAACGGTCACTTGGCCCATTGGAGTTTCGATATTGACCAGCATGCTTGCAGAATCTGGACCAGTTGATTCAAGTTCCTGTTCGTAGTGTGGTTCCATCGTAAATTCTTCATCGTAGTGGTAATCGTCTGACATAGTTAATCCTCAGTTAAACGAAAGGCCCAAAGTGTTCTCAATGGGGTAACTTCCGCCGCACAATGTTAACAATTCAAGAGTATATGAAGGCGCGAAGGACTCAAACGAGAGAGGTTCGTGGATACTCTCGAGGGGAATCAATGGCTGGACCGTCCAAAGTTGAATTCCCCGGCCAAAAAAAGCAGAGAGTGCGTATGCGTGGAACTAAACACGCCAATGAAGCGACTGCAAATAAACTCAAGAAGGAATTGGCAAACTTGCTTGAGAATCCAAGAGCCCACCTCCCGACCATGACATGGAAGGGTAAGTTACGGTGGGGAAGAACCGATCCGGTTACCAAAACAATGAGACAACTTGAAACCATTATTCGCAAGAAAGACAACCTCACATGGCTTGGCAAACGTATGATGTCGAAGCGCGGCGACCCTGTGGCAAAAGCATTTGCTGGTTCACTGCACGCAGCACATGATGAAGAGATATCCTTGGTTGGGAGTTTTACATCCAATTCTTTTGGAACGGCTTCCTTCATACGAAGGGGTGACGGTAAGCAGGGCTATTTGGCAGGTTTGCAGAATTATTCGAACCTAACATTGCGAATGCTGCCATGGGAAGACCACGCAAAGCGAGGCATGTACTTCTTCACATGGAAGGGTGGTTTTGTCTGTACCGGACCGAAACCAAGTCCACCGGATGAATGGCTTGACGATGTGCTTGACCGCTCACGTTTCTCCTTCACCAAATCAAGCGATCTATCGAAGACTGTGTGGGCAACTGAAGGCATCAACCCTCAATCCGTTTTGGATTTCAAACCAAGCGGTGATGGTTACCTGCGTTTCACGCTCAAACACGGGCCCGTTTTTGCCATCGGTTTTGATGTGCTCTCGAAAACTGGGAAAAAGGAATCGTCGTTTATCCATCACATGGCCTTGTCAATGCTTCCACCGTTCCTGCCGTCAATCCTCACCATCGATGCCAATTGGACGCCTGAGGGCTGGAATGAGGACGAACCTCTGCCTGACGCCGCACTTGAAGGGATGGACAAAATCCTCGATGCGTGGCAAGGACTCACAATGAACGAAGGCGTCATCGCTTTGGCACTTCAAAGAGCCGTGCTCGATTCTATTGGCACTGGGCTCGTGGTTGGTGATGCGTGGGTTGCAGGAGACAATCTGGATGCCATTGAGAACGCTCTGCAAGCACATTCTGGCTCCAATGACGAGCGCCACCTCGCTGCTCTCATGCTCTTTGCCTCAATGCGAGAGGGGTCTGAGGACGGAGAAGGGTTACGCATAACAGCCAAAGGCGACGTTTCAGAACGCAAAGCCCCTGCTCTCGAAGTCATGACGGGAACAAGTTGTGGTAACGTGCTCGGTGCGCTTTGGGAAAAGTGGGGCATGGAAGGATTGGCTGGGCTCGGGATCACGGGTGTTGAAGCGGATGAGATTTGGAAAAAACAAGTCAAGAAGCCTCAACCGTTCGGCACCTTCCTCAAAGGACTGGATGCAGCAAGAGAAACTGCGCAAAAAGTGGCTCGGTTCCCAACACGCAACAGTGGCGTGCAAGGGGCTACTGGAGCCGTTCACGACCTCATTCTGCAAGGATTGCTCGAAGGAGCGGGGAAAGCAGAGCGTACCGCAACTCAACGACACGAGACGATTGATTCTGCAGCCGCTGCATGGGCATGGTTGCTCGCAGCAAACCGGTCAACGGGGCAGGAATGGCACTTCGAGATCAATGCTCGAGACCGAGGTGGAGCGTGGCTCTCTGCAACAAAAACCCTCTTGGACGCTGGAAAAGCCTTGTTTGATTGTGAACAAAATGATGTTGATGCGCATCAAAAAGAGTGGTTAGAAGCGTTTTCGGCCCTAAAAACCGTCACCGGTGAAGCAAACTGATCAGTGCGGCATTGCCACCCATACCGCAACCGCAACCAGCGACGCCCCCAGTGCAACATTCAACCGCTTTCCGTGGGCTGGTGAAGTCATCAACTGGCTCAAACGTGAGCCAAAAAGAGACCAAAGCAAAACGGCTGGATAGCCCGCAAGTGCATTGACTGCAACGAGCAAAACCTTGCTCATGAAGCCTGTACCAAACAGTGTACCCCATGTTGCGATCAGCGCAAGGAAATGTACCCACGCCTTTCCATTGACAAGTTGGAGTGCCGCACCTGTAGAAAAGCCAAGATGTTCGGTTTCGGAGGCGGTGCCAGCCTGTTTGACCGGACTTCGTGCCAAAGTAATGCCGAGATATCCAATATATGCTGCACCCGCATATGTGAGTGCTTCGAACACTTCAATATTGGATTCAATCGTGAGAGCTGCAGAGCCAACCGCTACACCGAGAACGGACCAGCCTACCAGCATTCCGAGTGTGAGTGGAATCGTTGCGCGAAAACCATGTTGGGCCCCGTGCGCAGCACACAAGAGATTGTTGGGCCCTGGCGAGAAACACATTGGCACGAGAAAGACGAGCAGTGCTATCAAAGCGCCTTGGTCCATTGGTCTACCGCCATTGTCGGGTTCAAAGTTTTGCAAGAGCGTTGTTAATGTCGTCCCACAAATCTTCAACATCTTCAATTCCAATGCTCAAGCGAACGAAGCCTGGAACGAGGCCTGCAGCGTGTCGAACATCTTCTGGAATCATCATGTGGCTCGAATTAAACGGGCATTCAATGAGCGATTCAACCCCGCCTAGACTCGTGGCTTCGTAAATCATGTCCAGTCCACGCATGAATTTCAAGGCTGCATCATCGCCGCCTTTGACGACAAAAGCAACCATGCCTGAACCTCGTGGCATGACACGCTGGGCTACTTCGTAGTCTTCATGAGACTCAAGACCGGGATAAATCGCCTTCTCGATGCGTGGATGGCTTTCGAGTCGCTTGGAAATTTCAAGCGCACTTTCACTCAGCATTGGCATTCGAACATGCAGTGTTCGCATACCTCGTTCAAGGAGATAGCAGTTGTGCGGATCAGCACTGCCACCAAAGTGTACCTTGCGTGCGAAGATTTCGGAGATATGCTCCCTGCTTCCAACGACGGCTCCACCAATAATATCGGAATGGCCTCCGAGGTATTTGGTCGTGGAATGAATCACCAAATCCACACCCATCGAAAGCGGTTGGCACGCCCAAGGTGAGGCGAAGGTATTGTCGATAATGCACATGAGGTTGTGACGGCGCGCAACGTCTACCATCGCTGGAATATCGCACACCTTGAGAACCGGATTGGTGAGGGTTTCAATGTAGAGAATTTTTGTGTTCGGTTGAATGGCGGCTTCATACGCCGCAGGGTCTCGCATATCGGTCATGGTCACTTCAATACCAAATCGAGGGAATTCTTCTGTTAGCAAACCGTAGGTGCCACCGTACACGTCCGACGATGCTACAATGTGGTCGCCGGATGAAAGAAACGTCATGAGCGTCGTTGAAATTGCGGCCATTCCTGATGCGAAAACCTCGGCATCCTCGCCGCCTTCCATTGCAGTGAGTTTCTGGGCTACCGCGTCAGAGTTAACCGAAGAAAGACGGGCATAGAGGAGTGTGTGTTGAGCGCCTGCCGCCCAACCAGCATACCGTTCATCCGTCAATTTGTAAGTTGAAGATTGGAAAATTGGCGTGTTCACTGCATCCCCAATATGATTGGTTCCGCTGTGAACAGCTTTGCTTCCAAATCCATTGAGCCTGTCCTTTTTGTCGCCGGTCATGGTACCCCTCAGGTTGAGCCTATCACTGCCTCTCATTTACTCTTCCTTATCGGCAGTTGTGAAAACTTCAACGACAATGTTTCCTACGAAAAGCGCTCCACCACCGACAAGAATCCAAGCAGTCCATTCGTCAAGACCCAAGCTGAGTCCGTAAACGGTGGCCCAAACTGGCTCAAGTGCATAGATTATGGCCGCCTGGATGGGATTCAAATACCGCTGATACATGTTAAGCACAAGTAGACAGAAGAATGATCCGCCTATCCCAAGACACAGTACCTGCAAGAAGACGCCGTCCTGGAACACCATACGCCATTGTTCCAAACTTCGCCCGCCTCCAAACACAACAAGCAACAACAGTGAACCAACAGCGATGACCAAAAACGAAGTGAGGGTAACGCCTATTGGGTCGATTTGTTGTGTGACTTTCTGCGTATAGATGATGTGAAGGGCGAAAAAAACTGCGCATACCACCGTTAGAATTTCACCAGTTCCCCACGTTAAATGTGGAGGGCCTTGAATGAAGCCAGCGCCAAATGTAGCGAGAAGTACGCCTGCAATGAGGGATTTCGAAGGTTTAGATTTGGTTAAACCAACGGTAATCAAAGCGGTAAAGACGACGTACAAAGAGGTTAGAAATGCAGAAACAGACGGACTTATTTCTTCAAGTCCAATCATCTGGGTAACGAACCCTACCAGCATGATGCTGCCAAGAAGGAAGCCGCCTTTCCAGTGTTCAGATTGAAGAAGTGCTGCGCGAGCTTTAGAAAAAACAAGAAACATCACGAGTGCTGCTACGATAAACCGCGCTGCAACTAGAACGGCAATCACTTGGAAACGCCCTTGTGATTGAATCTCCGGTTCAAGGGTATTGAGCGCCTGTTTCATCCAAATAAAAGTAGCACCCCATACCGAGGTTACAGCGAGAAGGGCAACCAACGCCTTACGGCGTTGCGGCAAAGAAATGGCGCCGGCATCAAACTGAATCGTCAGCGATTCTGCCTGCCCTTCCATACACAGCGGTAGCGGTAGCGCCGAATGAGCATAACGGTAGAGATGGATGATTTACAAACGCTTGAACGCTAAGACTCAAGGAGGGAATGCGCTGTGTACCCACCATGACGGGGCAGGCTGTACAGGATGTACGCTCGTGGGAACAACCGATTGAAACCGGGGAAGTACCAGAAAGTGGTACAGTATTCGATGTAATTGTCGTTGGTGGCGGCCCTGGTGGGGCTTCAGCAGCAGGCTATTTGGCTAAATCTGGCAAACGCGTTTTGCTCATCGAAAAAGACGTGTGGCCCCGAGACAAAGTCTGTGGTGATGCGGTAGGTGGCAAATCTCTCTCGCACGTCAAAGAACTCGGTGTCAAAGCCGACCTTGAATCGACACCTCACTTTCGAGTAACCGGCATCGTCTTCTCATCACCAAAAGGAAATACCGTGAGGGTTCCATTGCCTGAAGAAGATGTGGAGCGACTCGAAGCTGGTTATGCCTTGCCGCGTGAACAATTTGATTCACTTTTGTTCAACCGATGTCAAAAACTTGTACGCGATGCAGGGGGTTCTGTCATTCAAGGCGGAGAGGTTCGTTCGGTCTTATTCGATGATGGAAACGGTGGCGACGACCCTGGAGAAGGCAGTGGTGATGCACGTCATGCTTCTGGACTAGTTGTACGAATTGGAGGTCGGAAAGGCGAGGAACTCACATTCCATTCGCGCGAGTTGGTCGGTGCTGGCGGTTACAGGTGCCCTGTGGCTCGTTCAGTCGTCGAATCCTCATACAATGAACCAATGATGGATCGTAACCACTACTGCGGTGGCTACAGAGAATACTGGAGAAACGTCAAAGGATGTGAACACAGCGTTGGCGATATTGAAATCCACTTCGTAGATTCGGTTATACCAGGTTACTTTTGGCTGTTCCCTGTGTCTGAAAACGTTGTCAACGTAGGCATTGGAATGGTGATGGGTTTACTGGATAAACAAAAAAAGAAACTCAAAGCACTCCAAGCGGATGTTATAGCGAATCATCCAATGTTCAAAGACAGATTTGCTGAAGCAGAACTGGTTCCTGGCTCAGCCAAAGGTTGGCAACTTCCTTTTGGCTCTCCACGTAAGAAGGCAGACAAACAACCACGTCGTTCAAGCATGAACGGCATTCGACTGGTGGGCGATGCGGCTTCACTGGTTGACCCGTTCTCGGGCGAAGGCGTTGGAAACGCACTGGTTACGGGCGAAATTGCTGCACGACACATTCAAGAAAAATTATCTCCTCTTGAATACCAAGAAGAAGTTTGGAGCGTTCTCGGCCCCGAACTCATCAACTCATATCGAATGCAGAAATTGAGCCGACGTTCTTGGCTACTCAACTGGTTTGTTGGAAAAGCAGAGAAGAAACCGGCCCTGCAAGAGATGATGACAGAAATGATCGCCAGTAAAGAAGCGCAAGAAAACCTGCACTCGCCATGGTTTATGATGAAGACGCTACTGTTTTAGGATGATACGATGGATGCACGACTTGAACAAATCGATGCGGTTTTCCTCGACCTCGACGGAACGATTTACCTTGGGGGTGAATTGATTGATGGGGCACTCGATTTCCTCAAACGTTGCGATGAAAAAGGGGTGCAGCGCTACTTCTTATCAAACAATTCAAGCCGCTCGGTTAAGCAATATGTGAAAAAACTACACGCTTTTGGGATTCCAGCAGTTGAAGAGGATGTTTTGCTCTCGACCCATGACTTACTTTCATGGCTCGCATCAAAAAACATCACGAAGACATGGCTCATTGGTACCGAGGGCATGAGGGAAATGCTCGAGGAGAAAGGTATCGAGACCAAGAGCAGCCAACCAGAATATGTGGTCCTTGGTTATGACACCGAAATCACATACGATAAAATCGCCCAAGCCAGTATCTTCATGCATGCAGGCGTGCCGCTCGTAGCGAGCCATCCTGATATGGTATGTCCGTCACCAGATGGAGGCCTACCAGATGTTGGTGCCTATCTCGCTATGCTCAAAACAACAACTGGGGTTGACCCCGAACACATCAGCGGAAAACCAAACGCTGGCATGATACTGCACAAAATCGAAGCGTTAGGGCTTGACCCTGCGCGCTGCGCAATGGTAGGTGACCGCTTGTACACGGATTTGGCTATGGCGAGTCGTGCAGGTTGTGTCGGTGTCTTGGTGCTTTCAGGAGAAGCAACGATGTCGGATGTTGAAGCACTGGGTGAAGATGCAGAACAGCAGCCGACAGTTATTGTCGGTAGTGTGGATGAACTGTTACGTTGAGGTGTTCTATGTCGTTCAAAGTACGGTGGAACTGGTGGCGTTCACGACGAATGAAGCATCCGCCAGACGACATTCATCGTGCGGGTGAGCTCGCTGAAATGCGGCTCTGTAAATTATCGAGGGCGGCTGGACGAGACAACGGCTGGGAAATTTTCGAGTCGGTACGAATACCGGACCCCGACGGAGGTCGACGTGAAATCGACATGGTCGTTGTTGGAGGAAACACCATGTTAGTCGTTGAACAAAAGCATTGGGCGGGTTCATTTATCATCACGAAAGAGCACCATTTTGTTCAAAATCGAAACAACGGCACTCAACACAACCATGATGGGGTAGCGGATCGAATCGCTCGCAAATCACGCATCCTTTCCGAATTGCATCGTGAGCGAGTCGGCAAACTAGCTGAACCGCACACCGAAGAAGCACTCGAAGTCGATGTCATCGTTGCTATGACCCATCAGCGGCTTGACTGGCCTAAAATACCCGATACACTGGCAGCGAAAATGGTTGATGAGGCTGGATTCATCAGCATGCTTGAATCAACCTCGCCCGGTGAGATAAACCCAGACCTTGTCGAAACTTTGGAGGGATTCAACACTTGGGACGAAGTTCATTTGCACGGTGGACTGATGCTGAAAGGCGATGTTTTCGCATTGGGCCTTAATGAAAAATTACGCTCTTGGTTTGCTACCCGAACAGAAAAAGTCGAAGCCCTGACTGTTCACAAGCGTTCCCTTTTTTCTTTGTTTTCAAACAATCCGAGCGAAGTCACCATCAAGACGGGTGGGAAAAATATCGTTGCCAAAATCCCTTATGGCCTATCGCTTGAAATGCACGTTGTTGGAGAGAAATCCCCCCGTAAAGTGGATTGGGCCAGCATCCACAGCCTCAACATCTCAAAACCACCTGCAGATTGGGCAAAGAACATCAGATAGCGTTACGAGGTTTGATGAGGGTTGTTTCTACGGCAGTGTCTATGGCCGAGGCGTGGATTGAAGCAATTGGGCTACTTGCTGGCGTCATAGGTATCTTTGCTTGGATTCCCCAAATCATTCAAGTTTGGGTTCACAAACGCCATGACGGGATTTCACTGGCCACATTCGGCGTTGTTTCGTTCGCCTTAGGGCTATGGCTACTCTACGGTGTGCTGGTCGAATCGTTCGCAATGATCGTTGCGAACATCATGACATTAGCCGTTATCGGCGCAGTCATGATTGGCGTTTATCGAGTCCGTAAACACGAAGCCGAGCATCAGTTGTAAGACGCTTTGGTGGTTGAAATAATCACCGCACCAATCTTGTAAGGGTCGCCGTTCGAAGCAGGTCGACGGTCCTCCAATCGACCAATCCAACCGTCTTCTGGAATGGTTACTGGGATACGAATAGATGCGCCGCGATCAGAAACACCGTACGAAAATTGGTCAATCGATTGTGTTTCGTGAAGGCCGGTTAAGCGCTGTTCGTTGAATTCTCCATAAACTTCCATGTGCTTCTTGACGTTCTTACCAAATTCTTCACAAATCTTAGTGAACATTTCTTCTCCACCCTGCTCGCGCATTCGGCTGTCCGAGAAATTAGCGTGCATTCCTGAGCCGTTCCAGTCGCCCTTGACTGGTTTCGGGTGGTACTCAATGTAGCAACCATAGCTTTCTGTTAGGCGATCTAGGAGATACCTTGCGACCCACAGTTCGTCTCCAGCTTTCTTGGCGCCCTTAGCGAAAATTTGGAACTCCCATTGGCCGCAGGCGACTTCTTGGTTGATACCTTCGAAGTTAATGCCTGCATCAAGGCACAAATCAGCGTGCTCCTCGACAAGGGAACGGCCGTGAGTATTCTTGCCTCCAACCGAACAGTAGTACATGCCTTGAGGGCCTGGGAATCCACCAACTGGGAAGCCCAAAGGAAGTTGAGTTTCGGTATCCATGATGAAATATTCTTGCTCAAATCCAAACCAAAAATCCTCATCATCATCCTCAATGGTGGCACGACCATTGCTGGCGTGTGGAGTTCCATCAGCGTTCAAAACTTCGCACATGACAAGGAATCCGTTGAACCGTTGTGGGTCTGGATAGATGGCAACAGGCTTGAGAAGGCAATCTGACGAGTTTCCTTCCGCTTGCTTGGTAGAAGAACCATCGAAGTTCCACATAGGGCATTCTTCAAGTGTACCGGTGAAATCTTTCTTCACGAGGGTTTTACTGCGCATGTTCTGTGTAGGGTTGTATCCGTCAAGCCAAATGTATTCGAGTTTTGCTTTATCCATCATAGGTCTCGCAGCGATGGTTGAAGAGACGGTATATCAACCATACGCCCACTAAATACTACTTTTTTTTTAGTAAATGATTCACTAAGTAGGCATTATTCTTTCATTTGCTCAATAATACTGCATCATAGCGCGTCGCTCGCTGTTCAAATGTTTGCCGAAAGAACAGTTCGATTGGCAATTGAACAAGCCGTGAAATGGTTGCAAGAATGTATTCAATTAAGCCGCCGACCGGTGGACTCTTGTCCTTGAACGCTCGGGGCAAGAATATGGAAATCCCGACCGGTGGGTATCTGCGTCAGTGGCGCAAATCATTGGGATTAACGCAGACGATGTTAGCCGACAGGTCTGGACTCACTCAATCGGTTATCGCCAAGGTCGAAAACGAAGTCGTTGACCCTCGCGCATCGACGCTTAGGAAAATGGTTCGCGCTCTGAAACGTGAAGAAAGTCCAGACCTTGCGCATACCGTCGGTGATATCATGGTGAGTGAAATCACGACATTGGTGCAAAACGATACCGTTCAATCGGCGATTGACAAGATGGTGTTAGGTGGAATTAGTCACCTCCCGGTGCTCAATACCGACGGTTCGGTCGTAGGCTTGGTATCGGAGTCCAGTCTGCTCAAAGAAAATGTAGCGAAAGCCGCCCTTGTCGAGGCGGTTATGCGTGTTGATTTCACGCTCATAGACGTCGATAACTCAATTGGTGAAGCGCGAAGATTGCTCGACGAATCAGAAATTTTACTTGTGAGCCAACGCGGAGAATTGGTTGGGCTCATCGGCAGAATAGATATGATTCGAGCCTTGCGTCACGGTGACATCCAAGACTAGGCGTTCGCTGCATCTTCGCCTTGAGGTGTGATAAGCATCATGCTACCGTCTCGAACAATGTGGTGTACGGTGAGCGTGCCGCCGTTAACGGTCACGGGGCATGCGATGCCGCAAGCAGGTGCCAAGTAATCCTCTCCGGTCTCCGTAAGTACGAGGCGTATGCCGTGGCCTGCGGGGAGTAGGGCATCAATCGCCTGAAATTCCATCAGCATTGTGAGGCTTTGTCCGGGAAGAACAGTTGTTGGGTCGCTTCCGCCGCGATAGTAACGGATATCCATTGTAGCGTGCCCAAGTCTCAAGCCGGTTTCAGCATCTTGCATTTCAGCGAAAACTTGCCCCCCGTCCATTGCTGCAGTGACGTCCAAGTGCAACGTAAACAGGCCGGTGAGGTGAGCGTCCATGTCGTCAAACAGTGCTGGGCAATCGAAAGTGACGCTGGCAAGACCCCCTCCTGCTACACTTGCCCCGGCAACTTGCTGGCCGGTTTGCGAACAGTCCGCTAATGGTTGGGCTATCGGTTCAGCATCAAGCGGCGGCCATGTTGATTCAATTCGCCACTCTCCATCGTTCCGCTGAATTTGAGCATGAAGGTCCGGTTTTTCACCGATTCCTTTGAGATAGTATTCAAACCATTCAAATAAATCTTGAGCCCAATCCCAACGCGTCATGTTGTGGATGGCTTCACCGCCATAGCCGCTGTCCTGTGCATTGTGCTTCGACCATTGGTCTGGATAGTTGTGCTCCCACTGGCCAAGCATGCCGCGCACTTCGAAACCCCCATCGATAAACATCTGATACCCTGGGAAAACTTGGTGCGGGTCAACGTTCCAGTCTTGCATTCCTTGAACCCAGTAAACGCTGCCGTTGTAATTCTCAAACGCCTTAGTAAGGTGTTCTCTCTCATCGTACTAATTTGACATGTAAGGGTCGAGTTCGCCGGCACCGTACGTCACAGGACCAGCAAAGAAGCCTTCAATAATGTCAGGACAGATGTTGTCGAAATCATCCTCATTGTAATCGACTGTGCTACTGAAGTAATTCATGTGCATGACTTGACTACGCGCTTCTGCGCTCCCATTCTTGTAAAGAAGTGGATGCAGCCCGGTTGTTCCAGAAATTGGAACAATGGTTGCGAGGTGTTCACTGCCGATAGCTGCCGCCTCCCATTGTGTGGCTCCTTCATACGATTTCCCGTACAGGCCGACTTTTCCATTCGACCAGTTTTGATCACCGAGCCATTCGACCGCTTGATGAATGCCCCATCCTTCGCCTTCACCGCGATAGTCAAAGCAGCCAGAAGATTCCTCCGTGCCAAACACGGAAACTTGGGCGAAAGCATAGCCGTGAGGGATGTAGTTGTCATAAATGAACTCGCCGCGCCCGGCTCCAACAACGTACGTTGCACCGGATTCATCGCCGGGCTGTCCAAACGAAAAGTATGGGCTTACAACTGCAATAACGGGGACTTTCTCTCCAAGTTCCGTATTCGAGGGGAGCCAGTAAGAAAGATGTACGGTCGAAGTCGCAGGGCCTGTTTCCCACACCTCTGAGGTATCTACTTCGAAGGTGGCCTCTTGGACTTCAAGTGCGGTATAAGGTCCCGGTTCAAGCACGTACGAATAGCTGTCCGTCCAATTCCAATCAAGGGTGTGCCGGTTCCATACCTCTGGATACATGGAAGGTTCTGACATGCCGTCCTCGTTTGCTGTAGAGGCACCGAAACATCCTGAAAGAGGCCCTAAAAGAACCAACAAAGACAGGAAGAGAGCGTTTCGCATTACCTATGCGACGTGGGTGGTTATCATGAAGGTGATGTTTCAAGGCGGCATCAAGAAGTGGGGGTGGCGTATCGCCAAGCATGGTCGTCTTGGTCACCGGTGCTGCTGGATTCATCGGTTCGCACGTGGTTCACCTCTTGCTTTCGAAAGGCTACGCCGTCCGAGCAACCGTGCGAAAAGCCGAGAACGCTCGATTTCTCGACTCGTTTCCAACCACGGAACATTCAAGTTTGGAAATTGTTGAGATGGATTTACTCGACGCACCTTCAGTCACCGATGCAGTACAGGGTTGTGATGCAATCATACACTGTGCTGCAAGTCTCATGATCAATGTCAAAGACGCACAACGAGATGTTGTCGACCCTTCGGTTGTTGGCACCCAAAACCTCTGCGATGCGATACAACAAAATCCATCGGTACAAACTGTCATTCATACGTCGTCGGTTGCTGCCATTAGGAAAACGAAGTATGCCAATGGGCAGGTGTTCAACGCCAGTGATTGGTGTGACGATGCCACGCTTCAGTCAAATGCGTACGGATTGGCGAAAGCGCAAGCAGAACGGAAAATGCGTGACTTTGTAGATGTGTGCAACGGTCATTCACGGGCCGTTCGACTGGTTACGATTCACCCGTCAATTGTATTCGGCCCAGTGTTTCATCAACGCCACACGCGTGGATCAATGGCCTACCTCAAACATTTCACTGGAAAATTACCGTTCGTTATACGCACACATCTAAATTTTGTTGATGTACGGGATGTGGCGGATGCTCACGTGAATGCTCTTGAACGCGGTGATGACGGTGGACGATACATACTCCACAAAACAGGACTTTGGATGAGCGAGATTGGTATGAAGTTACGACAAGATATACCGGGGAAGAAATGGGCGACTCTACACTTGCCAACCCCGCTTGCGGTTCTCATGGCTGCCTTTCATCCCAAACTAACAATTCAACAAGTGCGTTCAACCGTAGGGCGACACGTCGATTATGATACAGGCGATGCTGAAGAAAAATTAGGATTGGCAATGCGGAGTGTCGAACAAACACTTGTTGATGCCGTGAAATCGCTTAGCGATTGAAGCCGTAAGGTATGAGTGGCGAGACGCTTTGGAACATCCATGCAGGCTGAAAGCATCTGGGGTCAACGTTGGAGTGAAAATACGCTACCAATGGCTCGGAAATACATGGAAGTCGCCTGCCGAAAACAGAGCCTCGTATGCCTTGCTGCTGACCGTTCGACAATGGATGGATTGAACCAGTTAATCGACCAAGTTGGCCCCCATATTGCTGCGCTAAAAACACATGTGGATTTGGTGGATGATTGGACTGCTGATTCATGGAAAGCGTTTTGCGCTAAAGCGGCTGCAGCAGATTTATTGATTTTCGAAGACCGGAAATTTGCAGACATTGGTGGCATCAGTCGTAAGCAGATGGCGGGTGTTTACGACATTCGTTCTTGGTCGGACTTGGTTACGGCGCACCTCATTTCCGGACCAGACATCGTCGATGGTCTCCAAGCGGGCTGGCATGATGTTGGGCGCGAAGGTGGCGTTCTCTTGCTCGCACAAATGTCCAGCCGAGGTAACCTTCTCGAACCAGAATATACTGACAAGGTAGTTGCGAAAGGAAAGGCTCACGCAGGCGTATTTGGGTTCATCGGGAACGGTTCTCGCCCCGAGGAGCTCGCACTTCTACGTGCCAAGGTAGGGCAAAATAAACTCATATGGACGCCAGGAGTAAACTTAGCCGTTGGCGACGGGGAAATGGGCCAACGCTACGGCGACCCACGAGAGGCGGTTTTAGCCGGTTCTGATTGCATCATCGTTGGCTCCGGCATTCACAAGGCGGAGCATCCTGCTCAACAAGCGGAAGCCTATGCAAAGGCCTCATGGAATGCGCTAAAAGAACGTATGTTGTGAGGTTTCATTGTGGATGAACTGCTCTGGACATTGGCATTTGCTGCAAGTTTCGTGCCGATTTGGATACTGTGGCGGGCCGGTAGAAAAGCGAACAATTTAGATTTCCGGATTGCACAAAACGACAGTCTTCTGTTGGAAGAAGACGGTGTAATTATCACCCAAATGACAGCCGTGCCTGCGGGAACGCAGATAACACCGAATGCTCATGTGGTAATGGCGCCTGAAAGCGAACCTCAAAGATAACCAAGCGTATATGCGGCATAGCCTGAAGCACCTAAGAACGTAAGCAACAAGAGCAGTTTGAACACCCTCCGTTTCGGTTTGACAACTTCGGGCGAGACAATGTCAGCCACAAGCGTGAGTTCTGGCAGTGGAGTGATTACCTCACCGGGCAAAGGTAAGGCAGGCATTCCCGGTAGTGGTGGGAGTGGCATGAGTCCTTCATCTGGCTGTGGTTTTATCCTGTCTTCTGGATACAATTGGTCGAGATCTTCGAGACCTGGTGCATCTGGAATCGGCCCGAGGATTTGCGCCCATAATTCGTTCACTGCAGTCGAGGATACCGGCTTTTCTAACCATGCAACAGCGCCTGCAGAATGGCTTGCATCCTCGGCCAGTTGAGCATTGCGTTTTGAGGCGATGAAGACAATGCGGCTTTCTCCTCCATGCTCCCGCATTTCAAGAGCTGCGAGGTGGCCGTCGAGCGAAGGTATGTCCAAAGCGATAACAACCAATTCAGGGTCAAGGCGAATGTACTCATCAACCGCTTGGTCGCCGTCTTGGCACTCCTCGATGTTGAAATCCCGAATTTTGAATACTTCACGCAATCGCATGAGTGACATCGGATTGTTGTCTACAAGAAGAACGGTCGGTGCCGTTTCTTCCGCAGTCTCCGTGACATACGCCATGTGAATCAATCCGCTGTTGAAGCCATTGCACATCAAACAACCGCTTGAAATCGATTATTCCTCGCTGTCTACAGGGGAAGATAAATCTTCGACGGGACCAGATTGGGGGTTGGCGAATGCTTCACGAATTGTTTCGGATTGGGCAGCGTCGCTTTCCATCTGGCGTCGACGGGTTGGTGCTTTCAGAAATTGGAGTTGAAGTTCGCTCACAATTCCTTTGAGCATGCGTTCTTCTTGGTCGGCAAGGTTGCCTTTGGTCTTACTTTGCAGCATGCGAAGCAGGTCGATTCCGGCTTTGGCTTCACCTAAATTGAACATCATGTTTCCTTCTTGGTCGGGAAGCAACCCCATATGCAACAGCGATGAGCGTTGAAACATGTGTATTAACTGGAAAAACTGCTCAGTCTCTTCGTCTTTGAAGGTGTCCGCCATGGTCATCCCTAGACGGTGGATGCCTATGTCCTCATCGCTCAACATCAGTCAAACATTTGCTCAAGAAGCCAGTCGGGATCGAACTGTTTCAAATCATGATAGCCCTGCCCTACGCCGGCGAAAACAATTGGTCGACCAGTTGAAAAAGCAATTGAAAGCCCTGCACCGCCTTTGGCGTCTGTATCGACTTTGGTGAGAACCGCTCCGTCGAATTTCATGATTTCTTGGAACATCCTTGCCTGTTCGACTGCGTCGTTTCCGGCAAGAGAATCTCCAACGAAGAGCGTCAAATGGGGATTTGCAACCCGCCTGACTTTGTTCAGTTCGTTCATCAAGTTCACTTTGTTTTGCATGCGACCTGCTGTATCGACGAGGACGACATCGATGTTCTTGGCTTTTGCAGATTCTATCGCATCGCGTGCAATCGCGGCTGTGTCCCCGCCCCGTTGAGATGAAATACAGCGGATTCCAAGGTTTTCGCAATGGCTTTCCAGTTGTTGGATTGCACCAGCCCTGAAAGTATCGCCTGCGGCAGCAACAACAGAAATATCTTGATCAAGCAATCGCTGAGCAATCTTGGCTGCTGTCGTTGTTTTCCCAGTTCCGTTCACGCCAACGAGCATGACGACTACAGGCGTATCGCCCGCATCGATAAACGATTGAACGCTCGCATCAAAATCCCAGTAGCCCGCAGATAGGATATTGCGTAAAGCACGTTTGAGAGCGGCTTCGAGAACTTTCGCCAGGTCGGCCCCTTTACGGAGTCGAGCACCAACCAAATTATCTCGGAGGGCTTTGGTGACTGCGGTTACAGCGTCACTTGATATATCGGATTCAAGTAAAACCCATTCAAGTTCCTCAATGAGATTGTCCAGTGCGCCGCCTGCTTTGATGACGCGTCCGCCTTCTGAAACAACGCCTCCACCAAGTTCAACTTTGACCTTCGTGCCAACCTCTGTTTCGATTTCTGCTTCTTTAACTGAACCTTTTGGGGCGCTTTGAACTTGAACAAGTTGCCGCCCGGTTGTGGTTCGCATGACTGAAAGGTCGACGTTGGAGCCTTTGGGACGCGCCACTTCTACTGCGCCACGCTTTTTCATTTCCTTGCGCTGCTTCTCGAGTCTTTTTTCATCAGATCTCTGCTTCTTTTGGAGCCGTTTCTTTTCTTTTCGGGAAAGTTCTACGGGGAGGGCGATGTCTTCATCCTCGTCAAAGTCATCCCACTCGTCTTCTACAACTGGTTCGGATTCTTCATCCAGCTGGTCGAGGTCCTCCCATTCATCTTCAACGACTTCGGGTTCGGTCTCGTGGACTGCTTTCGCCAATTCTTGAGATTGTTGATGATGCATCTGCGAAGCATCGAGAGCCTCCCTCGCTTCAGGTGAGTCTGCTGCAGCGGATAGTTCGTCGGTATCAACTTCGGAAGCAACTTCTGTCACGCGTTTCCTAAACCGGTCAAAAAGTCCCATAGAATAACCTCAATCGTCCAGTGTCAACTCGTTTCCAAACCGGCTTCCACGGCGTACTGGCCTGCGTGTCTTCTCTTCAGAAGAGTTTTGCTCGGGTTCTGGGGATGATGCAGTAGCGGGTTGTGGGGTTTGTGAAGGTTGTAAAAGAGCGGCCGCTTCATTGAACTCTTGTGCCAGTTGGGTAATCTTCGTTTCTAATACAGTTGCTTGTTCGCTCAAATCCTTGTGCAGGAGCGTGATTCCTTCCTTGCGCTCTTCGGTCATAGCCAGCGCCTCTGCCCACGGTTTTTCACCAAAAACACCGCTTCCTAAATCGATTAATGCGGTACCTTCTTCCTCACTATCATGCGTGTAGTGTAAAGTTACGCCAGAACCAATTGACAGTCGAGCGCCAGCCCGTCCGGACTGAACGGATTGTCGTAGACGTGCAAGAATACTCGCCGTAACGGTGTGCTCATCGATGATTGCCGTTATCTGCTCAATACGAGCGTGAAGGTCGTCCATCTGTTTACGATGCGCATCAATCGTCCGGGCTTTTTTTTGCAACTCACTGCGTTCTACCATACGACTCACGATGTCCGTAGGGGTGGTCCTTCAAGAACTACCCGCGGTTCACTCTTCTTCTGAAACCGCAGCGATTTGGCCGCCGGCAGCAGCGATTTGTTCTCGGAAAAAATCCATGATGCGGGGTTCAGTGGAAATTCTTGGGTCAATTTCGGAAACGGATTGAATATCAATAGAACGTCGGTTTGCCTTGTGACGGGAACCCATAATTGAGTAGGTTCGATGTTCCGCATCAGCGGCATCGTCTGCTGGTAAATCCAAAGAAAACTCTTGGCGCATGCTGCCAAACGGGGCAATTCCTGAAACTCGGTAGGCCTTCATCAAAGTGGGCGAATCGCAAACCCGACTTAAACGCGCCGTCGCGTGGAATGTGTAGTTTCGACCACGAGATTGACAAAGTTTGACGGTTCAAGCCAAATTATGCGACCCGCCTTGTTGTTCACGGTGTTGCTGCTCATACCGCTTGTACAAGGCTTCAATCCAACTGTTCCAGAGTCCAACATGCTGGGTTCAGAATATATTCTGGAACTCGAAGAAAACCATTGGGACCAAAACATGTGGGATTCACTTGAGGGTTCAGGCCACACTCCACTGAGGGTGGTTACTCCAAACCAAATTCTTGTCTGGCGAAGTGGCACCTATACGCCTTCTTCGGTATTCGAAACACATGATGCGCCAGCGCCTGAGATCAAAGGATTGGTTGGCGGTAGTGGTGTCGAACACGTGAAAATAGTCTTTGAGCCGCGCCTTCCTGAAGACGCAGTGCACCAACTGCTTCGAGCGTTTGAGGCGGTAAATTTCAACATCAATCCAAATATCGACGCGTATTCAACACCCATGCCGCATACCGAGGTGATCGAGTGGAAAACCTTTGCACGGCATCCCCATCTTCATACTCTCGACGGTGTTTTGTGGATTGAACCGGTTCTCGAAACCGTCGGGCGTAACTCACTTGCCGCGTCGCTCATTCAGCATGGAAAAACGTCCGCAAATCCTGCATGGGAATTGGGGCTAAACGGAACGGGTATTGTTGTAGCGGCTGCAGATTCAGGAATCGATTACGACCATGCATGTTTCCGGAATGCTACCACGATTGGAGAGGTGGGTTCCAACGGCACAGATGGCGTGGGCGAACCGGGCGGCAGTCATCGGAAAATTCTTGCAGTCAACCATACGATTGATTCAGGAGATACAAATGGACACTCGGATTATCGCCACGGTACGCATGTTGCAGGCACCCTTTCATGCTACAATGTGTACAATATGCGCTCAAATACTGAGCCAAAGAACGGTTCGGCACTGGCGCACGAAAGCATGCTCGTGTTCCAAGATATTGTCTCAGATGAGGGGTGGGTTCCACCGGATGTCGATGCACTGTTTGTTGAAGCGGGTACGCACGGAGCAGTTATCCATTCGAATTCTTGGGGTGACGCTACTACAGAGTATACTGCGCGAACCGCCGACTTCGACGCATGGGCTCTCGAAATGCCTTGGTCGCTTGCGTTTGTTGCACCAGGTAACAATGGGGGGCAGTTACTCGAGCCTGCAAATGGTAGGAACGTTGTGGCCGTCGGTGCTTCAGTGAAATCGCCGTCAATGTCGGTATGGCCTTCTTCATCAATCGGGCCAACCGAAGCAGGAACGAACGGTATTTTTGCACTTGCACCCGGGACATCGATTCAATCAGCGCGTGCAGACGGCATTCCGGATTCTTACAACGATGCATTGCGCTCTTCATCCGGTACAAGTATGTCGACGCCAGCAGCCGCTGGCGTTGCTGCAATCCTGCAGCAATTGGTCGAAGACGGTTGGATTTCTGGATATGAGAGTCGCACCGCAACACCAGTCAGTCAGTTGCGACCTGTTTGGGCAGACCCATTGCTGAACAGTTCAAACAACCTTGAACTTGCTGAAGGTTTCACCCCATCAGGCGCATTGCTACGAAGCCTTCTCGCACTCTCAACAACACAGCTTTCCCAGCAAGAAAGAAACGGGGGTGAAGGTGGGTATCAGTTGCAAAATGAACACGATGGGTGGGGGCAATTAAATCTCTCAGAACTCATTGATTTGGCCGCAGTGGAGAATGCACTGCATCGCGGAAATGTTTCTCCGACCTCCGACCTGTGGATTCACGATTCCTATCGGCTTGCAGACAAAAGTCCTGCTGAGTGGTTGGTTCAGCGCAATGGCACAGACGACGCGTTGGAAAATTTACATGCCATGCCGTGGAACGCAACGGATGCAGCGGGTCCGTTTCTGAAAACGGGTGAGCAGTGGACGAAACGGTTTGAACTCAACGGTGAACACCTTGATGTGCGGCTTGCGTGGCCTTCTTCGCCTGAACCGTATCTGGTACAAGATTTGCAGCTCATCGTCAGACTCTCTGACGGAACTGAAGCGCTTGCTGGAGAATTCCAATCTGATGGAGATTCAACGCTGTTCTTTTCCAATGTTGTCGATTTTTCAAACACGACATCGTTTCCAAACAGGAATGAAACCACCGTTGCAGTATCGCTCTCCCCAGAAGATTTGACTGGAATAGAATGGGTTGATATCGAGGTGCGAGCCCGTTACATCACTCCAGGAAATCAGCAAGGTTCGGTAGGGATTGACGGCGATCGGCAAGGTTTTGCACTCGCAGTGAAGGGTGTCCATCGGGATTCGCAAGCGTGGAGTGATGATGATGGGGATGGCGTGGCTAATGCGGTGGATGGGTGCCCAAATGAGAATGCTCGGGACTGGGACGTGAATGAAGATGGATGTATCGATGATTCGGATGGTGACTCGGTTAACGATGCAAACGATGTATGTCCCGAACAGCATTCGCTCAATTTTGATGCAAACAATGACGGCTGCATCGATGATACAGACGGTGATGGTGTCCTCGATAACCTCGACCGGTGTTTCACTGAAGTCGTTACAATTTTTTGGCCCGTCGATTCAAACGGCTGTAGGCCGGTCGATTCATTGCCAGTTGTTGACTTTGTTTTATCCCCCCAAGACGGTGGTGTGTGGTATGATGAATTGGTTGTGGAATGGGTTGCGCACGATGTGGAGGGGGATGCTTTTGACACGGGTGCTTCCATTCAAGTTGTGAACCTGTCCGATACAAGCAACGCATATCCAATTGCGTCATGTGCGAAAACCAACGTGCAGAACGGTACATTCTCTTGTTTGTGGGAAATTCCGAATGACTTGCCTGTGTGGGATATCCGAGGCCAACCTCTGCAAATTGAAATCTTTATACAATCACGCAACGGTTCACCAGAAGCAAAGCGAGACACGGTTCTTGTTCGTGATGAGGCGACTTTCACCAGCGAGTGGAACAATCCGCTTCTCGAAGTCGAAGATGAGGTCAGAGAGGGTGTTCAGGGGCGGGCGTCGCAAACCAGAGCCTTGATGTGGGGTGTTTTTGGAATACTGGGCGGGATTCTCGTGATGTATCAATTAGGATGGAATGTGCGCCATACATCACCCAACCAAAAACGAGTGCCGGCATTCGCCGTTGATACGGCCGGTTACGACGGTCAAGAAGCGGATGAAAACGAGTGATTGCGCATAGATTATGTGTGCATTGAGTGGTAAAAGAAGCAATATGTACAAAGGTGAACCTTGAAGGGTGGTGGCATACTCGCCGATACATCCGCAAAGCGGAAGGTGAAGAATATGAGTGACCGTCTATATGTTGGAATCGACCTAGGTACCTACCAATCTACAATTGCATCAAGCGCTGGAATCAGCCACACAATCGAAACCGTAGTCGGTCGACCGAAAGACCCGGTTGCCCGTAACTTCCTTGGACGCGATGTGTTGTTCGGAAACGATGCACTCAAAAACAAACTTGCCTGCAACCTTTACCGCCCAATGGCTGCAGGTGTTGCTCAAGATGACGAAGCGAACCTTGCGGCTGCGAAGGCCTTCGTTTCACATCTTCTAGAAACCGTAGACCCTGAAGAATTCGACGAGGTTTTTGGCGTTATTTGCTCACCAAGTCACGTGTCGTTCACTGACAAGTCAAACCTCGTCGCTACGCTACGCGGTCAGGTAAACGCCATCATGGTCGTCACAGAGCCGTTTGCAACCGCTTTCGGAATCGGAGAAATCGCAAGTTCAATCGTCGTCGACATTGGCGCAGGAACAACCGATATTGCGCGCATTTACGGTACATTCCCAACCGATGAAGACCAAGTCACCATCCAAGAAGCAGGAGACTGGTTGGACAACGAACTCATGGAACTCATTCGAAAGAAGTACACGGGCGCTCAAGTCACAAAAGACATGGTTCGAAAGTGGAAAGAAGAAGTGTCCTATGTTGGTTCTGATGATCGCGAAGCAATGGTTGAACTCTCAGTTGAGGGGAAAAAGCAGGTTGTCGATATCGGAGACCTGGTCAACAAAGCTTGTGAACTCATTATTCCAAAGATCGGTAACGCCATCAAGCGAATCGTCGCAGGCGCAGACCCCGAATACCAACCAGTCCTACGTAACAACATCATTTTGTCCGGTGGTGGCTCCCTCATCGAAGGCATTGCCGCCCGTATGGCTGACGAAATCTCAGATATCGGTGATGTCAATGTATGGTGTGTTGACGACCCAATCAACGCCGTTGCTACTGGCGCCCTTCAACTCGCTGGAGAAATGCCAGACGATATGTTCACCGCAATCAACTGATGTCGGTAGCAAAGCAAGGGTGGAAAACCAGCCATCTAAGACGCCTTTTGATGGCGAAAGTTCAAGTGTGGTTGTGCGGCGATAGACGCTTGTATGACGCTCGACTCTTCCGGAACCAGTGGAATCAACCGTATCGGTGATGCGAGTGGCGATGAGCGTGCAGCCCTCGAAGGCATGCTCAAAGGATACCCGGTTGAACAACTTGTCGAGGAAGTTCTCATCGCTTGGAATGAGCTCGCTGCTCGGAACGAGGAAATGGTTTCAGTAAAACAACGGTTGCGAGTTCTGGAACTTGACTTGGCTGAGCGTGAAGACATGGTTGCGCCTGAAGTGGCGCGCCTGGCTGAAACGGATTCAGCCCTCCAAGAAAGCGAAGCAAAGGTCATCCATCTTGAAAGGCTGCTCGGAGATGTTCGAGAAGAGTTGGCATCCCAACAATCCTCAATATCCCATGAAGAACGAGCGGCGGCGGCACATGAGGTCGAACAACTACGAACCCTAACCACACAGCAGGACGAAGTAATTGGTGAGATGGAAGGACGTATTTCACAAATGGTCGAAGCACTGGAGCGGGCGGCTGATGCTGGACTCACTTCAGTCACCGCTGAGGAAGTTCGAAGTCTCAAGTCGAAGCTCGACACCGCCCTTGCACAAAACGAAGCGGAGCAAGCAGCAAACAAAGCTCTTGAAGAAGAACGACAACGGTTGCGGGATATTGCTGATCGGCTACGAGGCCTCCTTGATGCGCGTGATGGTCGACTAGGGGAGCTCGAAGAACAATTGGAGCGTGTCATGCAGGGGCCTCGGTCGGTTTCTGCAGAGCACGACTACCTCGTTGAACAAATTGAAGAACTTAAGCGAAGGCTTCTCGAGAGAAACCGAGAATATGACTCGCTACGCAGGAGAGAGAGGCGATTGCATAACGATGTCTTTGAGCGCGACGAACGTATTCAGCAGATTACACTCACGCTCACGGACATGGAAGCAGCATTACAGGACCGAACTGCAGAACTGCGCGAACTCGAGGGTCAGCGTGAAACAATGGTCCATGAACTGGATTCGGTTCGCAGAGGCGAGCGTACTCGGGAAGTTGTCGGTCGAGTGTTTGCCGATTCCTTGTCTTTGGTTCGAACGCATGATGCTCGCGAAGCGAAGCGAGATGCGTACAGTAACGCACCCGATGTGAGGCGCACACTCTCAACTCCTGATACAGACGACATGGCCACGCTTGCTGAGGGTGGTCGCGTCAATCTTGACGTGAATGAACAGCCCATTAAGCCAGGAATGGAAGTTGAGGATGCTCGGCCGCCTTCACCTGGTGGGACGGGAGACCCTGTTGTCTTTGAAGACGAGGATTAATCCTATTGAATCGCCTCTACAATGCTACGGATGCGTTGACGGAGTTCGTCAAGGTCGTTTGCATCTTCAGTGAGCGTTCCCGTAACAATCCAATCTGCGCCGGCATCTGCTGCTAGAGCCGCCTGCTCAGAACTGCGGATACCTCCGCCGACTACCAATGTCAACCCTGCTACAGTGCGGGCTTTTTCGATAAGTGTAGGGTGAACTTGGCTTTCAGCACCACTGCCCGCTTCAAGATAAAGCAGTTTGAATCCAAACATGCGCGCTGTAAGCGCATAAGCGTGGACGAGTTCAGTGTCGTCTGGCTGAATTAATTCTGCGTCGCCGACTTCACCCACTCTGCCGCCGGGAGCGCATACGAGATAGCCTGTTGGCAATGGTTCGACACCAAATTTCTCCAAATACGGTGCGCCGCGAATTTGCTCACCAATCAAAAATCGACGTGTGTTCGAGTTCATGAGCATCATGAATGTGATGGCATCTGCTGCTGGGGAGAGGGCGTGTGCGCCCCCCGGGAACAAGACCACGGGGATATGCCACTGGTCTTCATCAGATTCTGGGTCTTGACTGGATGCGAATGCGCGGAGTTCAAAGGCTTCTTGAATCGCCTTACAGGTTGCGTGTACAACCTCGTCCGGGGTATCGGTAGAACCTCCAACAAAAATCATGCTGCTGCCGCATTCAACGGCAATCATTGCACGGTTGGCAGCAGTATGAGCGTCTTGTTTAGCAGGGTCAATCAGCGTAATGTGTCGTGTCCTTCCGTTGGTGGAAGTGACATATTCCAGCGTGGTCGAATTTGGCCTTCGCATGTCATCCCCAACAAGGCGTTGGAAGCCCACAGCATAGGCATTACGGATAACGAGTTCAAAAAATTGGCATACACAGAGTTCTCATACCCCCTCCACGTGGGTGAATTATGACTGAAGTTGGGCCATTCAGACGCCTGCTCGGGCACATGAGTTCACACAAGGCGACGATTCGTTTAGCGTCAGCGTGTTCAATCACCAACAAAATCTGGGACCTTGCACCACCATTGTTGATTGGCTTAGCGGTTGATGTCGTCGTGCTGAGAGAAGATTCCTTCTTGGCTTCGTACGGACTTCAAGACCCGTGGCATCAGTTGATTTTCCTTTCAGTACTAACCTTTGTCATATGGGGTCTTGAATCGTTATTCGAATACTTCTACGGCATTTTATGGCGAAACTTAGCGCAAACGGTACAGCACGAATTGAGGTTGGACACCTTTGACCATGTTCAAAAACAAGGCATGGGATGGTTTGATGAACGGCAAAAAGGTGATATTCTGGCCATCCTCAACGACGATATCAATCAACTCGAACGGTTTCTTGACAAGGGCGCCAATGACTTGCTGCAAGTGAGTACGACTGTGTTGGTTGTGGGAGCAGTGTTCCTTTTCATTTCATGGCAAGTGGCCTTGTTTGCCGTTTTACCAATACCGGTCATCATCTGGGGCTCGTTCAAGTACCAGCGTAGTCTTGAGCCAAGATATGCTGAGGTACGAAAATCTGCGGGCGCGATGAATGCGCTCTTGGAGAACGACCTTTCGGGGATGTCGACAATCCAATCCTTCACCGCTGAAGAACGGGAAATGGAGCGCGTAGAAGCGCTGAGTAACGTCTACAGGGAAGCAAACAGAGAGGCCATTCGGCTATCAGCAGCATTCACGCCTCTGATTCGTATGGCGATCCTCTGCGGATTTACAGCTACACTCTTACTCGGTGGCTGGATGACGTTGGATGGGACGCTTGCCGTTGGTGCTTATTCAGTTCTCGTTTTTATGACCCAGCGCTTACTCTGGCCGCTAACACGACTTGGGGAAACGTTTGACCTCTATCAGCGCGCCATGGCAAGTTCAACACGAGTGCTTGATGTGCTGACTTCACCGACGGAAGTCAAGCAGGGTGACTATTTGCCGGAAAAAGATGACATCTTGCGCTCATCAATTGTTTTCGAAAATGTGCATTTCGCTTATCCTGGAAGAGACCCTGTTTTCGATGAGATGAACCTCGAATTGGTGCAGGGTCAAACGGTGGGGGTTGTCGGTTCAACGGGAGCGGGGAAAACAACCCTTATTCGGCTGCTTCTACGTTTTGCTGAACCAAACTCTGGCACAATATCTTGGGCTGGAAAGAATTTGCCAGATTGGAATTTAGAACGCCTTCGTTCGTCAATGGCGCTTGTCGATCAGCACATTACGTTGTTCCCAACAACTATTCTTGAGAATATACGGTACGGAATGCCAACAGCTGAAGACGATGCGGTCTACGAGGCTGCAAGGCTCGCTGAGGTCGCTGATTTTGTAGAACAGCTCCCACAGCAATGGAATACACTGGTGGGTGAAGGAGGTCATCGTCTCTCAGGCGGACAACGTCAAAGGCTCGCCATTGCGAGGGCTGTGCTCAAAGATGCCCCGCTGCTGCTCTTGGATGAAGCAACTTCTGCTGTTGACAACGAAACCGAGGCTGCACTTCAACGCTCGATTGAAAAAATATCACAGGGAAGAACAGCTGTAATCATCGCACATAGGCTTTCGACAGTTCGAAACGCAGACAGAATTCTCGTTCTCAGCCATGGGGAAATTGTTGAAGATGGTTCGCATGATGAATTGGTTCAACAAAACGGCATCTATTCACGCATGTGGGCAGTTCAAACCGGCCAAATAACATAATTTCGCACATTTGAATTGCGTCGAAAAACACTATAAGTCTCCATGGAATTTTACATCCTATTATAAGGGTGGAGCGTACCACCCTCGAAATGAGAAACATGATTACAGATAAATTCTCGAAAACTACGAGCCTGCTTTTGATTGCCACATTTGCCCTTGCAATGGCATCCACCGTAAGCGCCGCTGGCGTCGGTGAAATGAACCTAGACACTGGATTGCCAGCACATCTTTACGATGCTGATGGTGTCGCAAAGGGTCTGCCAATGTTGACATTCTTCCTCTTTTTCGTTGGTTACATCTCAATGGGTGCAGCCTTCGTCTTCTTCATGAGTGAGCGAAGCAACGTTGCACCTCAATACCGAACCACAATGACCATCTCGGCATTGATTGTTGGTATTGCTGCGTTCCACTATTATTACATGCGTGGAGTTTACGCTGACTTCGGCGAAGTCTCAATTGAATACCGTTACATGGACTGGATTATCACAGTTCCATTGATGGCACTCAAGTTCCCATCTCTGGTTGGTAAGGACGCAATTACTGACAAGAAAGTCGCAGGACTCGGGTTTACTGGCATTTGTTTCACTGGTGCTCTCATCATGATTGGATTCGGATACCTCGGTGAAGCCGGCCTTATGAGCGCTATTCCAGCTCTCTTGCTTGGTGGAATGGGTTGGGCAATGATTGTTGTCGCAACTGGAACTCCATGGACTGACGGACTCGGTGTCGACAACTCCAAGATTTCTGAAGAACTCATGTGGAGTGCAAACGCACTCCGCTGGTTCATCGTCGTCGGTTGGATCATCTACCCTCTCGGCTACCTCTTCAGCCCTGAAGTCGACCTCGTCTCGATTGACAACGGTGCAGAAATTATGGCTGTTGCTTACAACATTGCAGACATCATCAACAAGATCGGTTTCGGTGTTGTTGCTTGGATGGGTGCTAAGAAAGCAACCGAAGTACTTGCTGCTTCAGAGTGATTTTCGAATCCACTTGAGTAACGTCTCTACGCTCACTTTCGGGCACATCCGTAGCCACATCGCTGCGAATGGAATCCAGGCGAGCGTGTAGATGGTTACTGCAGCAATCGACGTTTGTAATCCCCACTGATGCGTGGCCTCAAAATCACGCATCAGTGTTAGGGGTATGAAATGAACGATATACACGGACAACGACAGCCTCCCTGCACTGGCTAGATGACTGAATCCAAACCTTTGGATCAACATCCAAGACAGCATAACACCTGTCATTCCTGCAATAAGGAATGGTGAGTTAGCTGGGAAAAACGTCAGTATGGCCTCTTCAGATGGGTGCGCCCAAAGAAGGTTCTCGGACAGTGCATAAGCGTACGTAATAGTGCAATACAGCAAACCAAGTCCTACCCCCATTCGAACAGATGGGGCGGAAGACACGGGCATTGATTCGAGTTCTGGCTGAAGAGAAATTGTTGCACCTAAAAAGGCAAAAATCACCCAAGGGAAGACCGGGTATGTGCCCGTCAAGAACAGGTTGGAGAGGATTACTGTAATCGATTCATCTCCGATTCTGTCAGACCATTGTCCCGTACCCTGAATATCTGTGGCGAGCAATTGAACGGAAAAGATGGCTCCAGTCAAAACAAAAAAGGTAGGTGGTCGACTTAAATCGAGTCGTTGACAAACCCAAGGTACAACAAGTGTCAATACAGCCATAAGCGATAAAACGCCAGGTGTGTAAGGATTGAATATATGTGGAGAAGTAAGATTCACGGCAACCTGTGCAAGCAGAAGAAACAGTGCTTGTGCGATTCGTTGACGAAACCGTGATTGCGTTCGAACGACGCCCCAACCAAATAAGGTGACAAACAGGGGCGCTGCTAAACCACCCAAACCTGAAACGGCATAGGCAAGCAAAGAAACTTGGACGTCGCTAAATGGATTCCAAGTTGCCGCAGCATGTACCATCACCATGAGCAGTACGGCGAAGCCTCGCAAAGAATCGATGTACAAGATTCGCTTGGTTTGTGACATTGTATCAACGCTTCGAAAGAACGAATTCAACGGCATTTCGGAACATTTGCAGCCCTTCACCTTCCCATTCACCCAATGCTTCACTGGATGATGGACCTGGTGCCGAACCTCGCGTATGGTCGGGGTGCAGCCATTTGGCATACACTGCTTCAGGATGAGGCATTAATCCGAAAACAAGACCGGTCGAATCACAAACCCCAGCTATGTTTCGCATGCTTCCATTCGGTGAAAGAGGAAACTGAAGGGGTTCGTCGGTGATGCCGTGTCCTACCTCAGTGGCTGGGTCAACATATCGAACAGCGAGTTGGTGGTTGGCTGCCAAAGCATCAAAATCAGTGGTCGATGGCATGACAAACTTGCCCTCGCCATGCCGAACTGGGCAATCGATACGTTGGATTCCTTTCGTCCAAATGCACGGGCTGTTCGGGTCAAATTCAAGCGTCACCCAGCGGTCCTCATATCGCCCTGAGTCATTGAGTGTGAGGCTCGCTCGCTGGACAAAATCAGGAAGGGGGTTTGAGGCTGAGGGGCCTGGTAAAAGTCCGGTTTTAACGAGCACTTGAAAGCCATTGCAAATACCAATGATTGGTTTTCCTGCGGCTACAAAAGCATGCAATTGTTCACGTAGAGCAAAACGCATTCGATTACCCATAAGCCGGCCGCTGCCTAAGTGGTCGCCGAATGAAAAGCCACCGGGTACGGCTAAAATGTCGAAATCTTCGAGAACACGATTGCCTTCAACAAAGTGGTTAACGTGAATTCGTTCCGAACGGCCGCCAACCATATCGAAAACAGCGGCGGTTTCGTGATCACAATTGATGCCAAAACCGAATAATACAGCGACTCGAGGAGCGGACATTATGAGACACCTCCTGTCATATCGAGCGTGTTTTGCCATGCATCTACCATAGCAGGGACATCTACAACAACCAGTGCGTCAAAACCGTCTGATATCGTTAGTTGTGGAGCATCTGTTACCTTGCCGAGGTAGGTGAGAGGGTGCCCCGCCATCCATTCGACAAAGTCTGCCTCGTGTTCCGGTTGAACCCCGATAATGAAACGGCCAAGCGATTCGCCCCAAAGCCGAGACCAAATGCTTGAGTCGCCAGTACCGTCAATATCCAGCTCTGCGCCAATACGGCCGCCAATGCACATCTCTGCTGCCGCCACAGCAACGCCGCCTTCAGAACAATCGTGGGCGGTTCGTATGAGTCCCGCTTGAATAGCCGTTGATAGGGCACGATACGTGGAGATGTTGCGCTCGGGGTTCGGCAGTAATGGGACTTGGCCCCCAATTCCAGCAGCCTCATCGCTCTCATGAAGCATGAAAGCGAGTTCGGATGCTCCAAGTTCTTCCTTAGATTCACCAACGAGGTAGATGCGCTCACCTGCTTTCTTGAAATCACTTGTTGCCGTGAAACGGACATCTGGCTGGTCGCCAAAAACAGAATAGAGAAGCGTTGGAGGGATTGAGATTTTATTTTCTCCACTACCATAGTCGTTTTTCATCGAATCCTTACCCGACACGCAGGGCAATCTGTACGCACGACATACCCGTTCTAGCTCTCGGTTTGCACGTACGAGTTGTGCGAGTTTGAATTTACCATCTGGAGTCTTAACCGAATCGATGGAGTCTGGCCAGCAGAAATTATCCAAGCCAGCAATCTTGTCCACATCTACGCCTGCGCAGACAGCGTTACGGACCGCTTCGTCGATGGATGCGGCAGCCATAGCGCCCGCATCCAAATCTGAATAACGAGGCGCAATTCCGCAGGAAATAACCAGTCCGTGTGGGTCGCCATGAATCGGAGCGATAACACCCGCATCACCTGGGCCATCACGTTCAACGCCTACAAATGGTTTCACTGCAGTTTGGGCGATGACTTCGTGATCATATTGTCGAACCCATGATTCCTTGGAGGCAATATTGGGTCGGGCAAGCATTCTCAGCAATAGAGAAGAGTGTCCTGTCTCGCTGTCCATTTGGACATCATCAGGGACAAACAGTGGGTGATGTGGAGCGCTCCATTCAGATTCAAGTTGCAATTGGGGGACGCCATCGTGTAGGAACTCAATCGGAAGGTAGGCCACAGTATCGTCGTTGTACTTGACATGAAACATGCCGCTACTGGTGAATGTAGCAACAGGTGTAGCTTCGACCTCATGGAGATTCGCCATGGACTCAAAAGCATCGCAGTCAGATGCTTTGACAGCGATGGTCATTCGCTCTTGACTTTCAGAAACGAGAATTTCCCAGGCGGATAAACCTGGTTGCTTAAGAGGTACTTTGGCCAAATCAATTTCACAACCGTTGGTGTATTCTGCCATCTCACCAATAGATGACGAAAGGCCACCGGCCCCGTTGTCAGTGATGCATGTAATAAGACCTGCATCTCGTGCTTCAAGGACCATGTCAAGCATTTTTTTCTGTGTAATTGGGTCACCAATTTGAACTGCGCTGGATGGAGATTCTTCAGTTAACTCAAGCGATGAAAAGGTTGCACCGTGAATGCCGTCGTAGCCGACTCGGCCGCCAACCATGTAGACAATGTCGCCAGCAGTTGGCGTCTTGATATGCGATTCTCTGCCATCTGGAAGGTGGCGTGGCATGATGCCGACAGTGCCACAGTACACCAACGGCTTCCCGATGTATCGGTCATCGAAAACGATCGCCCCATTGACGGTCGGAATACCTGACTCGTTACCGCCAACTCGGACGCCGGCGTGTACCCCCCGTAAAACACGAGATGGGTGGAACAGATTGTCTGGTAAATCGCCTTCCCAGTCCGGTGGACCAAAACAGAATACGTCTGTATTTGCGATTGGCCGCGCTCCGAGGCCGGTACCAAGTATGTCTCGATTGACGCCAACGATACCCGTCATAGCACCCCCGTATGGGTCCAATGCGGAAGGTGAATTGTGGGTCTCCGCCTTCATACAAACACTCCACTTATCATCCCAAGCAATAACACCGGAATTGTCATGGAAGACAGAAAGGAGCCAATCGACTTCTTTTTGCATATCGTGAGTGGGTTTCATGATGTGGGTCTTGAAAATCGAATCAATGTACGAATCTTCTCCTGTTTCGGTGTCGATGTGGTGGATTTTCGACGCGAAAATCTTGTGTTTGCAGTGTTCGCTCCATGTCTGTGCCAAGCACTCAAGCTCGACATCGGTTGGGGCATTCTCAACAATACCAACAGCTGCTCTTGATGTGCGAACTGCCTCGTCGCGATAATGGCCTTGAATCGTCTGCATTTCTTCTAGATTCAATGCAAGAAGACCGGTTTCAGACAATTCCAGTAGATCATCATCGGCTATTTCCAAGTCGACCGGCTGAGGGGGGACAAAGGTTTGAGGGGGTTTTTCGGGATAATCGATAGCAGGCCAGTTCGCTTCTAAACACGAGGTTGCATCTGCAATTACTGCGCGTTGAATCAGGTTGTTGTGTAATGTTGAGGCAAGCCATTCTGCCGATACGCCATCGGGGAGGCCGTAAAAAGCATAGGTTTGGTACGTCGATATTGAGGCATCGGATATGGGTTCTTCACTTGGAAAAAGAGTACGAAAACCATCGTATGCAGCACTCCCCGGGTTATCGGTAACTCCGGGTTTGAAACCAATGGTTATTGCCGCATCGGGTGTGTTTGGAAAATATTGAGGTGATGACAGAAGGAGTTCGTCGGTGACTGCGTCTTCGATGATTGGGTCTGAAAACAAATCGTCGACGCGAGGTGATATGTCGCTGGAGAGGCGCGACGATTTAATCAAAAATCCGGAGATTGAGCGCACATCTGAAACTTCTATGCCGTGGTCAGCCATGAGTTGTCGACGTACAACGTCCCCGCGGACATCGCGCATTCCGTCTCCCTGCTTTGGCGTCACTTCTACACGCGTAATTGCCATTGAGTTACACCCGCCCCCGTAGGGGGCGTAATGAATGCCATAGACTACGCTCTTTGAACAATACGGAGAACTCAGTTGAGAAGTTTCGAGAGATATTGCCCCGTAAAACTCTCTTCGTGCGCAGCAATATCTTCTGGAGTTCCTTGAACTAAAATCATTCCACCCCGTTCGCCGCCCTCTGGACCGAGGTCAAGAACCCAGTCAGAAGATTTGACAACATCGAGGTGATGTTCAATCACTATGACGCTATGACCTTTTTCCCGAAGTTCAAGAAGGACGTTGATGAGGAGTTCAACATCGGAAAACGATAGCCCTGTCGTCGGTTCATCCAAGATGTACACAGTGTGTTTGTTTGGTGGACGTCGAAGTTCACTCGCAAGTTTAACCCGTTGCGCTTCTCCCCCAGATAGCGTCGTTGCAGGCTGTCCCAGACGAACATAGGATAGGCCAACCGCTCGCAACGTATCGAGGGTTCTGAAGATTTTGCGATGGTTTTCAAAGAATACGACCGCTTCTCCAATTGGCATTTGGAGAATGTCGTTGATGTTCTTGCCTTTCCACGTGACTTCCAAACATTCTCGGGTGTAACGAAGGCCTTGGCATATATCACACGTAATCCAAACATCAGGTAGGAAATTCATTTCAAGTTTAATGGAGCCAGCACCCTTGCAGGATTCACAACGACCACCCTTGACATTGAAACTAAAGTGCCCGGGTTTGTATCCGCGCTCTTTTGCTAAGGTCGTCTTCGAGAACAGGGTTCGAATCTCATCGAACACTTTCGTGTATGTCGCAGGATTCGAACGCGGTGTTCGGCCAATCGGAGATTGGTCAATGATGATGGCTTTATCGACATGTTCGAGGCCTTTCAGAGAGGTGTGTTTGCCGGCGACTGTGTCCGAATTGTGAAGATGGCGTTGAAGGGCTGGTGCTAGAATTCCAGATACCAATGAAGATTTTCCAGAACCTGAAACGCCAGTTACGGCAGTCATGCATCCGATAGGAAACTTCGCATTGATCGATTGGAGGTTGTTGTGCCGCGCACCTTTGATTTCAATCCATTTTTTGCTTGGTTTTCTACGCTTTTTTGGTACTTCAATTGTGCGTGCGCCGCTCAAGAAAGCACCCGTGACTGAATCTTTGGCGTCCATTGCCGTTTGAGGGGGGCCGTTTGCAACAACCATGCCACCCTCGAGACCTGCCCCTGGGCCGAGGTCACAAAGCCAGTCTGCTTGACGTAGCGTGTCTTCATCGTGTTCGACGACAATGAGGGTGTTTCCCAAATCGCTTAATTCACGCAGTGTTGACAAGAGGCGAGAATTATCTCTTTGATGGAGGCCGATAGAAGGCTCATCGAGCACGTACATGACGCCGGTCAAACGACTGCCAATCTGAGTTGCGAGGCGAATACGCTGGCTTTCCCCTCCAGAAAGAGTGTTTGCTTTACGGTCAAGTGTAAGGTAGTCCAATCCAACGCTGTCAAGGAAACCAAGACGGTTCTCAATTTCTTTCAAAATATCTTTTCCGATGAAAAGGCTGCGTTCGTCAAGTGGTTCAAGCACATCAGCAAATGTTTCCGGAGCGCCCTCTCCGTCGGGGTGTAGGGCACGAATGAGGGATAATGAATCATGGACTGAGCACTTGCTAACTTCAGGTAATCGTATACCGCCAACCGATACGTAACGTGCAGCAGCATTGAGTTTTTCACCACCGCATGAAGAACAATCGAGATCTGTCATACAACTGACCAGACGACTTCGTGTGCGTTCTGAGGTTGTCTCTGTGTATGTCTTTTGCAATCGAGCAATGATGCCTTCCCAAGGACGATTCATCTTGTACACAGAACCGTTATCGGATTCAAAATGAAAGTTGATGATAGTTGAACCAGAGCCGTTGAGAAGGATGTCTTTATCGTCATCATCCAGTAACTCGAATGGTGTGTTTCTCGAAATCCCATAGTGCTGACAAACCTGTTCGAGTAAACGCCTGTACCACGAGGGTGACATGGACTGACGCCACGGACGGACGCATCCATTGGCAACAGTCAGTGTGCCATCAACAATCAATTCCGTATTGAATTGACGCTCCACACCAAGGCCTTGACATACACCACAAGCGCCAAGTGGGGAATTAAATGAAAATACACGCGGGGATAATTCGGGCATGAATGCGCCGTGGTCCGGGCATGCAAAATCCTCAGACCAAGCAATAGTATCGCCTTGATTAGTGAAATGAGCGCGTGTGCCTTCTGAAAGTTCTGCGTCTTCAGGCGGAGCTTCGAGGCTCTCGATAGCAACGGTGCCACCTCCAATTTTCAGCGCACCTTCAACAGACTCTGTAAGACGTTGTCGGCGGTCGCGAGTGCAGCGCAATCGATCTATTCGAACATCGATATCGTGTCGGAAGTTTTTATCAAGTTCAGGGGGGTTTTCAAACTCAACTTCGTGGCCGTTTACCTTCCCATGGAGGTAACCTTGTTCAACAAGTTGACGGAACAAATCTTGATGTGTGCCTTTACGGGCTCGAACAGCGGGTGACCAGAGAACAATGGCGTGACCTTCCATATGCCAAACGATATCGTCGACGATTTCTTGAACGGTTCGTCGGGCGACTTCCCTGCCACAGGTAGGGCAGTGGGGTTTTCCAATTCGTGCCCACAACAGCCGGAGGTAATCTTGGATTTCAGTTACGGTTGCGACCGTTGAACGGGGGTTATGTGAACCCTGTTTTTGGTCGATAGAGATGGCGGGTGAAAGGCCTTCAATGCCGTCACAGTCCGCTTTTTTCATTTGGCCAATAAATTGTCGTGCATACGATGAGAGACTCTCAACATACCGGCGCTGACCTTCCGCATACAATGTATCGAACGCAAGGCTGGATTTACCTGAACCAGAAACGCCAGAAATAACAACGAATTGCCCTCGAGGAAGTTTAACGGTCACGTCTTGGAGATTGTGCGTTCGGGCGCCGCGAACTTCAATCCAACCTTCATCACCTGGTTGACTCATTCCTTCCCCTCAAATGCACCCTACGGTCAACGGTTCTTCAAGTCGTGCTTTTGTCAAGAAACGCGTCAAGGAATTATGAAAACGGAACTTCGGATTCAAATCGAACTGGTTCATCAGTAGCTGGATGTAAAAATTCCAATGAAGAAGCATGGAGACATATTCGATTGAATGGGTCGGATTCTGCGCCATGAAGTTCATCGCCCACCACTGGGCAACCGAGTGATTTCATCGCCATCCGAATTTGATGACGGCGGCCCGTCTCAATGGTAACTTGAATGAAAGAAGTGATGTTATCGGTATTATCGACGCTCCAATGCGTAATGGCTTCTTTAGCTCCTTGGAAACTTGATTTTACTCGTTTGACATGGAGGTGTTTATCTTCAACAAGCCATTCCCGAGCCGTACCATCGTTCTTCTTTGGACGGCCTTCAACCAATGCATGATATGTGCGGTGTACAGAACGACTCGCAAATTGCGACTGAAGGTATTCTTTGTGACGTTCATGGCGAGCGAATACCATCACTCCAGACGTGTCACGGTCAAGGCGGTGCACGATATGGCACCAATTCTTTTCATCATCCAGACGAACATAGTCGACACATCGTGAATGAAGGGTGTCAGTCTCCAGTTTATTGGTCGCAATAGAAAGGAGGCCTGCTGGTTTCTCAACAACCAGGATGCTGTCGTCCTCCCAAAGAACATTCAAGTCTATTTTCTTGTATTTTGGTATTGGGGGTGGGGTGAGTTCTTGCGCTTTTGGACGACTGAGAAGTTCGATTTCTGAACCATGTGAAAGTTGATGTTTTGCTTTATGTACGACAGTGCCATCAACAAGAATTCGGCCTTCTGTAAGCATTTTTCGAAGTTTGGCACGCGATGTTTGCTTCATGAAGCCTGAGAGGGTATCGAGCAGGCTTTCTTCGGTTGTCGATGTAAATTTCACACTATCACCTACAGGAGGAGGGCATTGCACCATGTCCCTATATCGCCAGAATGGCCGGGTTCAAGCAGAGTGAGTCCGTCAGCCAACACCAGACTGTTGAGATTGCCCGACCCCTGATATCCTGTCGAATACGCCAGCATATGCTCCCCAGAAGTATCAATCTTAATTCGACGAAGAATAAGGTCTGTCGGTGAGGTTTTGAGTGGTTCTGCCAATTGGACACGTACTTGTTTTTCCATATACCCGCCGCCGTATGTAGCAGCGCGTAGGAATGGTGCAACAAGCATCCTGAAAACGACATGGCTGCTTGCTGGATTACCGGGCAATCCGAACAGAGGAGTGCCTTTCCAATAGCCGAAAAGTGGTGGTGAGCCAGGGCGTATTTTTACCCGCCAGAATTTGATATCTCCCTCTTCTTCCATTAACCTACGAACTAAATCCCATTCACCCATAGATACACCCCCAGAAGTGAGAATGAAATCACATTCTTCAGCAGCGATATCGAGTTGTTTTCGCAATTTATCCATAGAATCGCAAACCGAAGTATACCGTCGAGGCGTGTGGCCTGATAACTGAACCAGTGAACCAAGCCCAAAGGAGTTGGATTCGTAAATCGCGTTCTCCTGCAATTCAGTACCTGGTAACTGTAATTCATCACCTGTTGGAAGAATTCCAATGACGGCTCGTTTGAATACGACCGCTGAATCGTGACCCATGGTTGCGCAAAGACCGATGGAAGAGGGGGTGAGAAGTGTGCCTTTGGAAAGTGCTGTTTGGCCGCGTGTTAGATTTTCGCCCTGCTTTCGAATGAAGTGTTTTTTACCTTCATCAAGCAACACAACCGAAGTGCCGTCATCGCTCACCTTGCATCGCTCAATTGGAAGAATTGCATCCGCACCAGGTGGAATTGGAGCGCCTGTCATGATTCGGGCAGCATGTCCCGGATGTACTGTGTTCAATTGTTGTTCAGTACCGGCCTGAACCGTTTGCTGAATGGACAGTGATGATGGAGGGTTCAACGAGTCGTTATGATTGAAGGCGAAACCATCCATTGCTGAATTGTCAAAACGGGGGTCATCAACTCTGGAATCGATGTCCAAGGCAAGCACTCGATGGAGTAAATCATCCAGTGGAAGCGTTACAGTGCCTAAAGTTAAGGCGTGTCTTTCAAGAATGCTTCTTGCTTCATCGTACGAAATGAAGTAAGGAACATCGGACATAACCGTTCCAGTTGGTTGATGTGTTTGACTTTCACGGTGTTAAAACAAGAAGAGGATATCGATTATCCGCTTTATTGATGCCAGTAATAAAACCACAATGAGAATGTTTTGCACTGTTTTTTGATCTGCATATCGAGAGCCGTATCGAGAACCAATAAATCCACCTATGCCGACTGCAATAAGAAACGGAAACAGGATGTTGATTTCGAGATTCAATTGCCCTGACGCTGTTGCGCCTAGGAGGCCTGCCGCTGAATTCACCCAGATGAAGAGGGCTGCTGTTGCTGCTGCGGTTTTGGGAGTTGCCCACTTTTTGAGCAGTAAAATTGGTGATAGAAAAATCCCACCACCAACCCCTATGATTCCACTGAAAAAACCAATACCCGCTCCAAAAGAGTAGGCTTGTAATCGTACAGGTTCAAACGTGGCCTCCACAGTATGGTGTTGGCCTGAATACAAACGTAGAGCTGCATAAATGAGCGTTAGTGAGAGGAGTGTGTCATAAATTGCACCGTCGACTTCCAAGTAACCACCGATAAATGCAAACGGAACACTTGCGAGAAGAAAAGGAATGGACTTCGATAAAACATGGTGGCCGTTTTTCGAATAATGTACGAAGGCGAGGCCTGCAACGGCGAGATTGAGAACCCACGCATGTTGCTTAAGCCATGCGCTGTCCATCTGTCCAAAAGCAGTGAGAGATAGGAGCGCAAGATAGCCTGACGCCCCCCCGTGTCCGACGCTTGAATAGAGGGTTGAAATCAAAAAAAGACCTATGCACACTGCAATGAGGGCAAAACCCTGTTCCATTCTTTAACCTCAATCGAAGTTCATTGTGTGCCCACATTCGGCGTATGCGCACGTAACTGTGTAACGAGCCTTCTTTGGTTTTGGAATTTTCAACATAGAGCCGCACATCTCGCACTGAACTTTGAGCGTTTCAGGTGCTGCTGCTTTGGGCGCATCACCAAGCGTACGTCCAACATCTTGAGACCAGCCCAAAGAATCGGTGTACTTGTCCGCTTTGACGTTCATCTTTTTTTGTTTCAAAGAGAGACGCATTTTTCGCTTTCTCTTTTTGGGCTGTGAGCCTTTTGGTGCCTTTGCCGCCATGGGTATCAACGACCGCTCAGTGTTGTTGTATTCAATTACTTCGGCTAAATTCTTCACCTAAGTATTCGGAAATACCGTTCACTGGATTGTGTACAATATGACCGTTCTTTTCGAGTTCTTCAACAAGTGGAGGGCGCGCGTGGGATGGGTCTGTGTGGTACACCACCACTTCTTCTGCTTCACAGGCAGCAGCGAAATCTACAATCTCCTTTTGCCCAGCGTGTGTTGAAAACGAATACGATTCCCATTCAAGTGATATGTCCGTCTCGTTACCGAAAATATTGATTTTTCCTTCATTTTGTAATTTTCGACCCCCGGTGTTCGAGGCTTGGTACCCTGTGAACAGTATTGCGTTTTTCGTATCTTGGCGAAGTCGATTAAGATACCATATGGACGGACCACCTTGAAGCATTCCAGATGTCGAAACTATAACGTCGGCATTGAGCGCTTTTTTTCGATCCGATTTACTGGAAACCCGTCGGCACCATGCCCATGCCGTCTTGAGAGCGTCTGGGTCTCGCAACGTATCTGGGTGGTTCATTTGCATACGAGCAATCCGTTTACCCATGCCATCTACATGAACGTCTAGATGCGGTAGATGCTTGTAGAGTCGCATGACGACATCCTGAGTTCTACCGTTTGCAAACGCAGGAATCAAAACTTTACCTCCACGATCAACGACTCGTTGTACGTGGTTGATAAATCGTAACTCTTCCTGCTCTAAAGATGGATGGTTGCGACCTCCGTAAGTCCCTTCAACGAACAATGTATCAGTTTTCACTGGTTTTGCGCCCTGAGTAAGTGGAGAATCTCGAGTATCGAAATCTCCTGATAAGAGTATTTTTCTCTCTGGAGTCTCAATGTGAAGCATAGCTGCACCTGGGATATGGCCTGCTTTGTGGAGTTCCAGTTTCCAATCTTCTTTCATCCACGGGTCATTGAAGGCGTGAATGTTCCATGAGTCGAGAGCAGTGTCGATGTCACGTTTATCCCAAGCCAGTGGATATTTTTCAATCGAACTAACTTTATGACAATCATACCACATCAACTCAGATATTTCTGCAGTTAGTGCCGTACCGTGAAGTTTTGTTCTGTGGTTTGCACATAACCACGGAGCCATACCTAAGTGATCAACATGGGAATGAGTAATGACTGCATCTCGAACTTCTGGAGCTTCTGATGGATACCTTGGTGGTGTCGTCGGAGCGAGGCCATAGTCGAGAAGTAATCGGGTTTTTCTCTCATCTTCAAGAACGATTCCAACGTTGCCTACTTCATCACCACCACCAAGATAATGGTAGCGAATACCTTTCTCTGGATGTTCTGAAGGATACGTTGTTGTTCGACCTGGAGAATAGAATACCATGTGCCTCAAACATTGCTCACTGTCACATGTATTGAACTTGATTCTTCAATGCGCATACACCCCATGGTTTCCATTGGAATGAAAAATGAATGTTCATCCAAAGATTTCATTGAATTAGAATGTAAGAAGTTAAGTGCTTGTCGCGACCATATTCTACGGGGCATACTTACGTTTACCTACTCCACTACCTACGACACACTTACGTTTACTGGAGAAAAAAACTCCAATGGAAAAGAAGGGGTCTACTCCTGGTGTCATTATTTTCATTCCCTATCTACAATATTGCTTCCAATCGAGAACTAATTTTGGACGAATCATTTGTGAATGTATTCGCTGAACTACAAAATATAATTTTTCGGAAGCAGACCAAAACCACTGGAACTCTTTTTTTCAGTGTGTCCAAGCGAAGGTAAAATGAACCATCGCTGAATCGTTCAAGCATGCCAAGACAAGATAATCATGTTTTCATCGTTGATGAAGACCGTTGTTTTGGCTGTGCAGCATGTATTGCTCTATGCCCCGTTAACGTACTAACGCTTGTCGATCGACTCGCCATTGTTGATGAAGATAATTGCACACACTGTCAACTTTGCATACCATCATGTCCCGTGTTCGCACTTGACATTGTTCCCCAGGGGGTCTAAACTTGGATTCGGTTGTGCTTGTTGGTGGGACAATATCAAATCTGATTACTGCTATTGAACTTAGTCAAACGCATGATGTTACGGTTGTAGAATTAAATGCAGAAATCGGCCTTCCGTGCGTATCACCAGGACATATACGGGATTTAGACGTGTTAGAACCGTATTTAACCCCAGAACAACTTGCTTTTTTACAACCCTTCTCATTCGAAGCAGGTTATACGCTACGTTCTGAATGGGTCTTGAAACACCTGGGAACGCATGCTGCACAGAAAGGTGTCGATATCTTAACGCGAACTAGAATTTGTGAGAGTTTCACAACAGACGATGGTTTTCTCATAGAGTTCATTGGTGCTGGGCGTGCACGTTCAGGACAAGTTGAAGGCAAATATTTGGTTGACGACAGGCAATGGACATACATCGCACCCGGCTCGAAGGTTCACAACATTGATTCACTTGAATCGAAGGTCGTACCAAGTTTTGGCGTCTTCATTCCAATGAACGGTGGAACAGCATTAAAGAGCGACTGCCTCGATTTACCTTCTGAAATATATTCACTCCCTCGACACGAAGGACTCACTGAAGTTTGGCAAGAAAATTTCGACTGGTTGCCAAAACGAGGATGGATCGAGACTGTTCAGTGTTCACTGCCCCAAAAACACCTCAATAGAGACATCGATGCACAAATAAATGAGGGACGGCGCGTTGCAAAACAGATTAAGTTGGATAATTAGGTGTTCGTAGACACACCACCTTAAAGCCCCCCACCCCCGCCACTCAACCATAGAACACTCTTGAGGAGGTATTGATATGGCTGAACATCCAATGGCAGACTTACGAAAAAAACTCAAAGAAGCGGACTTGTTGGACAAACCAACAATGAAGTCATGGTCTAAAGTCATCGTACTTTTTATTGCGGTTTTTGCTCTTTACAGTGCACATATCTACCTCCCGCTCAAATTCGGCCTCCTCCTTATTCCACTTACTGCACTCTTCTCAACAACACTCGCCATGACCGGACACGAAGGCGTTCACTCTTCAGCTTGTAAGTCAAAAATTGGAAACACATCTCTTGCTGCAATTGTCTTTCCACTGTTCGCTGGACTGTCGATGGAATATTGGAGAGAAAAACACAACGTGAACCACCACGCCCATCCAAATGTCCACAACAAAGATCCAGACATCCACTCATGGCCATTCACCTTCAGCCAAGAGGAGTACAAGACAAGTGGTCCAGTTCGCAGATTTTTCCAACGCAACCTTCAGGGTTGGACGTTCTGGCCAATCTCGCTCCTTGTGGGACACCTCATGCGTTTTGACGGCTTGAAATATATTGCATCGAAACCATTCAAATCGAAGAAAAACAAGCGATTTACCAAAATATGGCTTCTTGACACCTCGTTGATTGTTTTGCATTTCTTCCTCTGGCTGGCCTTACCTATTCTTCTTGGAATTTCATGGCAGGCAACTGTAGGTTTCTACGTCCTTTTGTGGGGCCTTGTCGGTACCTTCCTGACGGCAATTTTCATTGTCGGCCATGCTGGACGTCCAATAATATCAGAATACGACAAAAATTGGCGCCTTCAAATTGAAACCGCTCGCAGAATAAAGTTCGGACCTATTGGTTCGTTTTTCTTCGTCGGTCTCGATTATCAAATAGAACACCATTTACTTCCAGCCCTCTCGCATTTCAATCTGCCAAAAGCAGCACCTCTTGTCAAAGAATACGCTGAAGAGCGTGGATGGCAATACCAAGAATTAGGCTTTTTCCGAGCCCTATGGGAGTCAACAGTTGCCCTGCATTATGCTTGGAAAACACCCTCACTGGTGATGGATGACAAAGGTATTCTGCGCGACCCTCTCGAAGCATGAACCTCATGGCACATGACTCACAGGCATCTCCATGGCGGCAACCGAACGTTTGTACCTCGACAGCATCCAATCAGGCTACTACACTGATTTCAACGCTCATGTTGAAGCTGTAGAAGGCGATGTAATCACACTTGACCGGACACTGTTTTATCCACTTGGCGGTGGACAGAATTGGGATACGGGCACCCTAGAAGGACCCAATGGAATCATAGAAGTGCATGAGGTTCGTGGACGCAGTACAATTTTACACAAGGTTGACGCCAATCACACTTTATCTGTTGGTGATGAGGTTCGAGGCTCAATCAACTGGGAGCGCCGCCATGCTCACATGCGGATGCACACAGCGCAACACCTCGTCTCGGGCGTAGTGTACGAACTGTTTGATGGTGTTCGGACTGTAGGCAACCAAATACATCATGACCGTTCCCGCATTGACTTCACCCCAGTTTCCTTCACGCAAGACATGCTTGATGAGGTAACACACCAGGTTAATTCACTCATAGACGCCAAGCACGAGGTCACTGATTCGACGATGACGCGTCAACAAGTCAATGGAAGGATGCCTCCAGAACGAACCAACATGGATCTTTTACCCGCATCAGTCACTGAACTTCGGGTTGTTCAAATCGGTGAAGACTTGGATCTTTGTCCGTGTGCCGGCACGCATGTTCAAAACCTGTCTGAAATCGGGCATATTGCCATTATCGGAAAGAAATCCAAAGGCAAGGGGACACAACGGGTGACCTATGAACTTCAGATACCTAATGTCACCCCACAACCCTTCCATGAACTAGTCTAGTTGGTATAATAATTCTATTATAATTCAAGTCTTACAAAAAACATTTATCGAGAATACAATTATTCGTCTAAATCCAACAAATCATCGACCTCTGAGAGCACCTTTTTCCATTCCTTCCGTTGACTTTGGAGGCCTTCAAACACAACCTTCTCCGTTTCTTTTTGTGTATGTACAGGCTTCTCGTTCGCCTTTTTAGCGGCTGTTATGCGGTCGGTAAGAACCACATCTTCACCAACCCTCTCACTCCGATCAACCTTCGCAATAGTACGGGATGGTAGTGTTCGAGCTCCGTAATCTGAATGGTCATTTTCCTCAAACACTTCGACCATGGCGTCCCGTTCTTGTTTTGTGGGTGGCTTGTCCTTCCATTCGTTTTTATTCGCAACATCTCGCAAGATATTGGTCTTATGACGTTGCTTTTGGTTATCAAAAACCGTAAACATGTCGTCAACCGTTCGTTTTTCAACATGGGTTGTAAGTTGCGCCGCAAGCCGCTGTTGTTCGATGAGTATCGGGCCATTAACCCCATCATGATCGTGCCGATGCGGTTCGGCGGCCATCAATAACATCTCTTTTGCAAACTGTGAAAAGGAATCATCATGCGATACATCAGCCAGTAGATCACGAATGGTTGCATGTCGCGATATACATTTCTTGCAACGTGATGTAGCAGCGACATCAGGTGCATCGCAGCGGAGGCAGCATGCTTGAAACCCCATTTCTTTCATTGCTCGACGCGGCATCGACATGGCTGACTCAACCGTCTGTAGTACCTCACGGGAATGAAACTTGGCATACGAGGCTTCAAATCCATCTCCTTTGAGTAACCACCATGGCAGCGAGGGATTCGAGAGCCGACATTCTCGATGATGATCCCTTTCGCTCTCAGAAACCACGTATTCATCGCGTTCATGCACGACGCTCGTCCGACGGTACGATCCATTTTGACACCGACAATCGCACCCAGATGAATCCACTTTTTTCCCAGCTCATGGGAATGGCTCAACCTCAACCTGCAACGCTACATACAGGTGGAATTTGGCATTTTAGCAGTGAAGAAAAGCGCCATCTTGGTTTGGCCATGGCTGCTTTTACACTCGCACTCGGTTTCATGTCCGTCGGTGGCATTTGGGGAACAGATCGTTTGGGTACAACCACATGGTTTGTTCAATTATTTCTTTCTATGCCGGTTCTTTTACTCGCCATTGGGCCAGCGTTTCTTTTCCATGAAATAGGCCATAAGATCGTTGCAAAGAAAAACGGTTGTTGGGCAGAATTTCGAGCAGATCCCAAAGGGCTACGATTTGGAATTTTTCTTTCTTTTTTCCTCGGATTTTTATTTATGGCGCCAGGAGCGGTTATGGTGGCAGGCTTAGTAACTCGCAGACAGAATGGCCATATTGCTTTGGCAGGGCCTGCGGTTAATTTTGGCTTGTTTCTCATCGGCATACCTCTCTGGGGCGTCATCCTTGGTTTGACAGGTGCCTTTGATGTTGACACAACTGGGCAGTTGTATGTTGTAGGTGGGCAGCTGATTTGGCAAAAGATGCTCGTTGATGCCGGCGCTTATTGGATTGGGGCAAACCTCGCTCTTGGTTTGTTCAACATGATTCCATGGGGCCCCCTCGACGGTCTAAAGGTGAAGGATTGGAGCGAGAATGCGTTTTATGCGACGATTTCTGTCTTTACTGTTCTCGCTTTGACATGCGTACCTTTGGGTCTTTGGTCGCCGAGTGCTCTTTTGGAATCAATTGCCTCGCTTTTCTAATACCAATTCCTTCTCTTTTTATATAACGTCAAGGCGAACGCAGTTCAGCGGTCAATTCGTGATGCGGGGGTGAGAATATGGTAGATGACATCTATGCGCACATTTCTCAACGGATTTCTGTGAACACAACCCTTCTCCCTCGCATTGAGCGTTTCACAGCGAACGGTTCTATTGTTCTCAAGAATTTTCAAAAATATACCGCCGCACGAATTCTGAAAGACCTGTCTAAATCCATTCCAGGTAAGAGCCTCAATCTTATGCTTCATGGCCATCCATCGCTTGGAAAAACCACGGAACTCCATAACATTACGTCGATGCTCTGCGGCAGTAAAAAGTTCAAAGAGACCTTTTTTCCGATGTTTTCAGAATTTCAAAGGGCTGAATCTACCCTCCACCAGACGATGTGGGAAAACATTCACTCAGGTTCCCTCTTGTCGGATATTGCACCCGAACACGAAACATCACTGGAGGGTTTTGCACGCACTGCTCAACACCAAAACAAGACCCCACTCATTATTCTCGACACGTTGGATATTTTACTCTTGGATGAGGTTTCTGGAACGAAAAACACGATGGATGAGTGGAATAAATTTCTCATCGAAGCATCAAGTTTAGGCGTTTCTGTCGTTTGGACTTGCCGGCCGTATGAATGGAATTATTTCAAAGAAAAACTTCCAGTCAAAATCTTGAAGCGAACGATGGATATTGAATTACCACCCCTTGACAGCAATCACTGTGCCCCCTTTACGGCACTTCCCGACAACGATAAACAACGCTGGGAGCACTGGTCAAAACAACT
>JAKMGM010000159.1 GCA_022424925.1 Candidatus Poseidoniaceae archaeon | reverse complement strand
GCTCCAAGATTATGTGTTTGAATCGATACGTTCTTCTCGTCATGGAACGAGATTCCATACACTTCATCAATATCAATAATATCCTTTGCCAGTGCTTTTGGGTCCTCGGCTTGGATAGAGATGCGATGAGGTATCTGGTCGAGGCGTTCACGAATCGAGTGCAGGTTTCCGAGTGCCAGCAATCTTCCTTGGTGAAGAATAACGATTTGTTCGGTGATTCGTTCGATTTCTTGAAGGATGTGGCTGCTCACCAAGACAGTACGCCCCAATTTTCCAAGTTCACGTATGACATTCATGATGGTTGTTCGTGCGAGCGGGTCGCAACCTTGGAGCGGTTCATCAAGGATGATTAAATCAGGGTCATTGACCAGAGCATGAGCAATTTTAACCCGTTGGCGCATACCTTTCGAGAATTGGCCGATTTTTTTGTAAGCAACATCGGTAAGCCCTACAAAATCCAAAACTCTGTCGGCTTCTGTATTCGCTTCTGCTCGTGTTAATCCATTGAGGCGTGCAAATGTGGACACAAACCCGTGCGCAGTCATCCAGTCATACATTTTTTCGTGTTCAGGAACGAAACCAACCCTCGCATATGGTGCGGGGTTTTTCCACGGGTCGGTTCCAAACAATTTGACGCTACCTTGGCTAACTTTCAACTTCCCCATGAGGATGTTGAACAGTGTTGACTTCCCTGCTCCGTTCATCCCAAGAATACCCGTCACTCCCCCGTTCAAGGCAAGGGTTATGTTCGATAATGCAAAGATTCGCCCGTAACTTTTGGAGACATTTTCCAGCAAAATTGCAGGTGCGGCAAGGTCCGGAGTCCATTCCTTGGATTGGGCTTGCCCTTGCTGGTCGAAGTCAGGCATCATTCACGGGTCACCTCCATTGAGGAAACACGCGAACTAAGGACGAACAACGCAAGTGCATTCATTGCAGCGAGAGATGCAAGCGACCAGGTCCAAGCGTATTGGTCGTACGTTGGTTGCGTTCCGATGATGGCTTGGCCGACGTGCGCCAAGCAATCGTAAGGTGAGAGCAGATACAGTATGTCACGATCGAACAGATTTGAAGCGATGAAGGCGAGTACTTTGGTCCCCAAGACTATGGACAGCAGCGCGATTCCTGGGAAAAATTTGCCCTTGGAAACGCTGGACAGAGCCAAACCAATGCTGGTGTAAGTGAAAATGAGCAAGATACCGCTGAGGGCTGCTGCCAAAAACATCGGGAATGTATCCAATATCCATGCCCATCCTCGACCCATACTAACGATTTCTGCGAAGTAGTACAGTCCAAGGCTCACCAGAATGATGAGCGCCTGAATCAGCGCGACTGCGAGAAACTTCATTGAAACGTAATCGAATCGCGTTATTGGCCTTGAGAAATACATGGCTGAAGTGCCATGTTGCCTGTCCTCGGAGATAACGCCTCCAACAAGCAATGCAGCAATGACTGGGTAGTAGAGCATGTTTCGTGGAAAGAAACCGAGTACGTGACCGTAGAGGTTGTCTCTGCTCACGCCCCATATGGAATGGAGGCCGGAATCACCAATCAGTCCGGACACGATGGTCATTCCGACATCGGTGAGTGAAGCAATGAATACGACAAGCAAAAACAACCGGATTGGTACGCCCCAGGGTCGATGTCCTTTCTTGAAAATCCCCAGCAAATGGTGCCGCAAAATCGCCCAATTTCTCATCCATCGGGGGTTAAGTTCACCTTCCCAAGGTTTGTATTGCTGTTTGAAAATGTGTCCTTCGTTTTTCGATGCAACCGTCGTTTGAACTGAAAGGTCTTCATCGCCTTCAGTTGAACCCCATGCCGCATCTAAGCGTACTTTACCCGTCACGGGTGCTTCAGGCACATGCTCGTCTGGTTTCGGTTCAGCATCTGCGTCGAATCCCTCGTTCATGAAGCGCCACCGCCCATGTGTTCGGGTGCGTCTACTTTGCGTGCCTCGGCTGGAGATGCCAGTAAATCATCGCTTGATTTGACCTCGTACCCCAAGTTTTCCATGATTGAGAGAAACAAGTCTTCCAAGGAGGCTTCGTATTCATGCATCCTTCGAATCTGAGCACCAACTTCCGCAGCGCACCCAAGGATGGCAGAGGTTGTATCTTCGTCTTCGTGCAGAATGCGCATGACCCTACCCTCACGTCGCACACTCATTCCTTTGTCCGTCATCGCCTCATACAGTCGTGACGCTCCGCCCCACACGTGGATTTCTATTTCTCTGTCAAACCCCTTGAGGTCTTCAATACGACCTTGAGCAGCAAGTTTGCCCTTGTGCAGCAAGATAAAGTTGTCACACACACGTTCGACATCGTCCATCAAGTGTGATGCCATGAGCACCGAACGGTTGCCAAGTTGAACGGTATTGGTTAGCGTTTCAATCATGTGGTTGCGAGCAGCTAAATCGAGGCCGTTCGATGGTTCGTCAGCGATGATAAGTTCAGGGTCGTGAATCAAGGCGCAAGCCAATTTTGTAGCTTGCTTCATGCCGGTTGAATAACTTCCAATGTTGCGATACCGCTGTTCACCGAGTCCAACATATTGCAAGGTTTCATGTGCTCGGGCTTGTGCAATGATGGGATTCATTCCGAGTAATTCTCCTGAATAACGGACTTGGTGAATCGCTTCCATGTCGGGGTTGAGAGAATCGTACTCAGGCATGTAGCCAATTCGTGAACGAATTTCATCCCCTTTTGTTCGTATGTCAAGTCCGAGTACCTTGCCTTCGCCTTCAGTCGCCTGTATCAGCCCGAGGATTGTTTTCAAAAATGTAGACTTACCAGCCCCGTTCGGCCCAAGAAGCCCAGTTGCTCCGTGTGGTACCGAAATGTTGAGTTTGTTGAGTGCTACGTGGGGGCCATATGATTTGGTTAGATTCGTGGTTTTTATGACCAAGTCGCTGTCCATTCCTCTTCCCCCTTAAACGAAAGAGGAGTAAGGCGCTCTTTGAACTATGGCACGGTATGTTACGCATCACTGGTCTTCAAGTCGAATGCCGCCACGAGTTTTTACAGCCACGCCTTTCTTGAAAGATTTCATGTCTTCAAGCGTTCCGTTGGATACACCATGGCCGAGGAGGTCCCCCGTCCTGTTGACGATGAGGCAAGTTTTTCCTGGAGAAATCCATTCATCACAAGCAACAATGAAGCCGTGAAAGACATTACGTCCCTGCCGTATGAAAGGCTCTGCATCTTCATTGACTACGATCCATGCTGGGCCATTTGAGGTATGGTCTTCATTGGAGCGTTCAAACGCTGATGGCGCTGGTAGTGTTCGAGCGTTGTGAAATACACTGGCACCCCCGTCGGTAAGCGAAAGGCCTCCATCGGTGAGACGAGGGCTAACGATGTGAACGCCGTTGTGCAGAAGGGTATTCTTCACTCGACCAAGTCTGTTGACCACACAGGTCGAACCTTCGAGCAATTCATCGACCCATTCTTGTCGAGCGTTGAGTAACACGACCATCTTGTCAGCGACATGACGACGTTGAAGGGTTTCTTTCGCTGCAGTTCTGTTTACGGTTTCAAGCGCACGGCCGCTCGCATCGTCGTCTGTGGTGCCATCAAGTACACCAGCATGGTGAAGCGCAGCCATTGCGCGAGACTGGACGCCGTCACCGAGAAGGTCGACAAGAACGATTCTTCGTTCTTGCATGCCGAAATGCTGCAACTCTTGACGAATCAACAACGGGTTTGGCCGCCGTCGCCAGAGCCATTGCGGCCCGTCAATGTGCGTGAATGGGTTGAGGTCTTCTAACGAATAAGGGAGGAGCCCTATCGGGGTTTGAATCATGACTTCAAGACCCGGGCAGTGGTGTTGTAAGCGAACCATCAAATCGCTTAGACGCTCCCTCCACGGTCCAGAACTTCCGTAGGCAACAAGGACTGAGTCGCTCCCACGGGCTTCGATAGTGCGGGGCTTCCAACGCTTCCGAAGTGCTTTCTTGGCTGCATCGACATGCGGTCGGACATTCGTATCGTCGCCCCCCCACGGCTCACCGCCCTTCCGCGGTGATTCTTGCGATTCGACAATCCAGTTCCACGCATTTTCCCACTCACCGGCGTGCTGGTCAATATCCTTGGCAGCATCTCTGTCATCGAGCACCATTTCTTCGAGAAATTGCTTGTCGAGTTTTGCGTTGTGCGGGCTGGTTGAAAGCCAAAGAAACGCCTCTCTCAGAGCAGGATGTTGATGACTTCGCCGTTCAGCAAGTCGCCAAATTGTTCCGTCACGAACCGCTTGTTTACATCGGTCGAGTTCCGCCAAGGTCACTTCAAGGTTGTACCGAGCAAGGTGGGCTGTCATTTCTTTTTTGCCGAGAGCACGAACATCCGCAGGTGTGTATTCAGCAACACACGGCATTCGCTCGGGCCACTCAGTGAGTGTCTGGAGTTTTTGAGTCCCCCACGGTGTCAGTAATCGGCCGTCGCGAGCAAACAGCGCATACGCTGCTGAATCAAACAAATCCGCTCCTAATGCAATCGACATCGGAAACAACATAGGATGACCGCATCCAAACATATGAACTGGACGATGAGGAGGCAAATGCGGGATTGATGCCATCATTATTTTAGCATAATCTTTGTACAAATGACGCTCCATGACCGGAACTATACCTCCGATTGGGTGAATGGCAAAGTCAAAATCACCCATGCCCTTTGCAGATTCTGTACGCAGATGCTTGAACAGTCCTCCCTGTATGGGACCATTGAGCATAGTGCCTTGAGCAGCATGAACGCTGGCAGCCGCACGTTCAATAGTTTCTCGAACACACGCTCTGACTTGCTCTTCGTTCATGTCCGGGCGCGAGAATACGTCAAGCATCGTAGCGATATCAACGCCTATGCTTCGTTGAAAATCTACGATTTCCTCGACGCCGACTTCGACATCGCCGTAGACATACGCCTGAAACGTTCCTGAATCGGTCATGATGACTCCTGGGAAGTCCAGCAATGCATGAATGCCTTCTGTTGTGGCTGTTTGTTTGAGCTCCTCATGCTTCCAAATGATGTACGAGTTGGTAATGAGAGCGCCAATCCCGTATCTGTCCCACATTTCTCGTGGTTCGATTGTTCGGATGTTTGGATTGATTACGGGGAGTAAGGCTGGTGTTTCCAGAACCCCGTGCTGCGTATGCAAACGACCTAATCTCGCTCGTCCGTCTCGAACGGTGACTTCAAACAAGCCAGTGTCGTTTTCCCGGCACGGTGCAGGGTCGTCTCTACGGCCATCTCTCCATGCGCCCATGCTTCAACGCTACACTACGCATGTTTCAACCCATCCGTCAAAGGTGACTTACGATTCGACAAATTCAACGGAGCCGTGCGCAAGAATGAATTCTCTGCCGAGTTCATCAAATGTGTCGAGTAAGGCGGAAGAAAAGCGTATTCGAGCGATTTCGCTGTCGTTTTCTAAATCGTTTTTGACGCCGTCAAGGGTTCCAGGCGCCGCTCCACACGACAAGCATGCTCCAGTCAAATCCAGCACCAAATCAAGTTGAGCGTCTTGCCCTTCCGCCCAATCGAGGGTTGTCACAGCGATTCCCCCCCCGTGTCCGTCAAGCGCTGCTCGTACATCGCCAAGGCGTGCGAGCAGTGCGGGTACAAATTCAGCACCTCCTATGAATTTCAACAATGAAGTGCTCCGCAACCGTTCTTCTGCAACAGGGTCCGTCATCTCCTCGATACGGCGGCTCGCTTCGGCAGACATTGCTGCCTTTGCCTCTGCTGCGTATTTGGCTACCAAGTCATCTTCGGTCATGCAATGCCCTCCCGTCCATTCCTCTTCAACTATGGCTTGAACACGGTATCAACGCAGTGACCGGTATCGACTGCAATTACACCACTTGATAAAGGAGTTACGCGAGGGTAGAGCAGGTGAGGGTGATGGCAGATGAAATCCTACGAATCGAAAATCTCCATGTGAGTGTCGAAGGCACGCCCATTATCAACGGTTTGAGCCTCACCATCAACCGTGGAGAGATTCATGCAATCATGGGTCGGAACGGTGCTGGTAAATCCACGCTTGCGAACGTTGTTATGGGCCACCCCGCTTACGAGGTGACCTCCGGAAGTATCTTTTTCAAAGGTCAACCACTTGAAGAACTTGAGGTTTTTGAACGTGCTCGGGCGGGGATGTTTCTCTCCTTCCAGTATCCCGCTGCCATTCCCGGTGTGCAGGTTGGTACATTCCTTAAGAAATCGGTTGCCTCAGTCCGTGAAAATCCCCCCAAAGGTCGAGCCTTCCGCAAGGAGCTAAACGCAGCGATGGAGCAACTATCGATGGACAAGAGTTTCCTCTCTCGGTATGTCAATGACGGATTTAGCGGTGGCGAAAAGAAGCGTTTGGAAATCCTTCAGATGCTGTTGCTTCAACCCCATTTGGCTCTTCTCGATGAGACAGACTCAGGCCTCGATATCGATGCATTGCGAATCGTTGCGCAGGGAATCAACGAAGTTGCCGAAAATTCGGCCTGCCTCATTATTACGCACTACCAGAGACTCCTCGATTTAGTCAAACCGGATTATGTTCACGCCATGATTGACGGTGTGATTGTTCGAACAGGCGGTCCTGAATTGGCTTTAGAACTCGAAGACAAAGGCTATGACTGGCTAGAGGTCTCTGCTTGAGGTGATTATATGACGGACGATGCACAAGAACTCATTGGCGATTACAAATACGGGTTTCACGACCCTGAAAACTCAACCATTCGCTTCGATAAGGGGCTAACTGAACAAGTCGTTCGCGACATTTCAGAACTGAAGAATGAGCCTGAGTGGATGACCGATATCCGCGTCAAATCTTACCGCCATTTTGTGGAGCGTGTCATGCCCGAATGGGGTAATTGTTCACTGCTCAACATGATTGACTTCGAAAACGTCACGTATTTCCTACGTTCGTCGGACAAGACAGAAAAGTCATGGGATGATGTACCTGATGACATTAAGAATACGTTTGACCGCCTCGGCATCCCTGATGCGGAACAGAAATGGCTTGGCGGTGTAACTGCGCAATATGAATCCGAAGCCGTTTACCATTCCATTCGAGAAGACCTTGAAGAGCAGGGTGTAATTTTCCTCGACATGGATTCTGGACTTAAGCAGTATCCTGAGATTGTCAAGAAGTACTTTGGAACGGTCATTCCCCACAGTGACAATAAGTTCTCTGCCCTGAACACTGCTGTTTGGTCTGGCGGTTCATTCCTCTACATTCCGAAGGGAGTTCATGTGGAAATGCCTGTACAAGCGTATTTCCGCATCAATGCAAAAAACATGGGGCAATTTGAACGAACACTCATCATCGCTGATGAAGGGAGCTCTGTTCACTATGTTGAAGGCTGTACTGCCCCGAGTTACTCGACCGATTCACTGCACTCTGCTGTAGTTGAACTCATCGCTATGGACGGTGCAAAAATCCGATACTCGACCGTTCAAAACTGGTCGAGCAATGTTTACAATCTGGTTACCAAGCGAGCTGTTGCCCACCGAAACGCTACTGTTGAATGGGTTGACGGAAACATCGGTTCCAAACTGACCATGAAGTACCCTTCAGTTCTCCTCAAGGGCGAGGGAGCCCACGCAGAAGTCATCTCGGTTGCGTATGCTGGTAAGGGCCAACATCAAGACACCGGTGCTAAAGTTCACCATCTTGCATCCAATACGACATCAAACATCCTCTCGAAATCGATATCAAAAGACGGTGGTCGTTCCTCGTACCGAGGGTTGTTGCAAGTTACGCCAAAGTCCACCGGCTGTCGCTCAAAGGTTGTATGCGACGCACTTATTCTCGACTCCGACTCCCGTTCCGACACCTACCCGACCATGGAAATTGGTAATTCGACCTCAGATCTTGAACACGAAGCCAGTGTTTCCAAAGTGTCCAGTGACCAATTGTTTTACCTGATGAGCCGTGGTTTCAGCGAAGAAGAAGCAATGGGGCTTATTGTCAACGGATTCTTTGAACCATTCACTCGAGAACTTCCCATGGAATACGCAGTCGAACTCAACAAGTTGTTGGAGTTGGAGATGGAGGGTTCCATTGGATGATGTACCATCAAATGCCAATACCTTCCCGTTCTGAACATCTTTGGCGCTACACACCCTGGTCTCGGATTCATCCATCGACCACCGACGCCGTTCCCGATGCAGACGAAGTTGTTTTTTCTGCAGTTGGAGGCAAAACGGTCATTCCCCGTACTCCATCGATGCAACCCCAAGGCGATATAGCTCGTGCTTTCCTTCAAGCAGCTGGTGGCTCGTCCTCTGAACTTTCACTTCACAACGAATCAGAACCAATTCACATCAATGCTCGTGCTTCAGGGCATGTTGCTGTTGGACATTTGCACCTTGATGTCAAAGGCTCTGCTGTCGTATTTCTCCACATATCAGGTGAACCAGAATGGGTTGGCGTACACGTCACCGGTACCCTCCATCCAAATGCGCATCTCGCATTCGGTTTCATTAACGAATTGGATTCGAACACGAAGTTTCTGCGTTGCGAAAACTGGGACATTGCCCGTGACGCATCGCTTGAGCACGCCACGTTATCTGTCGGAGGTTTCCGCTGCAAATCAGATATACGCACTTCTTTGAACGGAACAGGCTCTTCTGTCCGACAATCGATTACAATCAATGCCGACGGGTCACGTCACGATGATGAGCACGTCGAAATTCACCACCATCACGGCCATACACAATCTGATTTAGTCATGAATTCAGCATGCGGAGGCAACAGCCATTTTATCGGAACAGGACTCCTCACTATTGCGGAGGGAGCTAACAAATCCGACGCATCCCAAGTGTTCCGAAACCTCCTGCTTTCGAAGAAAGCCCGTGCGGAAGCTATACCCGAATTGGAGGTGCTTGCAGATGATGTATCTGCGGCACACGGTGCAGCGAGTGCCCCAATCGATACCGAACAGTTGCACTATCTCATGTCGAGAGGTCTCTCTCCGGATGAAGCAGAGTCCGTTATTGTCAACGGTTTCCTCTACGATGCGTTCTCGAACATTACAAACAAGCATCTGCTCGAAGAGATGAGAACTCGACTGACGGTTCATTTGGAATGCGAATTGAAAAGGTGATTGCCATGGCTTTGCGTGATGATTTTCCGATTCTCAAACGAGAGATAAATGGTTACCCGCTTGTCTATCTCGACAACGCAGCAACCACGCAAAAACCACAAGTCGTTTTGGATGCGATGAGCGAGTACTATTCTTCATCGAACTCCAACGTCCACCGAGCTGTGCATACGCTTGCAGGTGAAGCGACCGAAGGCTACGAAGCGTGCAGGCAACAACTCAAGCAATGGTTCAGTGCCGAGCGTGCAGTTATCACGAGCGGAACCACGGAGGCCATCAACCTCGTTGCGCATGCATGGGGTCGGGCAAATCTCAACGAAGGCGATGCAATTGTCCTCACTGAAATGGAACACCATTCCGATATCGTTCCGTGGCAAATGCTCGCAGAAGAGCGAGGTATCGAGTTACGCTATGTCCCCGTCTTGGAAGATTTCACACTCGACATGGAAGTTTATGCAGCCTCACTTGACAATGCCAAGTTGGTATGCGTTGTCCACACATCAAATGTGCTCGGCGTTCGCAACCCTCTTGAAGAAATCACGCATCTTGCCCATGAAAACGGTGCGTTGGTTCTGATTGATGCTGCCCAAGGCGTCCCTCATGAGCGTATCGATTTCAAAGCGTCGGAAGCTGATTTCATGGCTTTTTCCGCCCACAAGATGTGTGGTCCGACCGGTATTGGTGCGCTCCTCATCCGGCCTGAAGTTTTTGAAACAATGCAGCCGTTCATGGGCGGCGGAGACATGATCGAAACGGTGACAGTGAACGGGTCAACCTACCAAACCAATGAACACAAGTTTGAAGCCGGTACGCCGAGAATCGCCGAAGCGGTTGGTTGGTGTGCTGCTTTGGACTGGCTCGCAGCACTTGACCTCAAAAAAGAGCACAATCGGCTCATTGAAATCGCACGTTGGGTTGCTGAGCAACTTCGTTCAATGGACATTACAGTTTATGGACGTCACGAAGCAAAAGACAGTGCTGTGGTTTCCTTCCTACATCCCGGCATTCAAAGCGAAGACCTCGCACATCTGCTCGACGCACGAGGCATCGCTGTACGAACGGGCCATCACTGTGCCCAACCGTTGCTTCACCGGCTCGGTATATCCGGTACAGTCCGTGCCTCGTTTTACCTGTACAACACCATGGACGAAGCAGAACAATTCATCGATCAAATGAAGTACATTTCGGAGCGATTTGGATGACATACCCTGAAGAACTTTCAGAATTGATTGAAGAGTTCCAGGAAATCGATGATAAAATGGAACGACTTGAAATGGTGTTTGACTTGGCAGATGAAGTCATTCCATTCCCACCCGAACAATGGACTCAAGCCTCTAAAGTTCAGGGCTGCCAATCAGAAGCACATGTCAAAGTCGATTTACAGGACGGTAAAGTTCTGCTTCTTTCCGGGGCTGATGCAAAATTAGTCCAAGGCCTCATGGGTATTCTTTCAATCGCCATCAATGGAAGTGCTCCCGCTCAAGCCCTCCTTCTTTCACCAAACTTTGCCGAAGAGATGGGTATCCTCAATTCCCTCTCTCCCAGCCGTTCCAACGGTTTTCGCAACATGTTTGACAAGGTGATGAGGGATATTCGGGAACTTGACTAGGTGATTATATGGTTGAAAAGCAGGATGTTATGACGCAGTTAGACGAAGTCGAAGACCCAGAACTTGAACTCTCTATTGTTGAACTTGGTTTGGTATACGATGTTCGGTTTGAAGAAAAACCTGAAGGGCTTCACGCCGAAGTTGACCTCACGCTCACATCACCAGGTTGCCCCGCTGCCCCGGAAATTATGGCTGCAGCACACAGGGCAGCCCTTCAAACAGAAGGTCTTGATTCCGTGCATATCAATCTCGTTTGGGCGCCACGATGGGACCCTAAAATTCACGCAACTGAAGATGCCCGAATGGATATGGGCATCTGGGATTGATTAGCGTCGTACAACGATGGTGAGTACATCGCCGTCCTTGAGTAAATGGTCGAGGCCTACACGTTGCCAGTCAAACTTAGCGCTTGGTCCTTTCACCCGTGCGTAGCGAAACTTACGAACAAAATCTCGATGTAATTTGTTGCATATGTGTTGAACGGTCGAGTCGTCTTTGACGATAAGCGGTTCTTCCATGTCAGCCTCTTGACCCTGCGGCTTGAGGAAGACGCGCATGAATCCCAAATTATCATAGATGAAATCTTTCAGTTCATCCAGTCCAATATCCTTGAATGCTGAAATACGCATAACTGGCCAGTCTGCAGGCAGTGCCTTTCTCGAACGCACAAGATCCGCTTCGGTTGCAATGTCGATTTTGTTGATAGCAATAACTGCTTTTTCATAGATTCTGTTTTCCGCCAAACAATCAACAATTTGTTCAGCAGTTGTATCGTTTCGTAGCGTGACAATAGCGGATGTGTAACCGAATGAACGGATGATGTCGCTCATCTCTTCATGCGAAAGGTGTGTTTGTTCGACGGTGGTTCGGACATCGATACCTCCACGCTCGGTCCGCTTGATGAAAACAGGAGGCTTCGTTTCGTTCAAACGTAATCCTGCATTATGCAATTCACGGTGTAACACATTGAAGTGTGCATCTTGGAATGGGTCTACGATATACAGTACCATGTCTGCACTGCGGATGACATTCAAAATTTCTCGGCCGCGACCTTTACCTTCTGCTGCACCTTTAATCAATCCGGGCAAATCCAGAATTTGTATTTTTGCACCACGGTGCTCCATGACTCCGGGAATACATGTGAGCGTCGTAAATGCATATCCTGCGGCTTCCGAATGCGCATCGGTAACTTTCGATATAAGCGTTGATTTACCAACGGAGGGGAATCCGACCAGAGCAACGGTTGCATCGCCTGACTTCTTGACTTCAAACCCTTTGCCACCTCCGCTGGCTTTGGAATGAGCATGGGCCTTTTCTTCTTTGATTTTGAGTTGAGCAATTTTTGCCTTGAGTTTACCGATGTGGGCATTGGTCGCTTTGTTCTTTTGCGTCTTGTCAATCTCAGCGCGGATCAGTTCGATCTGCTCCTTGATTGTCGCCATCTTCAAGCCTCAAACCCAACGGGGAGTATCGTTCTTCTTGAATGCTCTCTCCTCCTCTCGTGGATTCAAGCGTTTCAAAGTAACTTGCCCAGCCGATGACATCAAACGAGACGGCGTTTTGGGACATGCATGGGCATCGAGTTGGTTCTGCTACTCGTTGACAAACCATCCCTCGAGGCACTGCTTCAAACATCATGGAAGGAACTCTATCACGGAATGGAAAAAGGAACTTTTCGCGAAAACCGTCCCCCTGGAGATAGCAAGCTCAAACGCTCATTCGATATTGATTCAGAAGCGGAGATTCTCGATTGGATGGACAGCGTCACTGTTGATTTTGAGGGCACAGTCTTGGAGGTTTTGAAGCGGGTGGATGATGGCCATGAAGGCTTGCTTCATCTCATGAAATGGTCGAGCCCCGGAGCATGGGAAGTGTGGGAAGGTCGTGCTTTTCTCTATCTTGATGTGGCGTTGGAGCGTGTTGTACAGAGCAGTGAGGACTTGTATGCAGAACAAACTTGGGCAGATGTCTATTCACGCTTGAAGGGTATTCCTGAAGATGAGTTTGCAGAGGCTGTGTGCATGAATTGGATGGAGCGTCGCAAGGAACTTGGGGAGACGCTCGATGAGAAAGAAGACCCGAAAATTGTTCCGACCTATGAGGCACATGACCGAGCGACACGCATGCTCATTCATGCATTGAATGTCATGAATGCGAACGAATCTTTCGTGCCGGTTCTCGGCAGAGAGCACCTCAAAGCGGAGCAATGGGGGCACGGCACTTGGAACATCAAACGCTACCTAAGGGATTAGTCGTGGGGTTCAAAGACCACTTCCGAGACGCTTGTCATGATGAGCGACGACGCCCCTCCAACCGAACCGGATGAACATGATTCAGATGCGGACGATACCGTCCCCGTTCTCGAAGAGGGAATGGAGACCATCGATTTAGCAGAAAGCATCGAAGTTGAAGTCGTCGACCCCCTTGAGGAAGCGACGATGCGCGCAGAAAAGGCTGAGAAAGAGATTGCATACAAAGACGCTGAGATTCAAAACGTCCGCAAACGCCTCATGTCGGAGAAAGCGGAATTGATTCAATACAGTGGCATGGGTCTTGCACGGCGTATGCTGACTGTACTGGGAGATGTTGATCGCGCTCTTTCAAACGTTGAAGATGATGACACATCGGCCATAGCGCAGGGCTTGCGCTTGCTACGAAACAAGATGTGGCATGAACTCGCTGCTGATGGAGTCGTCGCCATTGAAGCAAAACAGCAATCCTTCGACCCGGCAAAGATGGAAGCGATTACAACGATTCCTGCTTCTGAGGCATTTCCCGCAGGTAAAGTGGTGGATGTTCTTGAGGCCGGCTACATGTACAAACAGCGGGTTTTGATTGCTGCACGTGTTGTGGTTGCGTCAGACGAATGACGGCGCAACATTCTTGGCATGCTGTGACGAGTACGCTTCATGAAGAAGATCGCAGGCAAGGCTGCCAGTAAGGCAAGCGGAGCCGCAAAAGGTGCAGCCCAAATTGCCGCAAAATCAGCAACAGAGAAAGTGAAGCGTCACGTTGTAGATGGTGTTTCAGCCCCTTTACTTAAAAAAACCAAGGAATTGAAGTCAAAGGCGGAAACGAAGGTTCAGGAAGTGGCCAAAGAGCAACTTAAAAAAGAAGTGAAAAAGAAACTTTTCCGAAAATAATCACCCAGCATAAACTCCGGTTTCAAACGTTGACAATCGAAACAGTGCATCGTTCTCGATGAGCCATTCAATAACCGAATGCGGGATGCTTTCTTTGAGCACTTCACGTACAGCCTCGTCGTCGTAAACCGTTGAGAGCATTTTAGCAGTTTGCCGTATTCTCCAACCTTCAAGCCGTTCTCGTTCGTTCATTTCAATGAGCAACACGTCAAAACCGCCCTCTGAGTAGAGTCGTGAGGTTGCTTCGTCGGTCGTCACGAGGGTTCCCTTTCCATGGACTATGGTAGCGTGTTCGACCCAGTTCGGCGGGTCATGAATGTCGTCGATGGTAACAATTGAGCACTCGATATGGTGCGCACTCGTCCATGCAGTAAGCATGGCTACACGCTCCTCTGCACTCCACGGGTTGTTTGGTTCCCATTCAGCCTGCTTCGAGCCAATTGCAACAATCAACTCATCACCTTCGTTTCGAAGTGCTGAAGCTTTCTCCACCAAATAGGCATGGCCGAAGTGGAAAGGTTGGAAGCGTCCTAGGACGATGTATCGAGACATCTTTCTCCCTCATTCAAAATACGATTCAACGTCGAGTTGTGGCAGTTCATGTCCAAACGAGGCAAAGCATGCAATCATTCTCTTGCACCCTTCAATCATTTCCTCGATGGGCGTTTCACCCATCGAACCAACCCTGAACATTTTCCCCTTCAGATGGTCTTGAGCACCAATGACTTGCGTGTTGTAATCGTCTTTGAGGCGTTTTCTCCACGCATCATCAATGCCGTCTGGATAGAAAATTGCTGTTACGGTATTGCTCCGTTGACCAGTGTCGGCAAGTAACGTGAATCCGAGGTCTGTGAAAAGGTCTCGAACCCCTGATGCCATTTTTTGGCATCGGTCCCAGCGGCCTTCATTGGTTTCATGCTTGAGTGTGTTGAGTGCTGCTCCCCAACCCATGGCGAGGTTGATAGCGGGCGTCCAGGGTGTTTGGTCATCGTCTCCCTTTTTCAGAGCAGATACCATGTCAAAGTAGTAGTTTGGACTCGAATCACCCTGTTCTCGAATCGCATGGACGCGTTCAATGAAATGCGAATTAACAGCGACTGCCGCAATACCTGAAGGGCCAGCAGTGCACTTTTGAGCGCCAACGACAACAGCCTCAGCGTTCCACTTTGTTGGGTGGACGGGCATACCACCAACCGAAGTGATTCCATCTAAGATGAACGAAACTCCATGGCGCTGGCACATTTCAGCGATTGCCGCCGCATCTTGTGTGATGCCTGTACTGGTTTCATTGTGGCAGATTAACAGCGATTCATAGCACTTTTTTTCCAGTTGCTGTTCGAGTTCATACAAATCGAAAGCCCTCCCCCATTCGTATTGAAGATGTTTGACATTGCAGAATCGTTTACACATTTCAGCGACACGTTCTCCGAATTTTCCGTTCGTTGGTACCAACACCAAGTCATTGCTTCGAAATCGATTGGCAATGACCATTTCCATGGCCGCCGTCCCGCTTCCTGAAACGACAACGACTTTGTAATCATCGTCGCCAGCCCATGACTGAACACCTCGAATCGGCTCGGAAGGTGCCAGATTGAACGCATGCCGAAGTCCAGAATTGAGATCTGCCATGACGTCACGGAACTCTGTTCCACGAGCCGTCATCACAGGTGTAGCAAGTGCTTTGAGGCATTCATCATTCATTCGGACTGGGCCGGGAACGAGGAAGCAATCTCTGGTGAGGTCCATTGATCACTGCAACACTTGGAGGCTTTTCAATCCGGTGGGTGACTTCTCTGGGTGTATGCATTTTCTGTGACACCTTTGGGACGCTGAACTCTTAGGGAAGGCCGACAACCGACCTTCATGGTGCGGGTCGGTCTGGCAATGCTCCAGGGTGCTCGCTATGAGCATGCAGAAGCCCTGCGTGCTGCTTCACAACAGTTGGGGCTCGAGATTGAGATTGTCCATCTCAAGATGGGTAAGGAAGTCAATTCAAGCATCGATTGTCTGGTTTTGCCTGGCGGCGAATCGACGGCCATGCGAAAGGCGAGCGAGAGTGAATCGCTTCTTGAGTCGGTTTTTGGCTGGATGAAGGCACATCCGAGGCGACCGGTTCTCGGGACATGTGCTGGAGCCATACTTTTGGCACAACCACATTCGAACTACCAACCGTTCATTCGTACGGGGATTTCACGCAACGCGTGGGGCCGTCAGCGAGATTCCTTTGAGGCACTGCTTGAAGTTGACCTTGAGATTCCTTCTGGCGCAGAGGTTGATTCAATCGTGGATACGCGTAACCAATTCAACCATCAACCCCTGCCGGTAGATGTTTTGCACACCGATGTTGAACGTCATCAGTTTCACGGGGTGTTCATACGCGCTCCACGCTTTGAGCAATCAACAATCGAATGTTTACCAGTGGCGCACCTTGGTGATGAAACAGTGGGTGTCCTGGACGGTTCCAAACTCGCACTTACGTTTCATCCTGAACTTACCGGTGATTACCGTTTTCATCGATGGCTTCTGCATCGAGCTACAGTTGAGAGTTAATGCCGGCGTGCGAGAGTTTGAAACCAGCAGTGTCCTCGGAGGTTTGAGCCCAATGACCGTTTCTCTTCCAATGGCGACTGAAATTCTTCCGGCCGAAGATGGTGAGGCTGAAGGTTGTGTTCAATGCCAACGCGGCAGCAAACTCGTCCTGTTTGTTACTGGAAAGTGCCACTGGGGTTGTGATTACTGTCCCCTTTCAGACAATCGGAGAGAATCGCCGGATATGTTTGCGAACGAACGCCGCTGTTCCACATGGGACGAGGTGATTGAGGAAGGACATGCGATGCGAGCAACTGGAACGGGTATCACGGGTGGTGACCCGATGCTCGACATGGAAAAATCGCTCGAAGCAGTTCACCAACTCAAATCGGCTTTTGGGCCTGAGCATCACATTCACCTTTACACTTCAATACCGTTTCAAGTCGATCGTGCATCTGATTTCGGTGCAGCGGGTCTGGATGAAATTCGCTTCCATCTGCTCGATGGAACGCTTGAAAAATACCTTCCCGTCATTCAAGCATGCTCCGATGCGGGCATCAATGTCGGCGTAGAGTTGCCATGCGAACCCGACAAGGAAGAACAACTGTTCGCACTCCTCGACACCCTTCATGCCTCTCCGGTTCAATTTCTTAATTTGAATGAACTTGAAATCACCGTCGGCAATCAACAAAATATGGATGTTCGAGGTTTCAATCTCAGTGGAGGAATCACCGCTGCTGCGGAAGGTTCAGCAGACCTTGCCTTAAGGCTGAAAGAAGCGGCAAATGACCTCGACTTCCATCTCAAGTTTTGCTCAGCACGGTACAAAGACGCCGGGCAACTCCGTGCACGATTCAAGCGCAGAGGGCAAGCGAATCTCCGCCCGTATGAAGTACTCAGCGATGACGATACCATTGTTTTTGGAGCAATCCCCACTTCGCTGGAAGATGCCAAGGATGATGTTGAAGAACTGCGCCAAGAACTCGCCATTGCCGATGGATGGATTCGCTACGATGCGCAACACCAACGTATCGAGTTGCCATTGTCGCTCGCGGAAGAATTAGCAGAGGTGATGTCGGTGGCCGTACACCTCATCGAAGTTCACCCGACGCATGACCGTCTTGAAGTGGGCATGGTTCACCTCAATTCCCATCGCTAAAATACGGATGGGGATGCTTATAGAGACGAGACTTCACGACAACATGCCTAGGGCTCGTGGTCTAGGGGTTATGATGTCGCCTTCACATGGCGAAGATCGAGAGTTCGATTCTCTCCGAGCCCACCTTTCGTTCACATCGTGCTCCGACGCAATTCATTTCCAGTTCAAACTGTGATGTATCACTCACTTCCAAGGGCAACACCCCGCTACTTTGAATAAGCAATTTATCCTGTCAAAGACATGGGCGCACTGGGACAAGCCAAGGAGTTTGTAACTGGCGTACCCGGACGGTTCATCAATACCCTCAAACAAGCCGATGTGGGCGTATTCAAGCAAGCAGACACCTGGAAAGCCTTCGGCGTCGCTGCGCTCATGTTTGTCACGATTTCCTTTGCAGCCTTGTCGATGTTTGACAGCATGGATGAAATTTTTGCTTCTGATGCGGAACCAGCCCCAATTCCGAATATTGTATTCGAATCTCTGAACCGTTCTGGCATTGAATCCAGCGTTGCCAACGAAACTGGATGGATAAACCTCGATGACCATCGAGGTTCAATATTGATTCTCGATTTAATGGCACATGATTGCAGCAACTGCCATGCTGTGCAAGAACATATCGAAATGCGAATGGACGGTTGGCTCGATAATGCGAGTGCTTCGGGCAAGGAGCTCAAAATTTTCGGCTACGGAGCGTGGTATTCTGAGACGCTCGACTATCTCAATGAAACTTCGGGAACCTACCACGTTCCTGCTTACCCAACTGGACTTGGAACTACGAAGGCAGCAGTTCTTGAAGACGGGAGCACCACAGACCCAGTCCGCTTGTTCTCAACCGGCGGTGCAGGACAAATCCCTGTCGTGATGGTGATTGACGAAGAAGGGTACATCATCGCTCGTGAGGCAACAGGTACACCCGCAGACCAATGGGAGAAGTTCGATGGCATCGTTCAGCAGTCTCTATCCGGTGATGTTCAAGACACGATGGGCGACCGCATTGCTTGGGAAGAGCCGAGCACTTCGTATGTCGCTGTGTTCGTGCTCGGGATGATTCTGTCTATTCTTGTATACTTTTCACCGTGTGCTTTCCCGGTTTTGCCCGGCTTCATTTCTTACTACCTTTCACTGGGAGCGCGTGAGGATGAACTCATTGCAGCAGGCAAACTCACGGCGAAGATGCCAAGTTCCGGCGTCATCGGATTGCTTTCAGGTTTGGGCATGTGGACTTTCTTTGGCGTCATCGGACTCATCGCAATCGCCATGGGTGAAACCTTTTCGTCATCGGGACTCATCTCGAAAATCGCAAAGTTTGTCGCCTATCTGCTGATTGTTTTGGGTGTGATCATGCTGCTTGGAATCACTTCTCATTTGCTCGGATTTGTCGACAGACTCGTACGCAAATACAGCACAACTGAAGCCGATGACATATTCACGCCTCGACGAAACATGTATCTCTACGGCATCGGCTATGCTGCTGCATCGATTGACTGTACTGCAGCGGCTGTACTTCCGTTCGTGCTCTATCTAAGTACGCTTGGTGGTGCTGCTACCGGTGTTGGAATTGGTGGGCTCATGCTCGGTTTGTTGTTGCTGATGGTTTTTGTCACGGTGATGGTAGGAATGGGTCGCCAAGTTATGATTAACTTCCTCAAGCGGGCGACTGGAATGATTAAACTCGTGGGTTCATGGATGATGATTATGGCAGGTGTTACCCTGACCATTTACCTCAATCGGCCAGACATTGTCGCCACCGTTTTTGGTTAATCCTGTTGCATGAGGGTGTCGAATGCGTTCTGAGCTTCTTTGGTTTCCAATGCCTCAAGGTTCGGCTTCATCCAATACTTCCACGCCAGCCCAGTGAGCAGCAAGGCAGTTGCTACGTCCCAAATGTAATGCTGCTTGATGGTCATTGTTGAGAGCACGAGCAAAAACCACATGATGAGTAAAAAACCGTGTATGAGTTTCATCCTTTGCGTGGACGGTGGATACCAATAGCGCAGGATGAGAACCACTTGGGTGCTCTGGACTATGTGCAGTGATGGCCAAGAATTCCACGGCTTATCTGCACCATGCAAAAATTCGTACCAAGGCTCCCATGCAGTTCCTTCGATACCCACTATGAGATGTCGCAGGTCAATCTCGACGGGTAACAGTACAAACACGACACATACCCACCAACAAGTGATCAGCATCATTTGATGAAAAATTACGTTTTGACGCCACATCGTATCATTGACGCTCCCGAGCCATGCTGCGGCAGGGTAGTAGAAGTAGAGTGTGAGATATGGCACAATCATCCACGCAATGAACGGCATGTCAAGGTCAAGTTGGATGGTTGGGTCAAAAGCTACGAGGTCACGGTAGTACGCAAGTCTATTCACGGCACCATACGGTAAAGCAGCAAAAAAAGTCATTGCTACCAAAATCGCGTATGTCAGCCTGCGCCCACCGAGCGCATGACGCTGGTTCCAATGAGAACGCCACATTCTCCAAGGTTTTGAACCCCATTCGAGTTTCGTGGCTATTCCCCCTTACACAGTGTGTTTATTGTGCAACACCGCAATGAGGGCATACTTTCCACCCATGCTCGAGTGCAGAACCGCACTGTTGGCAGGTTGCCGTCATCGGTGTGGTTGGTGCCGAATTGTCATCGGTTCCATCAATCGCTTTTTGAGCGGTTTGTTGTCGAAGGAATTCTTGCATCACTTCCGGGGTAAGGGCACCTTCAGAAGCGGCCATTTCCATCATCTTCATCTGAATGTCGTTCTGCTTGTCCATTCGCTGGTCTTGATGCTCTTGACTCTGCTGAATTCTGTCCCGCTTTCTCGCTTGGACTTGTTCAAACAGTTCCATGGCTTGAGCCGTTTTGTGTGATGATTCTGCCATCCGTAGGTCTGCTTGTCCCCGGTCACGAACTAATTCTGCTTCCCATACTGCTTCTTGCTTGCGAAGTTCGAGGAGCTCCGCTTCCGCTTGGACGGTCACTTCGCCGTGTTTTTTGGCACGTTCAACGTTTACTTCGCACTCAATTCGTCGAAGTGTTGCTGCCTCGCGAATTGCAATTCGCTCCATTAATGCTTCAGCATTTGCTCCTTCGGTTTGTGTCGCCATGTCGAGGTCGGCTCGAAGTTTTGCTAACCTTTCTTGGTCGGTTTTGTTGGTTGAAATGAATGCTCGCAGGAATGTGTAACCAAGGTTCGATAGCGTCTGACGCATCTCGACTTCAGTATGCATTTCAAGGTGCTCCTGGAACTCTGGACTGCGCAGTTCTTCGGTATTTGCGCATTTCGCCATCGCTGGGATAATACAGCGCGTTGAAATTTCGTTGCCCAGGAGTTGTGCCAACCCGATTCGGTCGAGGAGAGGTGCACTGTTCGCAAAGACATTCAACAGTTTAGGAATATCTTCCTTTCGCATTTGAATTCGTAGGTGGAAAAGACCATTCGCTGACGAACCGTCCTTCATTGCTGAATTGAAAGGAATAGTTAGGTCAACAGGTCCAGTCATAGCAAAAAGCATACGGCGATCGTTTGCCGTGCTGCCGAGCATTTCAGCAATATGGCGGCCAAGTCCACCGCCTATATTTCGTACGACACTTTCAGAAATAATTTCGCCGATTCTTCCGTCAATAATGAATGCACATGCCTCATTTGGCTTCAATACAACTTGACGTGCTTTCCATGTTTTGATGTCGTTGCCATTTACGAGTCTTGCAATAATGTTTGGATTGCTTCGCCACTTAAAATTCTCCATTTTCACACCTTCTTTTTCTGTCGTAATCCATCAAGCACAGTAGCCCGCGCACTGAAAAAACCTCGAGAACTTGTCATCATTTGCTCGCACTGACGTATAAGTGACTTGAGTTCAGCGTCTTCTTTTCCAACCGAATACGCATGTTCGACACTGTTGGAAATGTTCACACCCTTCGTCATCATTTCAATGACGTCATGGTCGTGCTTAATCAGCTTCTTGAGTACGGAGATCGATGCCGAGCTTTGACCAGAAAAAAAAGCATGTGACATTCCGGTCGGTGATTTATCAACATCCTCAATCAGTTGGTCAATGGTGTTGCAGCACGCTTTTGCTGCCTTTGCCACCTCAATCTTCTTTTCGCGGAACGCATTGTCATGAACATTCAACAGGTGGTTTCGCGCACGTGTGCCACACCGCTGAATTTCTTCGCGTATGGCAAGGTCAGCAGCCCGACGCTTTCCTTTCGTGTACCCTTCATAACCTGAAAGTACCATTTGGATTCCCCTTACGTAGGGGAGCACATCGAGCGGGGTGCCTACCATGTTGACCGTTTGTCATTGGAGCATGGACACTTATTATGCTATCCTTGAGGTGGGTGTCAGTTCGAGCTTCAATCGTCCCGTATTTGTGTTATCTCAGACCATCGGAGTACCCGGTCAGCGATGATTTTAGCTTCTTCAGGGTCGTGTGTTACATGAATGGCAGACGTTTTTTTCGATTTCAGAATACTACGGGTGTCACTTGCAATTTGGCGACGTGTTGACAAATCCAGTGCTGAAAAAGGCTCATCCAGTAACAACAGTTGTGGCTGATTAAGCAGCGCCCGCACTACGGTCACGCGCTGTGCTTCGCCCCCAGAGAGTGTTTCAGTTTTTCTTGATGAAAAGCCTTCGAGTCCAACGAGTTTTAGTTCTTCATCAATGATTTTTTGACGCTGTTTTTTGGCGACTTTCTGTCCAAAACCCAGTGACACATTGCCCCCAACATCCATGTGAGGATAGAGAATGGGCTTTTGAAAAATATACCCAACCGATTGTCCTTCACACTTCGCATGTTCGATCGTGCCCTGTTCAACCGATTCCAAATCAGCAATCATACGTAAGAGCGTGGATTTGCCGCATCCGCTCGGTCCGAGGAGCGCCACAATTTCATGCCGATATACCTCGAGACTCAATCCCTCAAATACTGGTGTTCCCGTGAAATCTTTTGCTACATTCTTCACCTGCACAATGCATTCATCATCCATCAAAAGCCACTCCTGTCACTTGATTCTCGGAACCTTTCAGCAATCACAAACAAGACGAATGTAAGAGCCATCAGCATTGTTGCCGCTGCCATAGCCGTTGGATAAACTGTTGGGTCAAACATTGGCCGGCCCATCAATTGATCAACCACAATCGAGAGTGTATCCCATGAACCAGCCCGTACAAGAAGCCATGAAGCACCAAACTCACCGAGAGAAAAGGCGAGAGTTAACGATGCTGCAACAGCTGCAGGCCCTCGCAGAAACATAAGCGTTCCATGGTACCATGTTTTCAACGGCGATATGTTCAGCATTCGGCACTGTTCTGCGTACATTGGGTCTAAGGTCCCGTATGCTGGTAGCATGACTCGAACGACGAAAGGAACGGTGAGAAGAACATGGGGGTAAACGGGTAGAAGATACCAATTGAACATTTCAGGGTACCACCGTAAGCCGCCAAGCAGAACTCCGAGCCCGACCATTAAGGCTGAAGTAGCCAATGGTAACATGCAAATGAGATCTAGTGAGCGTGCAGTTTTGCTCCATCCATGAACGCTCAATCGATGGATGGTTGATGCTAAAATCCATCCGAGGGGGAGGGCTATGATGAGTGTGGCCAGAGCATACACGATTGAGTTGGCCATCGCCTCGTTAACACCGATGTTGGATACATCGCCAGCCCAAGCATTTTTCCATCCCTGCAATGACCATTCATGCTGAAGTTCGCCTTGGTTGATTTTTCGAACTTGGAGGGATGATATCACAGTGGAGATAAACGGTAACGAGGTGAAAGCCAGTGCTAGAATTACCGTGAGTCTCGCTGGCTGACTCGGCGCTCCATTGTGGTCGCGAACTCCGTATTCACTTAGCAAAGAAAGTCGATTAACGTAGCGTTTTTGGAACGCCGAAGTCACTGCAAGCGTCATGAGCAAAATGCAGAATTGAACCAAAGCCACGGAATAAATGAGTTCGCTTGAGTCGATGCGGTATCCAACAATTCCAGCCGATGAACCTGCCTCGGCCATCAACGATTCGAGCGTGTTGTTGTTTGGCGACAGCCATTTTACCAGTGCAAACGAGGTGAACGAAAAGAGGAAACTGAGCGCTCCGGCACACATGACCGCTGGACCCAAAACGGGCGCCCACAATGAACGAATGCGCTTCCACTTGCTTTTACCGTCTGGAAGCATAGTCAGTTGCTCTTCCCATGCAGGGTCAAGCGTTGCGAGTGTTGGTTCGACAAAACGAATCATCAGCGATAGGTTGAACCATGCATGCGCTAAAATCAATGCTGCGAAATGACCGGGATGATTCCAACCTGATAACTTTGCAAAATCACCCACAATACCCGTTTCGAGTCGTAAGTCAATCCCGCATCGAGCAAGAATGCCGCCGTCACGAATTAAACTTAGAAAGCCCATTGCAGCAACGATCGAGGGCGTAACGAACGGTACTGCCAAAAAAGCCCGAATGAGACGAATGCGTTTCCACTTGTATCGACTCAAACTCCATGCTACGGGTAACCCGAGTAGAACGGTCAACAGTGCAGATGCGAGCGCTTCAATCAACGTGAATCGAAGAGCTTCTGTGGCGCCGTTCACCGAATTAAAGTTGTACACTGCTTCGAAAACAGTCCATTCAGTCACTTGGTTCAGTCGGTGAAGGGCGTAGATGAATGGCACTGACGCACCCACAATGAACGCACCTACGAACAGCGAACGAACTGCGTTCTGCGCAACGTGCCATGAACCTTCAGAATCCAAGGTTCGACCTCAGTTTCCCGTGGCCGCTTGCCACGCTACAAGCCATGAATCCATATCTGTTTCAATCAATTCACTGGTTATGGATGTCTCGGTATCGACAATGTCACTGTGGTATCGGTACCCGTTGGTCTCAGGTAATTCGCTTCCATCAATGACGGAATACATGGAATTGTATTCTGGCATGTTAACGTTTACTGATGGCGAGGTGAGGTATTCGATGAAGCGTTGAGCAGCATCAACTTCTGCTGCACCTTGAATGATACCTGTATATTCAACTTGGTGGAAGGTCGCTTTCGGCAAAACCAACGAAGTGGAATGCGTGTAGTTTTCCGCAAAATACGCTTCAACTCCGGGCGAGTGACAATATGATACGGTCATGAACGCTCCGCCGATGTACCCTTCCGTATATTCACCATAGCCACCAGTGTAGTAGGTCGTGTAGGATTCAGTCCATCCCGAGGTATAGATTGCATCGTTCGCAGTAATCGCTTTCCACCAGTCAGACATGTTGCCCTGCTCAGTATTGCTCGGTTCAGTGAAGTAATCGTACGTTGCCGCTAAGAATGCTCGGCCTGGAGAGGACGATATTGGGGAGGGGATTGCTAATTTCCCGCTCCATTGCGGCTCAGTTAGGTTCCATAGGCTAGTTGGGACAGTTATGTTTGATGCTTCAAGGGCGTCCTCATCGTAGTTGAGACAAACATCGCCTTCATCGAACGGTACGGCGAGAGGCCCTTGGTAGAACTCTTGGGACGAGGTAGTCAAGTTACTTGGGGAGACTTCATGTTCCATCAGCAAGCAATTTCGGAGAGCCGTTGGAAGGTACGTGTTGTCCAACCCCAGCATCAAGTCTGCTTGAGGCGCCATTTGAGTCAGCATCATTTGGTCAAGTATCCCGCCTGCATCATCTGTTCGGATGATCTCAACTTCAATTCCAGTTTGGTTGACGAACTGCTCAATCAGTTCAGTCGAGTACCCTTGGAAGATGTCATAGGTTAATATTTTCAGTGTTCCGTCCGA
>JAKMGM010000142.1 GCA_022424925.1 Candidatus Poseidoniaceae archaeon | reverse complement strand
TGTTTACAGTTGCGATGAAAAAAGAAGCTTTAGAAGACAATATTACATTCGTTATATTGCATCCTGGCTGGGTAAAAACCGACATGGGTGGCGACAGAGCACCTGTTGAAATCCCAGAGAGTATATCGGGTATGCGGCATGTTCTGTCGACAAGAACGCTCGAAAATTCTGGAGAGTTCGTACAATACGATGGCCAAATATTACCTTGGTAGATTGAGTTAGGGTTATTGCTCGGCGTAAACTGCGAGCGACATGGCGGAAGAATCACCGAAATTTACTATGGTGAAGTCGCAAGAGCTTGCAGACCCACCAACAGATTTGTCGCCAAAATCACGTGGATTGCTCGATACGCTTACGATGCTGTGCTCTTTTTACAGTTCAGAGGATTTAGCGAGTTTTCTTCACTCTGACATGTTTGAAGACCTAACGCGGCAAGGCGAAGGATGGGCCGGTTTCGAAATAGGACTGTACATCGACCATACCAAAACGTTCGAGGTGTTCCCATCAAAAAAAGAACTTCTTTTTGCTGACGGCGCCAATACGGGTGCGTTTGAAAATAATCTTTATCGGTGTGTTGAGGAAAAGGATACGGCAGCTGCATTGGAACAATGGTTCCAAACAGTTCTCCAATCGAGCGCTCGGTTCGAGTGACTAGAAAAACAAAGAACAACAGGTCAGTGAACCATCTGCTTCACGAATTTGACTCATGTCGAGAACGATCGGTTCAAGCCCTACATCAATGAGTGTCTGAAGAACGGTTGGGTAGCCATCTGCAAGCAGTACTTTACCTTCAGGCAATCCAATTGTGTTGCAGCCATAGACTTCTTCCTTTGGCATCCATTTGACCTCACAGCCATCTGGAAGTTTACCAAATGCGTCTTTTGGAAGGAAACCTTCCGGAGCAAGTATGAGTGAATCGGTTGGTGTAGAACTAATGCTTGTAAGATGAAGTGCGTGTTTAGGAATGTCGATTACGCGCAGTTCGTGGCCTAAATGAGATAAAAGGTCGCGCAGTTCTTCGATTCCTGCATCATTGGTACGAGATGAACGCCCGACAAAAAACAAATCCCCTAATCGAAGGATATCGCCTCCATCCATTCGTGCATCACCATGCATTCTGCAAATTTTCGTCCCGGAGAGTTGGCGCGTGATGAACTCGGCAATGGGCGGCTGCTCATCGACTCGGGAAGGGTGCCCCGGTACTGGAAGAAGGACATGGCCATCAATAACAACCGCTTGGTCTTCTACGAATGTACAATCTGGGTGTTTATCATCTGATGGGAGAATTGTAACTTCGATTCCTGCATCAATCATCGCTTGTCTGTAGGCTCTGTGTTGTTGTTGAGCAAGCGCTATGTCGGTCGGCCCGGTACCGAAAAAATTAGCCAACGCACGGTCAAATGTGGAAGGAATTGCACGGGTGAGCGCCCGGCTTTTCTGGTCCAATCGAACCGTTGCCATGGTAAATCGGCCGCTCAACCGCACTTAACGCTTCGCCTTTTTTTGGAAGCGCATTTCCGGTGAACGGTAGCAAAACCAGTACCCCTTTGATTCAGCAACTGCATTGTCTTAAGCAATTCAAGCCCGCAATCTATCCAAAGCAATGCCCTTGTAACATAACCCTACACTGTACTTAGCCGGAATGGGTTCCATGAGTCGCCAACGAGGAAAATGAACTACTCTATGTCGGATAGGAGATCTCTGACGTCTGCTAGGAACAGGTCTGTAATCCAATCGTTATCGCCCCACCAAACTCTCTGGTCGCCGTAAATATCAACAAGTACGGTTCCCGTTGAATGGTTTACGCTGTATGCATCGGGATGATGGCGTCCTGAGGTAGACTCGTTTTCATTCTGTTGAATTTCTTCGATTGAAAGTCCGACTGCGAAGTTATCCCAAACCGATTGAATGGTTTGGAAAAGTGGCGAACCTTCTTCGGTTGAATCTGCAGTTACGTGAGGCCATGATGCGTTTCGATAGTATTGCCATTCGGCAAGTGAAGCGGAATCGTCCCTCCATGGGTCGACGGTTATGGTAAGGAATTGAGTGTTGTTGTGCTCTTCAGGGGATAATTGGCTGTGAACCCATCGTAGATTTTCTGTGACAATCGGGCATATGTCGATACAGTTTGTAAACAAGAAAGCAATAACGACGACCTTCCCCTCAGTTTCATTTTCAAAATTCCAATCTTGTGCTTGGGCATCGTGCAGTGTGAAGTCTTCGACAGCCATTACCGGACTGATGTCTTCTCCGTGAAAACGGGGAGATTCGTTTTCAATTCCCGTGCAACCAGCCAACAACATCACTATAGCGAGTAGTGGAGCCATTGCTTGTTTTGAATTCATATTAGCACCTCAAATCAATTGGCCAAGATAGGCGATATCGGTTTCAAGCTGGACGATGTACAACCCTGTCGATATACAGGAAGCATAGGTTAAGCCGTTGTGGTGCTCAACAGCCCACAAAAACGGCACCCATCCGAAGTCATAGAAGCTCGAATCGAGCGGTGTACCGTCCTCTCCATGAGGGAGATACCAGCCTACTGTTGCTTCAAAATGCGTTGCTATGCGGTCATCGGGATTGGTTGGGGAAACGAGTGTTTCAACGTCAATAACCCACAGGCCGGCGTGGTAGTGGGAAATGTAAAGTCTACCATCCCAACCTCCTCCGTGGCTTTGGTCCGTGCTTTCGTTGGTTTCAAAATACGCACTGTCGAGGTTGTGGGGTGAAAACAGAAGCCATTCTCCATCGTTTGGATACGCCTCGCAATCAGCACCATAACAATGCTCGCTGGCCCAGGGTATTTCCCAATCACGGATGAGTTTAGGTTGGAACTTTAATTGGCCATCAATCATGGTGTAATCGGTCGTGTCGATGAGATAGATAATCCCGGTTCCTACATTCGTGGAGAGAACCTCTACCGCAGCAGTCACCAAATGCACGGGTTCATCAGAATACCCAACATGGGAAAGGTCAACCATGTTTGGGAACGGTTCAGCGTAGTGGATATACGATACTCGGCCGCCGTTTTCGTTGCCATTGGTGCCGCTGTCTGGCAAACCGTCATCGTCCAAGTCCAAGAATTCCATCCACAGACCTACTTCTTCCGCTCGCCAACGGCATTGTATGGGATTACCTTGCCCTGTTTTGCAAAGTGTTGCATGCAGTGTATATTCTTCGGGAGAATTCACTGGATGAGGGACATCTGTAACGTCGGCGATACGTAGACCTGCCTCCCAATAACTTCCATAGATGAATGTTCGACCGTATCGTGGATCGTTCGGGTCTTCACCAGGCCAGAGTTGAACGGTCATGTCGTGGATGTAAATCCAACCACCGTTGGTGGCTTCCCAGGCGACTTCATATTCGCCAACCTTGACTATGACCTGTCCTTGACCAATTCCTGGAACCCCAATGATGTTATTTGCTGCTGAACCATCAAGGTTCATGTGTGCAATAGTAACTCCTCCGCAAGCCTCACCAATGGCGTCGTTGCATCCTTCATAATCTGGGTTTGCAACAAATATGTACCACTCACCATCAATCATGTGAGTGTAAATATTGTGAGGGCCGCTCGGATGGTCAACATCATACCATGAATCGATATATACTGGATTTGTCTTATCGGTAACGTCGATTAAGGTCACTGAAACTTGGATTGGGTCGTTCCATTCACCGACATTTGGATCGGAGTTTCCCGGGTCGATGAGTTGGTTTTGCTGAACAATATACTCTCTGCCGTTGTATTCGATGTATTTGACGTCAAGTACCTGGGTGTTTGGATCATTGTAGACGCCAGTAACTGTTGTGTTGCGTGGATCTGTAACATCAACGATGTGCATATCATTCCAGCCTGCTAGATAAGCGTAGGTACGCATACCATCAGGTGTCGTTGCGACTTGAATTTCGGCATTACCTGTCGTTGTGAGCGAGTTGTAATCCATAAGTTCCATATTGTCTGTCCCAGCAATGTGCTGAGAAGCGTTCGAATGGTCGTGTTCTTCTCCTTGGAAAAGTGGGTCTAATGAATCAGACATCATTGGCGTAGTGTCCTTTATCTCTGGAGACGAGCCGAATGTAAGCAGAGAGGCAGAGCCGAGCAAAAGTATGATGAAAAAGCCGAGGCCGATTTGTTTCGCCCCAACGCGCTCGCCGACCGCCATGATTGCGCGATGCGCTCCTCCGTTTTGTCTTTATGTAAGGTTGTGAAGGCAGTGATATGGCGCGGAAGGAGGTTGCAGGGCTTCTCGTAATTTCCCTCTGCCTTGTGTTACTCGTACCAAATGCGGTTGCACATGAACAGGAAACACTGAATGTCATCCTCGTTAATGATGAAGCCCGACCAGGAAACGTAACTGATGTTTCTTTTGTGGAAGGAAACGGAATTGTTTTTCGAATGCGCGACAGTACTGAGAACGTCTCAATGCGCATATCCATTGATAATAATGGAGATGGAGTGTATTCGAACGAAAGTGACAATGTTTCCTCATGGTTAACGCGTTCATGCGAACTTGATGAAAACGGTACGCTTGTTAACGAAGCATGTGCTGTATCGTATGAGCGTGTGTTTAGCTCAACATCCCAGGGCAATTACACCTACCAAATAGAACGGAGAGTAAACGACTCCATCGTTGAAATCTGGAACTACACAATCACTGTCCATCCAGACATTCACGTCGAGCCGGGTCAGCCAAGTGTTGGCGACTGTTTCGGTTCGGGCTGTTCTGATAATGAAAATGTGGTTGGGGCAGGTGAAGAAAATGAAGGAGATACTGAGCAAATCTTGTACGGGCTGGTAATCGTATCTGCATTGGGAATCATCATGTTGCTTGCGAGCATTCGCAACGAGAAAGCAACCATCGCATCCGAACATGAAGAATCAGAATAGTCTCACCCGGATACGGGATTTTTCATTCACACCGAAGCGTAGGTTTGAGATAGGCTCGACGCGAGGACGGGGTATGCCGGGGTCAAAGGGAGTGCAAGCAATGCTCCTTGTTCTGATTATGGGGCTCGCCCCACTGTCGGGATGTTTTGGAGAAAACGACAACGATGCGGTCACTGAAAACGATGTTGAGATAACACCTGCAATCTGGACCGCTGGTGAATTCCAATCTGTCACGCTTTCTGCAGACAAAGCAGTTTCAGTGTTCGTCCCATACCTCATCAAGGGCGATTCGGGTTTTATTCAAAATTCAACCGTAGTTGATTTACAAGCAGGCGATTCGGTTCAACTCTCCGTTCTTGCACCCCCAAGGGCGAATACTGCGGTCGTGCTCATTGGTGAATA
>JAKMGM010000136.1 GCA_022424925.1 Candidatus Poseidoniaceae archaeon | reverse complement strand
GCATATGCGATGCTGGTTTTTTTCACATCGAATCTGAATCCTTTGGAAACGTTCTCTGCCCTTGATCTATCACTTTTTGATTCCATTTTACCGTCATTTGCCTTATCTGATCAGTTTCCAACACTGGAGCCCGTGTATGGTCATGCATTCGTAGCACTCGGAATCGTATTCATTTTTGCATCAGGCTTTCTTTCTCTGTTTCGCATCAAATACGCCTCAACCTTGTTTCTAACGTACTTCTTGTGTGTGGCCGTTTTAGGTCGTCTTGTCTTTTCATTCGTCGCTGATGTTGAGTTGCAACCTCAAGACTACCGTCATGTTTTGCATGATTCCGTTCTCTTTTCGATGATGAGTATTCTCGTCTACACTCCACGAATGATTGAACCTCTTCTTTCATCCCAAGTCAACAAAAAGCCCGTGGAACACTTTGAAAATCCAGTTTTTCATGCGGATAAACCATATACTGATGGGCGCATAGATGACATTATCCAAGAGGGACTTAACATGGATTTTAGAGCAGAAGTAGCGAAACCGAAGCCTCCGAGAGCACGCGCCAAGTTCGAAGCATACGAGAAAATCCTTCTCTGTGTTTCATTCGTTCTTTGGCCTTTCACCATCTTCATGACAATGGCATACAACAACGGTCTCTCTTCATTCACAGAATATTCCAGCGATGTCATTCAAGTCGCTTCAGCATGGGGTTTGTCGCTTCTCTCGCTCGTTTCGTTGGTACGTTTCGATCGTTCCGCACGTGGTAACGGTTGGTACGCAAAGGAAAAGGAAACATATGTCGGTATGATGGATTTGTACAGCAAAGCGCAAGCAAAGCATTACGAATATGTGGAATTGCGTGCTGCTGCTGAAGCACAGGAAATACTCGAAAAATATCCACAATTGGACAAGAGTAAATCCGGCACGGCGAGTAAAGCGTAATCAATATTCGACTGGAACTGGGTCAAGCATTCTCCACAGATACCAGCTCGCAGCGGTTCTGTACGGTTTCCAACGTTTCGATATTTCAAGCACCTTTTCCTTGGTGTCAGCTTCTGGTGCGAGCCGCTGAACGGCACGGATTAGTCCGATGTCACCGATACTAAACACGTCAGGGCGCATGAAGGTGAAAATGAGCATCATCTCTGAAGTCCACGGTCCAATGCCTCGAAACGAGGAGAAATGCTTGATGAGCGCAGCATCGGAGTGTTCATCCCAATCTTCAAGGAGTAACGAATCCGCATCCAAGGCTAATCCGTGTATGTAACTGGCTTTGGAGCGTGAGAGTCCGCATGTTGCCAGCGATTCAGGCGTATGCTTTCGCAGTGCTTCTGGTGTAATCGTCTCGACATGCGACACCAGCCTTGCCCATACCGCATCTGCTGCAAGTACGGATATTTGTTGGCCAACGATTGAACGAACCAGCGTCGAGAACAAATCGCCTCGCCCCACCAAACTCTCGCCGGGATAGGTTTGTACGATTTCTCCCAACATTTCATCTTGAGAAAGCGCATCAACGGCTTCATCCCACCATGTTGGTTTACCGGTGTCCATGGTTGTTGTTCAAGCGTCGAGGTTTTGAGGTCTTGTCTCATGGCGTAACCATGCGAGATGTGTTGAAAGAAATTCTTGGGCTGAAAGAAGTCACGCGTGCTGGCTGGGTTCGCTCGGGTATTGATGCCCCGGAATCTGTTGCAGCACATTCCTGGGGGATGTCTCTTTTGGCGCTGAAATTAACGCCCCCACATCTTGATTTGTCACGCGTTCTTTCGTTGTGTATCGTTCACGATGTACCCGAAGTCCGAGTCGGCGATTTGACACCACACGACGATACGTCAACCAAAGCAGAAGATGAGCTGAACGCTATGCGGTCACTGGCGCCGGAATGGGTCGGCTTGTTTGAGGAATACGAACGGGGAGACACTCCTGAATCACGCTTTGTCAAACAACTGGACAAATTGGACATGGCCTTACAGGCTGAAATCTACCAAGAGGCATACCACCTCTCACTCACTGAATTTATTGAAAGCGCTCGAAAACGCATCACTGACCCTGCATTGCTCAGTTTGATTTCTTGACGAGTTTTGACAACGAGTCTCCGACAAAAACAAAAGGGTGGTCCGACCGCCCTTGTATCATAGCCCGATAGTGTAGGGGTCCATCATAACGGGTTTTGGTCCCGTTGACCTCGGTTCAAATCCGAGTCGGGCTACCTCTATTCACGACCAGTTGTGCATGCAATTTCTGTCTGTACTGGTGTTGCTCTCCAGCCAAAGGTTTGGACATGTTCTTGAATCGGTTGCTGTTGGGTGAAAGCAGTGAGTACAATGTCGATCGCAAAAATCGCCGTTCTTGGTGCAGGACAAATGGGAAATGGAATAACACAAGTTGCTGCATGTGCAGGTTACGAAGTGACAATGATCGATATCGAACAAGCGTTCGTTGATCGTGGAATCGCATCCATCGAGAAATCGCTCGCAAAATTGGTTTCAAAGGAACGTATGACACAAGACGACGCTGATGGTGCTCGCGGACGAATTTCTCTTTCGATTGACCGTGCTGATTGTGCAGACTGTGATTTGGTTATAGAGGCGGTACCGGAAATTTTAGACCTCAAAATCAGTATTTTTCAGGAATTAGACAACCTCTGTAAGCCAGAGACGATACTTGCATCAAACACATCTTCCATCTCCATTTCGACCATCGCTGATGCAACGAAGCGCCCGGACCAAGTGATTGGAATGCACTTCATGAACCCGGTTCCAATCATGAAACTGGTTGAAATTATCAATGGAAACAAAACAAGTGAAGCAACGAATGCGGCTGTTCTCGAAGCATCGGCCACAATGGGGAAAACCGCTCTTTCGTGCAATGATTCACCCGGTTTTGTATCGAACAGAATCTTGTGTCCTATGTTGAACGAAGCGATTCTTACGCTGCAGGAAGGCGTAGCAGAACCAGAAGCCATTGACGGTATTATGAAACTTGGAATGAACCACCCCATTGGCCCTCTTGCGCTTTCTGATTTAATCGGACTGGACACTGTATTACACATCATGAATGTTCTTCATGAAGGAATGGGCGATGACAAGTATGCACCTGCACCTCTCCTCGTTCAGATGGTTGATGAAGGCAAACTTGGACGAAAATCAGGTCAGGGATTTTACACATACTAGGCGGAAGGCTTGTACTCAACGTCACCGTTTGAGTTGGGTTGCAGCGCCGTTTGCTCGACATCATTGTCAATACCTCGGGACACCACGTTGCAGAGTGAAACATCACACGCAGTCAAGACCAATAGACTGGTTCACATAGCGGCGGCATGGCACAAGGCCCATACATCGTAACCGGCGCGTCCAGGGGAATTGGTCGCTCCATAGCGCTCGCAGTTGCACACGCAGGATACCCCGTCATCGCACTTGCACGCCAATCAACGGCGCTGGATGAAATTGGTGAACGCTTAGCTGGTATTCATCCACAGTCGCGTTCCATTGCGTGTGACTTATCTGATTCAACCGCTATCGAATCGGTTAGCAACGATATTACATCATCAACACCTTGGATTGCTGGACTGGTTCACAATGCGGGTGTGATTCATCCTGTCTACCCACTCGAAGGAGCAGGCATCGCTGACTGGACACATGCTCTGCGAGTGAACCTCATCGGTGTACAAGACCTCACGCAACGTATTCTTGGCTCGATGGGGGGCGAGACACAATCGCGCGTCACGACCATATCGAGCGGCGCATCATTGCGTCCAATTGAATCCTGGTCAGCCTATTGTGTGTCAAAAGCGGGGTTGGATATGTGGACTCGGTGTTTGGCGTTGGAGTCTCAACTCAAGAACATCAGTGCCGTATCGGTCGCGCCGGGCGTCGTCGACACAGACATGCAGGCTACAATTCGCTCAGTTCCAATGGAGAATTTCCCGAGTCATGCTGACTTTGTTGCGCTGCATACAGGAGGTCACCTCACCAACTCCGATGATGTTGCCCAGCAACTTCTTCCGCTGGTTTTGGAGCAAACCATGCAACAGTCTGGTCAGCGATACGATGTACGAGACCTTTGATTTCATGCAAAAAAAGAGCGAAGGGTGATAAGCCAGCACCATGCCAGCGCAAACAGAGGGATTCTATGCCAGGCACAGACCGAGTTGAAATTCGAACTTTGAAAGTTGGACGCTTCTGCGTTGTTGATGATGAGGCTTACAAAATTTTGAGCATCTCCAAGTCAAAGCCAGGTAAGCACGGCTCAGCCAAAGCACGACTCGAATTGACTTCTTTGTTTTCTGCAAAGAAAATCTCTCACGTTGGTACAGTTACTGATAACATTCATGTTCCTATGATCGAAAAAGGAACGGCTATGGTCACTCACTTGGACGGCGATGAAGTTCACGCTATGAACATGAAAGACCACACAATGATGATTCTTCCCATGGAAGCCGAGATGAACATCGAGGCTGGAAAGGAAATTATGTGGATGGAAGCCCTTGGACGATTCAAAATCATTCGAGACCATTGATGCCATTGCGCATGTTCGCAATGAAAAGCCACATGCAGGTTTTTGTCCGGTGCTGTATTCATAAGCCATCACGCACCGTCAGTCTCTATGTCCGATGTTGGAACTGCGGCTGAACCCTTTTCAGTGAGTGACGCTATGGAGAGCATGAGCGATGCCGATAAGAAATCTTTGAAGAGCTGGTACTTCTTTGATTGGGCAAACCAAGCATACGCATTAACGGTCATGACCGTCATTGCTCCCCAAGTCATGTCGGGGTTGTACAATTATGCGACCGGTAAACAAACTGGTGACGCCTTTTACGCTCAAGTCCTTACCATCTCGATGCTTTTTGTCGTGATTACTGCACCTGCGCTCGGTGTTATTGCTGACCGCATGCCAATTAAGAAAAAACTCCTCAAGTGGTATACGCTTGCTGGTGTCATCTTCACTGCACTCATGGGTGCTGCGCCGTATTTTGGTTCGGAAGGTTACAAAGTCATGGCGGTCATGTATGTTATTGGTACGGTCGGTTTCACCGGTGGTAACGTCATTTACTATTCATTCATGCCGTATTTAGCGGAAAAGCGGTGCATGGACCATGTTTCCAGCAAAGGTTACGCCTACGGTTTCATGGGCGGCTCAATGCTCCTCATATTCCATTTGATTCTTCTTCTCGGTCCCTTTGGATGGGACAGCAACTTCCGTCTCTCGGCCATCTTTGTAACATCGGCACTCTGGTGGTGGGGCTTTGGTTATCTTATGTTCAAGTGGACTCCTGAGCCTGAAATCCCTTCGACGATGGAATGGGAAGGAGTCGTTTCGGCAGCCAAGGTTGCCTACGGTCAAGTATTCACCACGTTCAAGGAAATCAAGCGGTTCAAGATTCTCGCTATGTATTTGCTTGCTTACTTGCTGTTCTATGACGGCGTTAACACCATTGCAAGCATGGCCAGCGCTTACGGTGATTCCGTTCTTCGACTCAGTCTGCAACTGAACATTTACCTGCTTCTCACTGTCAACATTGTTGCAATTCCAATGACCTTGTTGTTTGGGAAACTCGCCAATGCCAAAGGCACCAAGTTTGCATTGATGTTGTCGTTAATCATCTACTGCTGTGTAGCAGTCGTTGCTGCCGGATTTGCACCATTGGAACTCGATTCTACGGTCGACGATGACGGCACAGCAGCAGATGCTGAGCGCTATGATTTCACGTTCACATGGAACGAAACGGCACAAATGTACGAACTCACTACGCTGTATGACAAAGGCTACGAGGGTTGGATTAGCCAGGACGGCGCAGGAGACGATGAATTCCGAGATGCATACGAGCAGTATTTCCCGGCTCCTGACTATTCTACCGAATCTGCGACCAGTTCGATAGGAACGGGTATCCTCATGTGTCTCGCCATTCTTGCTATTCTCGGTACATTCGGTGCAGGCATTCTTTACATTCAAAATCTCGAAATGGGATGGAAAGGTGCTCTCTTAGCCTTCCTATTGGTCGGCTCTGGATTGTTTGCCGTCTCAATGCTTGCAGATGAGCAGAGCGTTTCTGAAGATGCAGTACCGATGATTGATGCTGAGAATGCCACAGCCATGGTGGCTGCGTTTGAAGGCGTGAGCGACCACCGCTGGTCGATTCTCTTTGTTGGTGGCCCGGAGAGTGGTAACGACGAAATCGGCGATACCCATCCAACCAATATCGACCAAGGTGGCTTGGCTGACGGCTATGCCACTTGGATGCGCTCGAATCTTTGGGAGCCGCTTGGAATGGGTGTTACTGCTCAATGGATCACACTCGGAATGTTTGTTGGTGTTGCAATGGGTGCCGCTGGTGCACAGGCTCGCTCGATGTTCTCGATGTTGATTCCAGAAACTCGCACGTCTGAATTCTTTGGATTCTTTGGTTTCCTCGGTAAGTCTGCGGCAATGATTGGAACATTCCTTTACGCTCTTGCAAGCACACAATTCGACAGCCGTGTCGCAATTCTTACCATCACGATTGTGATTCTCATGGGTACATTCCTCACGAGCCGAATCGATTTGGAAGAAGGTATGCGGGTCGCTGCAGAAGAGGACAGGCTTGCCCGTGAGGGCAGTACATCGCCTTCGCCACAGATTGACTGAGTTGAACAGCTCTTGCTCCTGGTGTAGCGTAGTTTTATTGAGCGAAGCGTTGAGCGACCTGCATGAAGGCCTTCCAGATACTCCAGACAGTAGGTTCGGTCGTAGTTTTGCTGGTTATGGTCTTGGTTTGGGGCGTTCCTCTCGCTCCGGCATTGATGTATTACGATTGGGCAAGCGCCCTGTTTGCCTTCCAAAACGACTGGGCGAATGCGCTCCATATCGGTCTCTCTCTCTCGAGTTCAGTCATCGTCTACAGTCTCTCTCTGCTGGCCTTTTCCGCTTCGCTTCAGTTTGTCCTTCATGTTCGGATTAAAGAGAAAACCGTCGTCCCACTTGCCTCCTTTCGAACCATTCGCTGGGCGTTTTGCGGGCAAATCGTTCGGTCAACACAACCGGTGTTAGTGCACTTCGTCCCGTCATTCATCTCCACTGCCTATTACCGCCTCTGCGGCGCTAAAATCGGTAAAAATACGCAAATCAATACCCATCGCCTCAACGACCCGAGCCTCATCCGAATTGATGACGGTTGCGTCATTGGTGGTGCAGCAACTCTGAACGGTCATCTTGTCGAAAAAGGTCAACTGGTTTTTGCTCCCATTCACATGCACGAAGGTTCGTTGCTCGGTACGGGGGCGACCGTTCATCCGGGTGTGGTCATTGAAGCCAATGCAGTGGTTGGAAGTGAGGCTTTAATCCCTAAATATCGAACTATTCCTGCCGGTGAAGTATGGGCTGGATTGCCTGCGCGATTGATTCGTTCATCTTCAAACCGAGATGATCTGTGAGTTTGAATTGCGTACAATTCAATCACAGACAACAGCAACCTATTCAAACGGATTGCCTTACCTTTGCATGTACGCGTAGCGTATCGAGGATGTGTTTCATTTGGGTGTCGAAAAATCCGCATACCGCCAACCGGTTACCCCACAAGGTCTCAAGGCCATTGAAAAGGGTACGTTGACATGGTTGGATGACGACATGTACAACAACCTCAA
>JAKMGM010000096.1 GCA_022424925.1 Candidatus Poseidoniaceae archaeon | reverse complement strand
TCTGCTCAAAACAATTGTGAGGGGAGTACCATTCAAGTCCAATGGGGCGCATTTGAGCAAAACAGTGGCGGCATCGTCATGGAAGGTCAATTGTATGAACCAAAGGCAAGAGTCGTGGTCGACGCTGAACGCAGAGCTCACATCGAATTTGAACCGCTGTTCCCTTGGGGAGTTGATGATGTTAAATCTGCAAAATGGGAACTTTGGGGTCCACTCGCATCCGATGAGAAATTCGTCAAAGATGAAGAACTCATCATGGAGACATCCACCGCACGACTTCGTATCGACCGACCTTCCGAGAACAATCGTACAGTATGGGCATGGACGGGTTTAGCATCGTTGAAACCTGGAGATGCAAATCTTGAGTTTTGTGCACAGACAATATCAGGAGACCTCAACAGCGACTGTCATGCGTTTGGAATCGTTCGTTTTGAAGTTGAAAAAGACGACCAAGGCATATTGAGTTCAACACTGGTTTTATCGCTCACAACCGTAGCCTCGCTGTTCGGATTTCTCTTCATGTGCGTTCGTAGGGACGAACTCCCCCCTCCTCCAGTACTCATCGGTCTTCTTTTGATGACCGTCGTGTTCATCCCAACTGCGACAAATCAGCCGAATCTAGGTTCAAACGATTTAATCGATGACCATGCACTCGTCTATGACGCCGAATTGTACGACGAGAACATGCAACCAACCATGGTATCCGAACTTTTTGACGGCAAAGATGCACTGGTTCTCGCTGTGGCTCTACCAGGTACACAAAATGTCGCAGAACAGTCTATTGAGTTGAACAAAGCACTGGATCTACTCGGCAGCGAAATCGCTGTAGCGCACATCCTTGCTGGCATGGACGCATCAACAACAGATGTAGCAGCGCTGAAAAGCAGCTATAACTTAACCTGGCCTGCATTCGTCGACTTAGATGAAAGGTTCACATCAAGTTCGCCGAATGGTACCGCTGACTCAATCCTCGTACTGGACAAAACCATGCGAGTAGTGTACTCGAGCGGACCCTCAGCATCATCTGAAGAACTCATAGGTGCTGTTGAAAGCATCAATAACGGTGGAAGCACGAGTGTTTGGTCGTACTTCTCACTCGTATTCGGCCCAGGCTTACTCTTGTTCTTCCTCGTTCTGCCACGTGACGAATATGAACCGTTGGAAGATCCGCTCCCCCTTGGACTCAACGTTGGTGCGGTTATCGGTGCTGGAGGCGCAGGTATCGTCATGGTCAATCTACCGCTGCTGGTGACAAGCCTCGCTCCAATCCCCACCAACTCGTTGTATTGGGTAGATGTAGCGATGGGGTTGTGGCTGGTCCAGATGTGTTTCGTTACCGCCCGTAGGGGCAGTCCGTTTGAAGCAGAGCTACTCGGTAAAGTGATGCACAAATTCTACCCCCAGAACTATCGAAACTGGCGTGGACATGATGAAATGGTTCGAGATGTCACGGTTGGCGTATGGCTTGGGTGGTTTGGATGGCTTGTCTTCCCATCCCTTTTCCCACAAGGCATCTCAGCGGCGTTCTTAAGCGGTGTATCGGGAATCTTTTTCGGTCTTTTGGGACTGCTTTTCATCATCGCACTCGGCGGTGCAGTCGTCCTTTTACTTCGCTTCATCGGTTCACTCGGAGGTTGGATTAGCCTCATGTTCGGAGAACTTGGAACAGAAGATTACACACGGTTTGCTGGATGGTGTATCCTACCAATAGCAGTATGGAAAACGGCAAACATCATCCTATCAATGTTGAATATTGGCGTCATTTAACGACCGATTCTTTGACAACCATTGAGCAAAATGTTCACATCATGGAGCCTAAAATAGCGTGGAGCAGAACGAGTAAGAATTTGTTTTTCAAATGCCCACGAGCTTGGTACATACGCTACGGTAACAACAGATCGACCAAACAAAAGGCGTCCGTCTCGTTTCAAAGGCCGTGGGATTTGATGCTACGGGCGATGAAAGAAACGTTACTCGACCGTCTTGACGATTTGAGTGAAGGAAAAGAATGGTCGTCACTCCTTACTGAAATGCAATTACAATTCGCTCTTGACAAACACATCAAAGATTCGGTACATCACATACCAAACAACGCCAAAGAATCGCTCCTCATGTATGCCAAAAACAGGTTCGCCTTGCTTTGGAGGACACGCTTGCTCAAGCAACTCCAAGAGAGAAAACATGCTCAATGGTATGTCCTCGACCGAACTGAAGCGATTGCTTATGGTACTCGTAAACTCTTTGTCTCACCTGATTTGGCGATTCGAATACAAAGCAAGTGGCATCTTGTTCGTTTTGATATGCAGAAATCTCCGAAAAGGGTTCATGATGAACTTGAAGCAAATGCAATGGTGCTTTGGGCTCTTAACCATGAAGGTTTCAATGGTCCAATTGCATCGTATAGACTGCATACGATTGGATGGCGAGAGGGGTTTTGGCAGTGCACTGTATACCAACCAGATTCTTCCGCAGTACAACGTTGCCACCAATTACTGGAACATGATTACAAAGCAATGGAAGAAATGTCTCGATACGGAAAGCGCAACATTGCACTTCTGCCTTTGGCGCAAAATGAACGAACCTGCTCTTCGTGTTTCCACCGTAAGTTTTGTCCCGGGGGAGAAAATCTCAGTGCAGCCAAATACGAACAAGGATTGCTCGAGTTGTCAGCTCGTTCAACCAAGGCTCGAAACCAAATCAGCTAGCACCGAATCGACATCATCGGCTTTCGTGACTCCACTTGCGAGGAGTACACCCTCTGCACCAAGTTCCACAGCCTTGGCCACGTCTGCACCGTTTTTCACGCCGGCACCGCACAAAACTCGTACTTCTGGGTTAACTTCTTTCACCACGGCCACAGTATCGCTAACGATGGCTGGGTCTGCGGTCGTCACTGATATGTCCCCTCCGATAAGTTCAGGAGGTTCTACTGCAATGAATGTAGGTCCAATTTGGGCGAGATTTTTTGCCTCCTCAAGATTTGCCGCACACCCACACACTGGAAACGTAGATGGAAGTTGTTGTTTGAGCGAGGCGACGTGTTCCATAGAGACCTTGTGTTCAGCATGGTTGATGATGGTACCTCGAGCGCCTCGATGAAGCGCAGTCTGAGGTTCAAGCCAACCCGTGAAACCACCTTGACCAACAGGGTCGAGGTGTTGCGTCCAAACCTCAAGTGAAGGGGCGGCTCTACGAACCGCTTCGAGGTCAAATGCAGATACTACGGCAATCATTCTTGCAGGGCCATTGGAATGGACTTGCATGGCTCTTGCTAGAGATTCAGCTGTTTCACCGCTTGCCGACGCATACGTCTTGAAATTAACAACGATGAGAGGTTTGTTCATGGCTTAGGCAGGTATCAAGCGGCTTTTATCCCTTCTACGAATCGAGTCGGAATCAATCTGTTCTCGGCCACTGGCCATTCGAGGCAACGGTCCCGTCTGGAATAACGCTACCATGGTCGACAACAAGGTCCGTAAGTTGAACGTTCGAACCAATACGGGTATCACGCCCGATGAGGCACGAATCAATGCGCGAGTTCTCACCGATGACCGAACCAGTCAGTATTGTGGATTGACGAATTGTACTGTTCGATGTCACCACGGATGCATCAATCATCGAATTGGAAACGAATTTTGAAGGTTGACTTTCTTGAGAACCATACCAAGACGAACCGTGGATTACGCCTCTTCGAAAACGGCGTTCTTTGATGCAACGGTGTACAGCCTCGGACCAAGCGCTGGGTGTACCTGCATCAATAAAATACCCTTCAAATCGTTGACCGTTCAATGCCCCATTCGCAGCAAGTTTGGGAAACACATCTCGTTCTATAGAATGCTTGCCAAGAGGCATGAAATCAAAAACTTCGTCTTCGAGAATATATGAGCCGGCATTGATGAGGTTCGAGAAAACTTCATCCGGTTTTGGTTTTTCTTTGAAACGAGTGATTCGAGAATGCTCATCCAGGCCAACGATTCCAAATCGTGTTGGGTCTTCCACCTCCCATAAAGCCAAACTGCCGATACCGCCATTGGTACGATGGAGTTGAAGAAGCGGTTCAATGTGTAAAGAGGAAACGATATCACCATTAAAACAAGCGAACGTGCCACTGACGACATCTCTGCAGTTCCCCAGTGCCCCACCTGTCCCGAGTGGTTTATCCTCGGGAACGATGCGTACATCGAAGTCAACATCTGCATTTGAAAAGTAGTCACGAATCATGTCAACCTTGTAGCCTCCTGCTACGACTACTTCATCGATGAGGTCGTTTGGAACGCCTTCGACAACCCGTTCAAGAAGCGACAGGTCGAGCATCGGGAGCAACGGTTTGGGAACGGAATTTGTCCATGGCCGTAGTCGAGAACCGACACCTCCTGCCAACACGACTACTTGCATAAACAGTCCTTTTGACAGTTACCTATCAATACATCTCCATTCAAACATCAACTTCTTCGTTTCTAGAATCTCAAATGGTTCATCAAAGTATTCAAAGACGGTCTTCCTTTGGAAGGGTTGGGGAGCACTATGAACATCCACGAATACCAAGGAAAAAACCTGTTGCGAGAAAACAATGTCGCCGTACTTGAAGGCGTTCATTGCACCACCGTTGAACAGGCGCTGAGTGCGTATGATTCGCTCGGCAGCAAGGTCGTTGCTGTCAAATCACAAATTCATGCTGGTGGACGGGGCAAAGGTACACTGTACGCTCCTGAAACTCGTGCGCATGTAATGGACGGAGGGGTTAAAATTGCCTTTTCCAAGGAAGAAGTCGAAACTTATGCAACCAATATTCTCGGCAACATTTTGGTAACCATTCAAACTGGAGAAGAAGGAAAACTCGTTAGCAATCTCTACATCGAGGCTGGTTGCGATATCGCACATGAATACTATCTCGCATTGCTCGTTGACCGTGACAACAAATCAGTACTCATCATGGCATCTACCGAAGGCGGAATGGATATTGAAGATGTTGCTCACAACACACCTGAACGGATTCACAGGGTCGTCGTTGATCCAAGTGCGGGACTCCTTGGATTTCAAAAGAGAGACTTAGGAATGGCACTAGGGCTTTCTGGTGCTGCTTTGAAGTCATTTGGAAAAATGCTATCAAACATGTACACAATGTTCGTTCAAGAAGACTGCGCAATGGTCGAAATTAATCCACTGGTGCGTACGGGTTCAGACGAGATGGTTGCTCTTGATTCGAAAATTTCATTTGATGAAAATGCCGAATTCCGTCACAAAAATTGGGATGATTTGAGAGACCTCTCTGAAGAAGAAGATGTAGAAATTCGGGCTAAAGAAACTGGGCTATCGTATGTTAAACTCGACGGAAACATTGGTTGCCTCGTGAATGGAGCAGGGCTGGCCATGGCAACCATGGACGTCATCAAACTCTACGGCGGAGAACCTGCGAACTTTCTCGATGTTGGTGGAGGTGCGAACGAAGAACAAGTTCAAACCGCCTTTTCCATTATCCTTGAAGACCCGAATGTGAAAGGAATCCTCGTTAATATCTTCGGAGGAATAATGCGTTGTGACATCATTGCTCGTGGCGTAATTGCGGCTACTGAAGCCCTGTCACTCGAAGTCCCTCTCGTCGTTCGGCTCGCTGGAACGAACGTTGAAGAAGGCAAGAAAATACTCGCTGCTTCTACACTCAATATTCATCCTGCTGATGATTTAGCTGAGGGTGCGCAAAAGATAGTAGCGCTTATCGGAGGCGATGAATAATGTCAATTTGGATTGAAGAAGATGCGAAAGTCTTGGTACAAGGAATTACAGGAAAGCAGGGCATGTTCCATGCCGATAAGATGGTCGAATACGGCACAAACATTGTCGGTGGATGTACGCCCGGCAAAGGCGGTCAAACCGTGGAGTTGCAAGGTAATCCATTCCCGGTGTGGCACAGTATGAGTGAAGCGATTCGAGCAACTGATGCTGATGCAACTGTCATCTATGTCCCGCCACCCTTTGCCGCTGAAGCAATAATGGAAGCTGCTGATGCCTTTGACAGCATCAAAGGTGAAGGCGTTGTAGTGTGCATTACTGAGGGTATCCCTACACTCGACATGGTGAAAGCTGTGGCCTATGTCGAAAACCGACCTGGGGTTCGATTGATTGGTCCCAATTGCCCAGGAATCATAACGCCGGGAGATCGCGGTGGCGCAAAAATTGGAATCATGCCAGGACATATTCATGCCAAAGGACGTATCGGGATTGTTAGCAAATCCGGAACCTTGACCTATGAGGCTGTTGCACAAACAATGAGCATTGACGAAGGACAGTCGACATGCATTGGAATCGGTGGAGACCCAGTGAACGGCACTGGATTTATTGACTGCCTGGCTGCGTTTGAGGCGGACCCTCAAACCGAAGCAATCATTATGATTGGTGAAATTGGTGGCAATGCAGAGCAGGAAGCTGCAGCGTGGGCCGCAGATAATGTCAGCAAACCCATCGTGGGTTTCGTTGCGGGAGCGACTGCTCCTCCTGGAAAGAGAATGGGTCACGCTGGTGCGTTTATATCAGGTGGAAAAGGAACCGCAGAAGAGAAATTCGAAGCATTCAGAGCCGCTGGTATTGCGTGTGCAATGGACCCTTCCGAACTTGGAAAGGTCTTGCTCGAATCCCTCAAAGCCGCTGGCTTGCGATGAGCAAATATACCGAGAACAAGATGGTAGACCATGACCGAATCGCCTGTATTTGACTCCGAAAACTTACGGGGTCACTACACCGAAGGTTTCGACATCGATTTATCGTGGATGAAAAAACCAACACAGCACCAATATCGCTGGCGATGTGAGAACAACAAGTGGATGACTGCTCATCGTAGAGTTCGCGATGCCTCGACACTCGTGAAAGCGTTCCGTGGTTCAACTGCAACAGACGTCTATGTGTCAACATCGTCATGGCTCGATCCAATCAATTTACCACGACTACGAGACATTGAAGCGTCGTATCCGATTCTCCTCGACCATTTGGTTGTGTTCGATATTGATACCCCGCCTTTTTGCCTCCGAAATATGGAACTTGCTCGTCAATCAGCTCTCGCATTGTACGAATGGATGAAAACCAAGACTGACTATTCGTTCATGCATGTAGCCTTTTCCGGAAGTAAGGGATTTCACCTGTTTTATGAAGACTTACAAAGGGAAAAATTCCAGATACCCGAGCCAAAACTTCGAGAAGAAACGGTTCGTAAACAGCGAAAGAGGTTACTCGATGAGGTACTTGCTGCTGGGCATAATGTGGACCCGAAAATTACCGCAGACACGAGAAGAATCATCAGACTACCGGGGACCGTTCACGGCCGAACAGGTTGGAAGTGCAGTATAATCCAACTTGACATGATGAGCGAACCGTTCAAGAAATGGTTCAAGACGCTTGAGCGGCATAGGGGTGCCATCAAGATTCCTCGACAAGTGAAACAGAAAAAAATCGCTACAAAGCCAGTGAAGACGGCGAAAAAACCTGTTGTTGACCCATCATACAACTACAGTATCGAAGTGAGTTCACATGTCGCAGGGACGAAGAATCGTTCCTCACTCGTCTCGTGGCTTCCTCTTTCTTGGGGTGAACCACAACAGGCTGTAGAAAAAGCCCTCGAATTCGCTGAGGAATATGCGTTTGGCGCAACCGCTTTTTGGACAGATGGACATCGAACAATGATTCTGGTTCCCAGAGCCATACCCCGCCAACAATTGGTTAAAATTACTCGAAAAATGAAACTCAACCGGTTCCATCAAGATTTGAAGGAACGACATCATGCTTGGGTCCGAATCACTGGCATGATGTCTGAAGACCATGAATGGGAAAGACAGTTACAACCTGTCAATGTGCTTGGTAAAGAACTGGACGGAGCATGTTCATGGCCTTGGTCTTCATCGCATTTGGAATTGAGTAAACGAATGGGGTTACCGTTTCAAATCGACGGAAACGACGTCTCTGGAGGCGTTGAACCCTCAATTCGGATTGTACAAAGGGCATGAAAATACTATAAGTGGTCTTTCTCATTGGAATCTGTCCCTACCGGAGCCTTGGCAATGACGGCTGCTTCGCAGGCAGATGACACTACCGACTGTTGGCGCTTGGGGACTGCGCCAACAGTCAACTCTCTGGTGAATCTATGAACAAGTTGGGAATTGTGATTTTCCTTCTTGGGGCCCTGTTAAGTGGTGGTTTCATGCTTGCAATGAATCAGGTACCATACAGTGAATCGGCGTATGCATCGGGGACAATATCTGAAGAAACAGAATACTCTGAATCCTATGATTCATATTACACCTGCACCGCAGACTTAGTGGTCGATTATACGGTTGCATCTTCAAGCCAAATATACCAAGCCAGAGTCAAAGCGACAATGGAAAGCAGTTCTTCATGTATTGATATAATTGAAAATTACTATCCGGTTGGTGACCGCATCGATGTGTATTACTACACCGATGCACCCGAAGTATTTTCTTTCAATGAACTGGATTCAGGAGAATATTCATTCTATGGTTGCTGCACTGTTGTGTTTGGACTTTTAGCAATAGCAGGACTTGTAATAACGTTCTCAACCTCAAAAGCAAATTCTTCATCACTAACTGGGGGATTGAGAGGGAGAGCAGCAAGTGGAGCCTCCACTGGCTCTGGGCATACAGGTGGGCTTTCCGGCCGAAACGAAGCATTATCCTTACAATCTCAACAACCTATACTTACAAACCCCTATTTTTCCGGCCCCCACAACGGTAAATTCCTTGCAGGTCAAAATACACGCTCAGGAAACAAGCGATTCAAAACCTTTGAACAAGCAGTAACGGCTTGCCTGCAAGATCCTAACGCAGGAGGGATTACCATGGAGGGTCCTGAACATTTTACTGTTCGAAGGCAGGATAATTTGCTGAACTCTTCGTCAGGAGAAATTTCTTGGGTACGTACCGGAGGAGATGCATCTGATGCAACACCCTACAACTCGAGTTTGGCTCCTCATCAAACAAGGTCAACACCTACTTCGCCACCTCGCAGTCTTAGAACTGGTGAACACAATTACAATTCAGTGATCCATAGACTTGGACTTCGTACTGTCCCACAAGGAGAAATTCGGTTCAAGTTGATGTCTTCTGGAATGATGACCGCCGCCATGGCTGACAAATTTCTACAGAATAATTTCGTAATCCAAACACTCGGGCTTGAACAGACTGCTCCTCAAGCAACTCCTGCGCCAAGTGTCATTCAATCCCCAACCGGAAACTTTTGGGACTCGCAAACCACAACTATCCCAGCAAACACAGTCGACGAAGACATATGTGGGCATATCCAGTGCTCTGAAAAAGTGAATTCGTTTGATTTTAGATGCTTTGAATGCCGAAAGCGATTTTGTGATGAACATCGAGGAGCGACATTCAAGTGTCAGACTTGCTCTTAAATCAATCAAACATAGACTTGTTTTTGATGTATTCCGACCTTCGGAGAAAGGCCTTGCTGTCGAACATACTGCAGCAATTGCTCCCCGACGTTATTACGCGCATAGGTAAGTTGGCTAGGACCTACATGTGCGTTCCAATGCTTCTGAAAGATTTCTGCCCGCTCAAGATTTGAAGCAAGAAGCGATGGTACTTGATGGTACATCTGTATTGATGTCACTTCCTTTCGAAGATATTTTGCCACAACTTCTGGCAGAAGAGAGGACAACCAAGTGTCGTGAAAGAATCGAGCCGAGCGGCTAATCAAATAGCGCGGTTTGGTGAGCGAACCGAGAACTTCTTCCATAGATGTACTGAACATACGACCTTCCTCAGGAGTGGAATTCTTTAGATGATAGCGCAGCCATCCACCACCCCGGTCTCCACCTTGCGGGGTGCAATGAACCGTCATTTCCCCCAATTCTTGGAAACTAGCAACAATTGCTTCTGCTATGGCTACAGAAAGTGAAGAATCTGTCCAAATTTCTTTCTCGGTTCCAAACCGAAAGCCACTGCTGAAACCGTGAGGCATTTTTGCTTCCACGGCAGGCCGTGATTCAACATGAAAAGATTGACCAATACCCCATAAATCTCGGGTATGCTGACGTGTCCGTGCGCGGCGGAGCATTTCTTCATTGAACATTGACATACCCTCGCTGATTCCTTCCGGACGAACTTCATTGAATGCAGCATGAACATGCCCTACGCCTTTTTCTATTGTACCATCATCACAAACGCCGTACAATTGCTTGTGCTTTTCTTTGAAGCGCGAGTAATCATCAAATCCTTTCGTGAATTCCTCAGCAATACAAACAATATCCCAGTTGTTTGCAACTTTTTCAGGCCATTCTTTGTCAATTCGAATCGAACGTCCGCGTAATTGGTTGATGCTCATGCTCGTAGTGACGGTCGTCATATCGATGAGGACATTGATTCGTGATGCGTCCCAACCCTCACCCAATAAACCCCTGGTTCCAACCAAACATCGAGTAAATCCTTCTTGGAAAAATTCTGTAATCATCAATGAATAATACCGAGGCGTCCAGTCCTTCCCTCTACCGTGAATTTCGTGAAAGCCTTGATGAGGTTTCTGTTCAAGTCGTATCTCAAGAGCTCTCTCCGCAATCCATTGTTCCGCCTTATGAATGAATTTTTCACACATGTCATCATCGACAAGAACAGTACTTCCAGTCATGAGTATTGGATCGAGGTAATCACCAGCAGGATGATTCACGAGTGTTCGCAAAACAGAAATCGCACCTCCAGCTTCTTTATCCAAAACCCCTTCGACGAGAGTGGTGGCAGAAGTTTTTTCGAAGTCTGTAACAACGAC
>JAKMGM010000066.1 GCA_022424925.1 Candidatus Poseidoniaceae archaeon | reverse complement strand
CGGAGGGTCAAGACACTTCAGTAACGGCATCAACCGAATCCAAACCTGTAGCAGGCGTCGACCTTGATTGGGATGATGTGTGATTTACCCACAGAACTTCTTTAATGTAGAATCATAACCAATATGTATGGATATATCCGAGTTCCGTGTCACTGACGCATCTCTGTTTTCTCTTTCCGATACGGTTGCTGAACCTCCATCTGGTTTTGATCGGGATGAATCGAAATCGAGGTTGAAGTCTCTTACCAAGCGTTTACAATCGCTACAGAAATTGATGTGGGGGCAACGGAAAGAACGCCTGTTAGTGGTACTTCAATCGATTGATACCGGTGGTAAAGACGGCACTATACGTTCGGTTTTTGGAAAAATAAACCCCCAAGGTGTCAAGGTTCACTCGTTCAAAAAACCAACTGAGCGGGAATTAGCACACGACTATCTTTGGCGGGTTCATCCATGCGTCCCTGCAAACGGTGAGATTGGAATTTTTAATCGAAGCCACTACGAAGATGTATTGGTTGTCAAGGTACACGGCTTTGTTTCCGAAGAACGGATTCAAAAAAGATACGATCACATCCGCCATTTTGAACAAATGCTTGTCGATGAAGGTACGACCATCATCAAGATACTTCTCCACATCACGAAAGATGAACAAAAAAAGCGACTTGAGAGTCGTCTTCATGTACCCGAAAAAAACTGGAAGTTCCAACTCGGTGACCTCGAAGAAAGAGCTCACTGGGAGGAGTATCAAGACGCATTTGAAACCATGATTCGAGAAACTTCTACGGAAGCATCTCCTTGGTATGTGATTCCTGCCAACGATAAAAAATACCGAAACGAAATCATTTCGACACTCATCGTCGAGACACTCGAAGGACTCGATATGCAGTGGCCTGCTCCCGAAGAGGGCCTCGAGGACATTCGAGTTGAGTGACTCACTTCTTTTGTTGTTCAGGTAAATCTTTGTTGAGAGAGTCTGGATTTGAATCCAATCCCCCCCATGGCGTTACCGTCCTATGGATTCCGAGTCTGCGTGCAAAGAGAAATTTGAAATTTTTCCAACCGTCTCCCCACGTATGAATTTCTGCTTCACCAACCCGTGGACGATACGGGACAGAAATCTCCACAGCCTTATCCTTGCCAAGTACCCTTCGAGCAAGTATTTTCATTTCTTCAGAGAGTGGCATTCCATCGTTGGTTGGACGCATGGCATCGTTGTTGAAGATTGATTTTCGAAACACCCACATTCCGGATTGTGAATCTTTCACGCCGTAGCCAAACAGGAGGCGTGCAGTGAACGAAAGTGCCCAATTACCGAATCCGTGAATTCCAGGCATCGAACCTTCTTCAGCCAAGGACAATCGGTCACAGGTGATGAAATCGAGGTCATCGTCAAGCAGTCGCTTCACGAGCGTTGGAACCAGTTCTGCAGGATACGTGCAATCGGCGTCCATGGTCACGATAATGTCGTTTTTGGCCACATCAAAGCCAGTTCTATAGGCTCGTCCGTAACCTTTTCTTGGCTCAAGGTGGACTCGAATTTTCTTTTCTAAAGCTATTTCTCGCGTTCGGTCAGTCGAGCTCCCATCAACAATCATGATTTCGAGGTCTTTGCACCAACCCCGTGGTATTGCGTCAATCGTAGGAGCTAACGCTTCTTCCTCATTTCGAGTTGGAAGGATAACCGTAACCGTTACAGGGAGTTTTTCGCCCATACATCACGCACTGACCCACCCTCCTTGAAGCCATTGGGTTGAAAAGTCTACTTTCCTAAGGTTGGCATCGGTGACATTGAAACCAAATGCGACCTTGCCTCAATCATGCACATCGCCATGGTATCGGGTGAATATCCCCCACGCTGGGGTGGTATTGGCTCGGTAGTGTTCCATCTTGCAGGTCACCTCGCTGCTCGTGGGCACCGGGTGAGCATCATCACTCGAACGCACAAAGACCGTGCTCCATCACAACAAGGTGTTTCGGTGATCGAAGTTCCTTGGCTGAAAGCTCCAATGGCGTTCACCCGTTCCTATGGGAAGCAGGCATTACTTGCACTCAAGCATCTCCACAGTTTGGAGCCCGTTGATGTCATACATATTCATCTTCCTTTAGCATCTTTCACGAGGAAGGAATTTCGATTCATGGAAGATACGATTGCTCCAGTTTGCTCATCACTTCATGGTTCATGGTTAGGAGAAAAGCAAGGTGTACTACGGGCATCGAAGGCAAAAGAATCCGCTACTTGGAGAAATCCAAATGACCTTGCTATTCGGCTAACTGCGAAATATTACTCCAAGTATGAAAGAGCAGGAGTACTCGAATCAAGTGTTTGCGTTTCGAATTCTCAATCGACACTTTCAGAGTTTGAAGATTGGTATGAGCCTTCGAAGGATTTCAGATGTGAAGTCGTTTTGTGGGGTTGTGATCATAAGGTATTCAGACCTCCAAATCAAGATGACGAAGATGAACAATTGAGTCATGAAAATATACGTAAAAAGTATGACTGTGATGATGAATTAGCCTTGAGTTATATGCCAGATACTCAAACTCCAATGATTTTGGCGGTCGGAAGATTAGTGGCTCGAAAGGGGTACATGACCTTAATTCGGGCATTGCCTGAGATTTTGGAACATCATCCTGGAGCACGCCTCGTCGTCGTTGGGAGAGGTCACATGAAGAAGCGTCTTCTGAAAAATGCCCGTAAGTTAGGTGTTGAACATGCATTGTTTATTCGAAGTAGTATGTCTTTTGATGACTTAGCACAACACTTCCGTTCTGCAGATTTGGTTGTATACCCTTCATACTACGAAGGTCAAGGCTTGATTCCATTGGAATCACTCGCCAGTGGAACTCCAGTTGTTACGGTAAATCAACCCCCCTTGACTGAGATGATTGACACGACTGTTGGGGATTTATTCAATTCGGGAGACCCCCGTGACTTAGCCAAATCTGTTTGTAGAATTTTAGATCAACCTGAACAAAGAATAGAGAAGGCTAAAGCGGGTAGGGAAAGGGTACTTTCAACGTTCACTTACGAGCATAATGCGGAAGATTTTGAGAGGATTTACACATCAATCATGAAGAACTGATACCAATCAGTATGGGGTATTCAATACTCCGAACAGATATGCCACAGCGAGACACAGCATCGGATTTATTTAGAAATGTCTTCGTTGGTGAGGCACATGTTTGCTGACAAGGAACTGATTGTGGCCTTTCGAACCGAACACCCTACGGGTGTTGTTTGGAGCGCGGTGTTCATAGGCACACCGCCACTTGGGCAATCATGCTCGCGAAGCGGATGATGGCCATCTCGCTGGCCGCGATGATGCTTTCGATGCTGCCATCGGTTTCGGCGGATGACACGATTCAGAGTGCGAATCCTTTGACCGATGGAGTGACATCCAACGGTTATGTCTGTGACCCGGACTGTGATGCGGGCAATGACCAGAAGGACTTTTGGAAAATTGAAGCCCGAAAAGGTGACATCGTTCAAATTTCGTTTTCAGGAACGATGAATGGTCCTGCATGGTGGTGTCCTGGTGACGGTTGGACCGGACGTTTTTCGATTGTAAACTCACAAGGTGCGACGATTGTTGATACGTATGCGGACGATAATGCAGCATCTCATGTACTGTCGACTTCAGTCAACACTGCTGGTTATGTCTTTGTTAAAATCAAGGCAGATGATTCGTGGTGCAACGACGGTTTTGATTATACGCTTACCCCTTCAATTGATAAATCCAATCGAGACACAGATGAAGATGGTTTCATCGATAACCAAGACGATTGTGACGACCTTGTAGGTACTTCAACAAACGATCGCAATGGATGTCTTGACTTTGATGGAGACGGATGGTCAGACCCCGATTCTGGCTGGGGTCCACAAAACGGCGCCGACGCTTTTGTCAGTGACTCCACACAGTGGCTCGACAGCGACAACGACGGTTTTGGGGACAATCTTGACGGGTTTCAAGGCGACCATTGCCCATTCCGAAGAGGATACTCAGACAGTGACCGCTTTGGTTGCTTAGACAGCGATGGAGACGGTTACTCGGATGAAGACCCCGGCGCACTTGACAGTGTTGAGGCGTGGTATGCTCATCCGATTGGATTTGGCGACGCTTTCCCTCTTGATTCGACGCAATGGAACGATACAGATGCTGACGGTTTTGGAGACAACTGGGACGATGAACAGTGGAACGAATCGCGTAACGCTTGGGGCATTGGCTCATGGCTCTTCAATGCGTCAACTCCTGACGCTTGTCCGTTCATTACGGGCAGTTCGACTGGAGACCGATTCGGCTGTACCGATTCAGATGGAGATGGTTTTTCAGACGCCGACTTGAATTGGTCGAAGGCTGACGGTGCCGATGCATTCCCCGCAGAACCCTCTCAGTGGAGCGACAGGGATTTCGACGGTTGGGGCGATAATCAAACTGAGGGCGCTGCTCTGATTGATGCTTTCCCAGACAACCCGACACAGTGGTCTGATACCGATGACGACGGTTGGGGTGATAACCAAACATATGGAGCGACTCAAGTTGATGATTTCCCATTCCTTCCCTCGCAGTACAGAGACACAGACGGAGACGGTTATGGCGATAATTTAGACGGCTATGAAGGGGATGTGTGCGTCTTTTCATCTGCAGAGGAAGTTGAATCGCAATGGATTTCGTATGCAGACCGTCTTGGCTGTAGAGATGTAGATCAGGATGGATTTTCAGACCCAACCGATGATTGGATTGCTCACCCCAATGGATTTGCCGATGCATTCCCGCTCGATGAAAGTCAATGGTACGATACCGACGATGACGGTTATGGAGATAATCTTGAGTTCTTCGATGGACAGACGCTTCGAGTTGCCTATCGCGGCGACGGGTGTAAAACCACTCTTGGGACTTCGACGTTTGACCGGTGGGGATGTCCAGATACCGACGAAGACGGATGGTCAGACCCTTCGAGTACATGGCTCGCCAGTCCTGGTGGAAGCGGCGATGCTTGGCCGATGGATGAATCACAATGGCACGATGTTGACGGGGACGGTCGTGGAGACAACCCCCGTGGCACGACAGCGGATGTCTGTCCGAGTCAAGCTGGAACTTCCGTTGGCCCTTCTTCCGGAGGCGACCGATGGGGTTGCCCAGACACCGATGGAGATGGCTGGTCTGATTTAGGCGATGCGTTCATCCATGAACCCACACAGTGGCGAGATATTGACGGTGACGGCTTTGGAGATGAAAAAGACGGTAATCAAGGCGATGCCTGCCCTGAGGTTCGTGGCACATCGTTGCTTGACCGATTGGGCTGTAGAGACTCAGACGGTGACGGTTGGTCGGATCCGACCGAGCGTTGGTCTGCACATCCATCCGGTACAGCAGACGCTTTCCCTACCGAATCGTTGCAATGGAGAGACTCGGACAGCGATGGCTTTGGTGATGTGCCCTTGGGAGCATTGCGTGACGATTGCCCGTTCAGTGCTGGAGATTCCGTTCGTGATACACAGGGCTGTGTAGACTCGAACGGGGATGGATGGTCGGATTCGTATGGCGAATTTTCAGCAGCAGTCGCCATACTTGGCGAAGACCCAGCGGCGTCATGGCTGACCTATTTGGTCATCGGCCTTGGCTTCATTTTTGGTGCGAGTTTTGCTTTGGTTGTGCGTATGGGTCGTGATCGGGCATCCTTAGAGGAGGAATTGTTTGAATCCAAAGAAACTGCAGACCTCGATTCCCTTACCATGGATTCTGCCTTGGCGTCGATGATACCTCTGGAGGATTTACCTCCATTACCAGTCCCTGAGGGTATGGATTCTGACGACGAAGTAACTTCGATGAACAACGGTGGTGCGTTGAATGAATAAGCCACAATTATCGCTTCCGATGCTCCTTACAGCACTGCTGTTGTGCTGTATAGTGGCTCCATTGGGCGTGATTGATGACGCTCGTGCAGAAGGTCGTTCAACTGAGGAGTCTCTGGCAGAGGAAGGGTTGACACTCGTAGCACTTCGAAACGATTCGATGGACATGAATCAAGACGGTGAACCAGATGCGATTCGTGTTGTCGTTATCCTGAACACAACCTCCGATTTCACTGAAATTGAGCTTCGTTTATTCGGTACGCACAAGGATAAGGAAGTCCGTGTTGACCAGTATTTAGCCCTCAACGGTCAATCGAATGCAAGTCTCATGTACGATGCTTGGTCATTGGGCGAACACACACTTCGATTGGACTTTATCAACCAGGCTGGCGACACATTCGCCAGCATCCCACTTCCGACATATCGGCTCAAACCTGCACTGCAGACGCCTTCAATCCAGTTGGATTTAGTTGCACCAGATAGAATCGAGACCGGTGATGAATGCTCAATCCATCGGGTTTTTGCAGATGAAACTGGGCCAAGATATGGAGCCTTAGGTGTTCGAACATTCTCTGGTGCACCGTTTACGGTGCTCGACAACCAAACAGTATTGGATTGCTCTCATTGGCCCGCTGGAGAATATATGTTGAAAGAAGCGTACAGAAATGATTTGGGTCAAACGACGGAATACTGGCTCAATCTCACCATCCACAATCGACCTGCTCCAGCCTTTTCGCTCGACGTTCTTGGAAACCAAAACACGACCGAAACCTCATGCAGTATCACGCTTGTACCCAGCACAGCGGGTGTTGATTTCTCTACATTTGTCAAACTATGGACTGTCCAAGGGACGTTATTAGCGGGCAACACCAGTACGAGTTACGACTGTTCCGTCCTGCCTGCAGGGGTTCACTTAGTCACGCTTGAAGTCATCAATGACGAGAATATTCGAACAGTGCAGGGCGTAAATCTTGTCCGATTACCCGCACTTAACCTCACGGCCGAAGAGGCCGCAACATTACCCAGCCGTTCGTTTGGAGAAGAAACTGAAACAGAATCAACAGGGTGGATTTCAATCGGCGTTCTCGGACTTGTGGTGTGTCTTGTGGTGTTCTTGCTTCTCGTTCGTATCAAAGAAGAAACAAACATCGGTCAATTACGTGATTTGGGGCCTGCTCCAATGATACTTCCTGATGGCTCTCCTGATACGGCTGGTCTGCCAACACTTACAGACGATGAAGGCGTTCTTTGGCGACAACATCCCGACGGTTCGACCGATTGGTGGGATGACCAATTACGAATTTGGCACAAATGGTAGATGGAGTGAAACGATGTTCCAGATTCTTCTCTCAATCGTCTTTGGTCTGTTAATCCTGTCGTGGCTGATATGGTTTCTTCGGGTTCGACCCCGTCAACCGCAACTGGATGCTGAATGGAATTCAGATTGTGAAATGATAACCACTGCGGTATTCGACGGTTCCAAGATTACGTTCAAGAATGTGCGCAATTTCTTCTGGAGAACCACTCGCGATCGGGATGAATCCTGGATTGATGAAGTGACTGTCGATACAGAAGAGCTCAAAGATATATGGTTCATTGTCGACCACTTTCACTCTTTACATGGTCTTGCTCACACGTACTTAACCTTCGAATTTAACGACGGCACGTGCTTGTCCTTTTCTTTTGAAGCCAGGAGACGGGTGAAACATCGATACCATCCTTGGGATGGCTTGTGGAGGAATTACGAGTTGTATCTCTTGGTTGCTTTAGAAAGTGACATGACCGGCCTACGGACCAATGCTCGGGGAAACAAGGATTACATGTTCCGGGCAATTACGCCCCCTGAAAAAGACAAGCACATGTTGCAAAGACTGGCGCAAAAGGCCAATCAGTTGTCAGAACATCCAGAATGGTATCATTCTCTGTTGACGACATGCAACACTTCGATTGTGCGCATGGTGAATCGCGTCACACCGGGGAGAGTTCCGTTTCTGTGGCGAAACTTTCTGCCAGGATATACGCCTCGCGCAGCATTGAGGCTCGGATTGATTGAGGACTGGGGAGGACTTGAAACCACACTGGAAAAGGCTCGCATTGACCTCGTAGCTCAGCAATGGGATGGTGAAGGTGGTTATTCAGAAATGCTGCGCAGGCATTTACCGGCATCAACGGTTCAAAAAGAGCAATAGGTCACCCGAATCGCAGCGGATCTCCAGAGGCTCTCCTGTCGATCTATTATGCAGCCCCTGCGTTCCTGAACGCAAAGTGCTGTCGCTTAATGGCCACTGGGCTCCACGTACAAAGACGCCTTCAACCGTGCCAATTGGGAACAGAGAAAACTGCGTATTTTTTTCTATAGAGTGATTGATGTAAATGTCCTTTCCAATGCGTTGAATCACGGATTGAGTCGTATGAATTCGTGCGTTCGATGGCACTTCACACAGCGCTAAAATGGCCGCAAAATGATGATCGAAATCCCCTCCTTCGATGCCGCAAATATCGATGGACGATGCTCCGTTTTCTATGGACCAGTGCATTGCTTTCACAAGGTCGTTCTCGTTTTGACCCGTCAGTTTGACGAACGTTGTCCCCTTTTGCTTGCTGAAAAAGTCTTGATGTTCACTCGACAAACTGTCCATGTCGCCAATAATACACGCCGGTTCAATACCGTTTTCAAAGCACTGAGCGGCAGCTCCATCGCACGCAATGATGTACGCTGCCTGGTCGATAAGCTGTCGAAAAACCTGCTGTTCAGGCCACATTCCATCGGCGATGATAAGCATGGATTTGCCGGCCATATCCGTCCCAAACGTTTCGCATTGACAAAACAACCGTTGATTTTTCGCAGCCTTCATTCGGCGAACCATTCTTGACCCCCTACGGGGGTCATCGACCGTTATTCTCAACAAGCGTTTTCAAGGAAGGGTGGCGTCAAGAGATTATGGCGGCGTCAGCGAACAGATATCTTCCTACAGTTTCGTTGCTCCTTTCTTTCTTGTTTTTGGTTCATTTATGCTCTCCAATGGTTCAGCCGATTACCATCGAAGAATCGCTCAGGGATGACCCTGCTGTACACTCGAGCAGCTCTTTTGTGCCCCTCACCGATGCCTACGGGCATGATTTTGCCGGGGTCGAAATCGCATTCGATGGTCTTCCAGAAGCAACCGTCCGTGAGGAATCGGCACTGGATTACTGGATGTCAGAAGTGTTCCTAACATTGCCGAACCATACGATGGGTACTCCAGACCTGAAAATGAGTCACGATGAAGGGTTTGATGCGTGCTGGACTACCACACAAGGTGATGTCTATGTCGGTTCGTATGAAGGCGGGGCAGCAATGACCGAATCACCTGCGTCATCATGGAACATGTATCTGGTCGATTCGGTTGAACCTTCGAGTGCAACTTCTTTGGTGGATTGTGCATTGGCTGTGAATGAAAACGGGCGCCAGTATGTCCTTTATGCCGATGGAGCCAATGTCAAATCAGCACACATTGCGTTCCCTAACTCCGTCTTCTCGGAACAGACATGGCAAAAAATCACCGTGCTTTACGATGTTCATCCTACCCATTTTGAGATGGTCGTTTTGCCTGAAAAGCAACTTGAATACGCTGTTTTTCGAGATGTTAACGGCTCGCTGTGGGAGATGAACTACAGCGGTAATCTCTGGTATCACCAGTTGCTTGATGAGGGGCCAGTGGGCGCATCGATGAAACTCGAAATGGATGCGAGCGGTATGGCGCACCTGCTTTACACTGCAGACGACGAAGTTCGTTTGATTCGCTACGATGGTTCGACCTACGACCGTCGCATTCTTCTGCGAGATTCGAATCTTGCTGAGCATATTGGAATGGGACTGGAGACTAACGGTGTCGAACAAATTGCAACCACTTCGCAAACATCAGGCGTCACCAGTTTGCAGTTGCTGCGTAGTCTCTCGGGGCAAGATGAAGGACGAATAAATCCTGTTCCGAGCAGTGCAATCACTGCCACCTTGGCGGCCGAAGAAGGCGAATCAGCATTTGCTGACATCAACAACGATGGCTACGATGATTTCGTCTATTCCGAGCCTGATTTTTCATCTACATACGCAGAGAACGGGCGCGTGACTGTGTTGTTTGGTTCATCGACAGGACTCTTGAACACGATGACTTCGATCGAAGGGTCTCAAGCAGGCCAACGGCTTGGGTCAGACATTGCTGTCGCAGATTTCAACGGTGATGGTTTTGCTGACGTAGCCATCGGTTCTTCTGGCTGGAACGCCGCGCAAGGAAACGGAGCCGGTGACAATGGCATTGTGGAAATCTATCTCGGAAACACCAGTGGGCTCGTGCAGCAGTCATGGTGGAATGAAACGGGTAACGACGGTGATGCATTCGGTTGGAAAATTGAAGCAATTCCGGCGATGAACGGCGATGCATTCGCTGATTTGGCGGTTGTTTCAGGCAACTATTCGACTGTCGTAGCGACTACACCTTCAGAAATTATTCACAAAGGCAAAGTGTCAATCTTTACGGGCAACGCTTCTGAGATGAACCTCTTGCGAAATATCTCTCAAACCCAAGAAGATACTCTTCTGGGTCAATCAGTTTCAGGTTCTGGCGACCTCAACGGCGATGGTTATGACGACTTGCTGGTTTCGAACGCTGCCAACTTTGATTCATTCTCAGGTTTCCCACGTATTGAGGTGTATCTTGGCTCCGAATTTGGAGTAAGTGGAATTTCCGACCAAGCAATTTCATCGAATCTCCAGGGTAAGATGTTTGGATATACAGTTGATTTCATCGGTGATGTCAACGGTGACGGTTACGATGACATGATGTTCTCGGAATTGTACAACAGTACTTCTGCTTATCAGGCTGGAAAAGTCTGGTTGTATCACGGTTCCTCCTCTGGCATCTCTTCTTCGACACCGAATTGGACGCGTTCTGGGGAAGACCCAAATGCCATGCTGGGCCGTATGTTCAAGCAAGCGGGCGATGTTAACGAAGATGGATATGACGATGTATTGCTCATGCAACTCGGGGCGACACGAGCTGGCAAAGTCGAACTTCATTTGGGCTCATCAGTGGGACTCACTTCAATCTCTGAGTTACTCGCTACCGGCTCAGCCCAATCCTACAAGGGCTTGTCAATTTCTACCAACGGCGATATTGACGGTGATGGATTGAGTGAAATCAGTATGAGTGCACGACAAAGTACGGGGTCATCCTATGAGGTTCTCCACGAAATGTATTCTGAGCGAGATTGGGAATCAACCACTTTTTCCTTTGATGAGCAACTCTCATTCCTCGACCTTTCGACCTCAAGCCGTGGCGAGTCGAGCATGCTCCTTGCTTTTGAGGAATCGCAGACATTGCGATACCTTGAGCACGTTGATGACGGAACACCCACAGGTGTTTGGGCCGACAAAACACTCCCTTCGCATTCCTCGAATCAAACCAGTTTCGCATTTGCAGGTACCGATTCTGGAAGGCCAATCATCATGACTACCGAAGGTGGTGAAGCCATCAAAGTTCACACAACCTCAAGTTACACAGCAGTTGAACAAGGAATTCTCACGACGCTGACAACTGCGCAATTCCTCGGTTCTGCTCTTGATTCAGAGGGACATCAACACATCATGCGTGCGGCCGATGATGTCAATGGATTCGTCATTTATGCATCGCAAGAAGGCAATTCAACATGGTCGCATTCTTCGATATCCACAGGCGTCGACCTCGCCGATCCGATTCAGGTGGTTATTGACAGAAACGATTCTTCAGCCGCAGTTTATCGAGACGCGGTTAACGAACAGTTGGTCTATTTGGAGGAATCGGGCGGGAACTGGGTGAACACGCAGCTGGGAGACGCAGGTTCGGCGGCATCCGGTGATTTTGCACCTCTCATTTTACCAAACGGCGATCTTGCAGTGGCCCTGATTGATGCGGATGCGTCCAATTACAACCTGTCGGTTTGGCTCTACAACGGCTTCAACGTCACTGAACACGTTATCACGGGTTTGAGCGATATTTCGAGTAACATTTCGATGGAGAAAACCGATGCCGATGTCCTCATTGTTTCTACGCTCACTTCAACAGGTGTGCTGAGTGTATACGAGCGTCAGTTGAACGGTTCTTCATTGGAGGCAAATACGACATGGACATCCGTTGCAAATCTTGCTCAACCATCTGGAGCAGTTGGTTCGTTCAGTCTCGACCTCGTCGGCGGAGAATGGCCTGCTATGGCGGTGCGTGGCGATTCAAACAGCGATGTGCTGTATGTTCGTAACACGACAGGAAACTGGTCATCCTTCGGAGCCCAACCCGCCTCAAACGCTGGCGGAACTTGGGATCTATCAGTCGAAAACCACACGTTCATGCTTATGACCAGCGTTGGACAAACAAACCTCCTAACATGGAACAGTTTGAATGCTGCTGAAACAACATACCACTGGAATTCACTCTCGTTTGGTGATGTATCGACCATGGGCAGTGTTGGTTTGTACACCGACGCCAATGAAACCCTTCACATGGCGTTCAAGGACGACATGGCACAGGTCGTCAAATCGCTGCGTCTTTATCCAGATTCAGATAGGGATTTGGTGTTTGATTTGGTTGATGACTTGCCTCATCTCGGAAACCAGTGGTCGGACGGCGATGGAGATGGATACGGTGATAATTCACTCGGACCATTGACGGATGCCTGTCCTACCGACAATGCACCGTCGGCATTCTTCACCTATGGGTGTCTTGACTTTGATAACGACGGCTATGCTGATGTGGATGACGCATGCAACGATGATTCAGGCGAATCATGGATTGACCGAATGGGTTGTGATGATTACGACCAGGACGGATGGTCGAACAATAATTTCATGTATTTTGATGGCGATGTATTCATCTTTAACTGGAAACTCGCTTCGGATTCAGATGGCGATGGTTATGGCGATAATTCGGGTCCAGACTGCTGTATAACCGAATACGATTCGAGCCAGCCTGATGGTGATTTGTTCCCATTCAATCCTTCACAGTACAAGGATACTGATGGGGACGGATGGGGCGACAATTCCTCTGATTTGGTACAAGGCGATTCTTGTAGGTTTGATTATGGCGAATCGTTCCGAGACCGCAAGGGTTGCCCAGATTCCGATGGTGACGGTTCATCCGACCCATCATCGGTTCCCTATGTTTGGAACGCCTCACTTGGAGCAGATGCTTGGCCGACAGACCCCACGCAGTGGGCGGACAGTGACGGTGACGGTTACGGCGATAACGGTTCAGAGGGTGCGACAAATCCTGACCGTTTCCCCGATAATGTAGCCGCAGCGGAAGACAACGATTCTGACGGACATCCCGACCGCTGGACCGATTCGTACAATCTTACCGACAACTCGACAGAGAATGACGGTGACGGACTTGTTCTTGATGGCTGTCCGGGTGTGTTCGGCAATTCAACAAGCCCCTATCCTGGATGCCCCGATTCCGATGGCGATGGTTGGATGGATTCACAAGATGAATTCCCTACAGACCCTACACAATGGCTTGACTTTGATGATGACGGATTCGGTGACAATCCAAACGGTTTCCAGGCGGACGAATGCCCGACGATTGCCGGTGTTCTTGAGGGGACAAGTCCTTTTGTTGACGGCACCGGTATCGGATGCCGTTTTATTGACGGTACCGATGATGACGGCGACTTTATCCCGAACTTGGAAGACATCTGCCCCAACACCGATACGGGTCTCACCGTCAATTCGGTAGGTTGTGCCGACAACCAATTGGATGACGATGAAGATACTGTGTTTAACGATGCAGACCTCTGCCCGTCGACGACATTCAGTGATGCTGTTAATGCTGATGGATGCAGTGATGAACAACTCTTGTCAGATGACGACATGGATAACGTTGCAGGTCCTGCCGACTTGTGTCCGAATACCGTTGAAAGCGAACGAGAGAGTGTTGATGAAAATGGATGTTCTGCTTCAGAACGTGACACCGACATGGATGGCGTTAAAGATGCAGATGACCAGTGCCCAGATACGCCTCAGGGGACTCCGGTTCTTTCTGATGGCTGTATTGACGAATCGGCGGACCCCGATGGGGATGGTTATTTTGGAACCTACATTTACACGCTGAACGAAACTTCTGGACTTCGTGAGAATCAATCCGGAGATGCTTTCCCTTCGGATGCAACACAATGGTTCGACCAAGATGGTGATGGTTACGGCGATAACCCTGCAGGAGTTGATGCCGACGAATGCCCTGCCGAATTTGGAACTTCATTCGTTGATTTCCTCGGTTGCTTCGACGATGGAGATGGCTATCGAGATGAATTTGAACCTGCAGGTCTTGCGGGCAATCCGACACAGTGGATCGATGCAGATTATGATGGGCTGGGAGACAACCCGAACGGGACATCTCCAGATTTGTGTCCTGATACCCCGTACTCTCAAAAGGACAGTATTGACGAGAACGGATGTGTGTTGAGCCAGCTGGATTCAGATAACGACGGCGTATCGGATTTGATTGATAACTGCCCCAATGAGGCTGCTGGTGACGATGGATTTGCGGACGGATGTCCAAAGAAGGATTCGAGTGCTGGTGATGAAACGTCTTCTCTGATGAGTTCAACAAACCTCATCGCTGGCGGAGTCGGTCTTTTCGTAGTACTCCTCGTAGGAATTGTCCTTCTCCGTCGCCGAGGTGATGAGTACGATCTTGATGATGATGAGGACGACTGGGACGACGACGACGACGATGAACCACTTCCATTCCGTAACAGTCGCGCTGCAACGCGACCGCAGCAAAAGGCACCTTCTACGACCACAGGCGGTCCTTCGGGCCGTTCTCCAAGCCGAGGTCCCGGCGGCCCACCGAAAAGCAGTCCCAGTAAACCTGCTGCTGGGCCATCGCGTGGACCGCCCGGACGAGGCCCTGGAGGCCCTCCTAAGAGCGCTTCGAAACCTCCAAGCCGTGGGCCGCCTGGTTCCAAAACAGCACCTCGAACGGCAGCCAAGAAAGTCAGTACTGTCGTTGAGGCAAGCGAACCAGATGCTGAAGGCTCTGCAAAGGTTCGCAAGGCTAAATTAAAGGTCGATTTGTCAATTTTCGAAGAATGGCAAACTGCAGACCGTGAATCCGCAGCGGATTGGGTACACGAGGCTTTGGCTGATGGAGATGATGAGCGTACAATTTTGATGCAACTTCAGGGGACAGGATGGTCTGCACCTCAATCACGTGCCATTTTCAACCTTGGGAGGAATCGATGAATGTGTGAAAAGAGTTTGACGCAGCATCGTTATGAAACATCATACTCAAGAACACGATTCAATTGGACGATATGAGGGGGGTTGACATGGCTGAAGAAGAACTTGAAGGTGCATCATTGCCGACCGGTATCGAAGTTGATGATGCTGCAGCGTATTTTGGCGTCATTGATTCCTCAGATATGGTGCATACGCTCATGGCCATGGACCAAGATTCAGCAATGGAGCAGTTTTTCTCCATCTTGTCAGACATCGTGCTTTTGCCGGGTGATTTTGATTTTGAAGCTGCGAGCGAGCGAATTCAGTGCGAGGGCGGTGAGATTTACTACCTGGTCGCCGGTCATCTGGGGCTCATGAGTCTCCCCGACCCACTTTCACAGTATCTTGGTCTGCCGGACTCATCTGGTGAATCCAGTGGACAATCTCCTTCTCTTTCGTCCGAAGACCAAAGCAAGTTAGCTACGCTGGCTGACCCGATGAGGATTCTCAAGTTACTGGCGGTTGCCTCAACGACTGGCTCCGAAGGCGAAGTTTTACGTTATCTCAACGAACTTAGGACATTGTTCGCTGACCCTGTAACGCATCTTGGTACATTACTCACCGTGGCTGATGAACTTGACGCGTCGCTGGATGTGGCCGGCCATGCATTGCCCGTCCCGTCTTTATCGAGCGGAAACGCATCTGCAGCACCAATCAAAAGCGCCTCAACGCCACTCCCTACCCCTCAAACCACATCCACCCCATCTTCTGTTTCGCTACCGGAAATGGTTGACGAAGTCCCTCTCCCGCCCCCGACATCGCCTGTTCAAGAGAAAGTGGCGCTACCAGACCTGCCCACACCCGAAGAAATCAGCACGACGGTTGATCTACCCGACCTCGAACCCGTGGTAACCGTCGAACCAACGCTCGATACCAGCAACGAACGTATGGTCGCCCGTGCTGAAGAAGATGCCTTCTCCGGTGCATTTGACATCGGTTTGGGTAAAGATGAACCCGCTGCGCCTGTTGAAACACCTCCAATCGTTGAACCAGTTGCCCAAGTGCCAGAACCAGAGATGCCTTTGGAACCGGTCATCGAGTCAGTAGAGCCGGTATCCGAAGAGGTAGCGAAAGAGCCTGAGTTCGTGAGTGTTGCAGAACATTTCCTTGCGGCAGACACGGATGGAAATAAGGAACTTTCAGTTGAAGAGTTGGCTGTTGCTACCGGTACGACAATCGAGGAAGCCGAAGCCCTACACGAACAAGCAGATACGGACGGTGACGGCTCAGTATCCCTCTCTGAGTTCCTTTCTTCACCAGCAGCCGAGAAAGCACAAGACCTTCCTCGTCCAGTTGCTCCAATCCGCAAACCGCTATCACAGCCGCAACAACCGCCGCAACAGCCGTCTCAACAACCTCAACAGGCTTGGAATCAGCAGCAGCCCGCCCAGCAACCTCAACAGGCTTGGAATCAGCAGCAGCCCGTCCAGCAACCTCAACAGGCTTGGAATCAGCAGCAGCCTGTCCAGCAACCTCAACAGGCTTGGAACCAACAACAACAGGGCTGGAATCAACCTCAGCAACCCGTACAGCCCACAATACGCTCTGGCGTTCTATGCCGTGGCTGCGGAATCGGACTTGACCCGTATTGGAGATTTTGTCCAATCTGCGGTACGCAAAATGCTGTGCGGTGATTATTCCCAAAGGGTGAAACTACCTTTGGAAATGAATTGTGTATCGTCCAGCCAAACACTGGCGTTTTTCAGTACACCGGGAATATGAATGCCGACTGCAGATGTACCACCAAGTGTGGTGTTGTCACCGACAGAAAAATAGCATGTTCCCAACCGCTTTTCGTCTTCCAGCACATTGCCGGATAGACGCGCTTGTGGATTCATACCAAAGCCAAATTCTGCAACAGTCCATACGTTTTCTCGGTCTTTCGTACGCAGACGCTTGGCAGCCTCACCGAACTCTTGGCGTATCGATGCTGCAATGGTTCCGCCTTTTACGTCCATGACCATGCCGTCTTCAATGACCAGTGTTATTGGTTCGTCGACGAGATTTGATTCCCATGAACCATCGATAACCACCGTACCATTCATCGTCCCCTCTCGAGGCATTATGAAAGCCTTACCTGCAGGTAGATTTGTGAGCATTTTTGGTCGATTACAGATTCCGTTATCATCCAGCTTCCAGTCACGCCACCCGACTTCGAATGAAACATCCGTGCCTTGTTCTGATTTGACACGAACAATTCTCCGTCGGCGGAAAAAGGGGTTGAGGTCGCTGATCTTTTGTTTGATTTCGTTAAAATCGGCAGACATGCCTCCTCTACTGAACATTTCATTGGTCATTCCAGGCATTGTTGCAACCCGCGCACCTGCTCTAACCGATTGCTGGATTGCTCGTGTGTGCGTTAGGGAATATCTCGTTGGGGCAATGACAACTTGTTGTTGCCGCATTAGGTTTGCAACTGGTGAGGGCGGTTCCTCACCATGATGACGTGCTTTTGGCATTACGATGAGAAGAACTCTATCTGAGCGTTCATTTGCCGCCTCATGCAACGCTTGACCGATATCTCCAGTGGTAGGGTCACACACAATGAGTACGTTTTCTCCTCTTCGGATATCCATACATGTTTTGATAACGGTTTGAGCGCTATTCTTCAAGTGCCCTGAGACCTCTTCTATAGAAAGTTCCGAAAATGGAATGACGGTTGGAATCTTCCCCTTCGTGTGCTCACCATCCGTTTCGTTGACGACTTCGATGGGTTCTTCGACTTCATCAATAACCTCTTGCAGTTCTTCATCATCAATACGAACTGGTGCGATTTTCTTTGCCTTACGAGAAAAAGGCCGCACCATACTTATCCGAGGAGGCTTAATGCCTTCAATGTGTGGCAGTTTTTGTCCAATGGTTTTTGCAAGTGCACAGGAGTTCGTACGAGTGTTCATCATGGATGATGCGGTGGGACACACATGCAGAACTATCAGGTATTCATTGAACGTGTCAAAGACATTCATCGATTGGGGGCCCTTCAAGGCCATCTTGGGTGGGATCAAGAAACCATCATGCCAGCGAAGGGTTCAGAAGCGCGTTCAGATATTTTGTCATGGCTTGCAGCCGAGCGCCACACACGGTTGACTGATGATGAAATGGGTCGTCTCCTGTCACAACTTGAACAATCGGAAGGACTTGATGAAGACCAACGAGCCAATGTTCGAGAAATTCGTCGCGCATATGACAAGGCGGTACAGTTACCGTCAGCGTTCGTGGCCGCATTTGCGAAGGCCAAGTCCGAAGCGTTGATTTCATGGCAAAAAGCACGACAGAATTCAGATTTCCAATCTTTTTTACCACAACTTGAATCTCTCATCGAGATGACCAAAAAGAAGATTGCATACTATGGAGGGGAATCGAATCCATACGATGTTTTGTTGGATGAGTATGAAGTGGGGATGAAAGTATCAGACTATGAT